>JBMSKF010000007.1:0-58680 GCA_049419605.1 Bacilli bacterium
ACTAAAATTCTCATCTTAACGACATTATAAACGATTCGGTATAATAGAGATAATGACGACAAAACGTGCCCTACCCACTTTATTAAGAATCTTGTTTACGCCTTTTCGTTGGTGGTTAATTCGCTTTTCACCCTTAACCTATTTAAAACTGCAATATCGCTACATCACGGGTACAACTTTAAAACTAACTTCACCAACACGATATACAGAAAAATTACAAATCTTGCGTCATTTTGTTTTTCCAAAAGACCCACTTGTTATTCGCGGAAGTGACCGTGTCGCTGTTAGAGAGATATTAAAAGAAAAAGGTTTAAAAACTTACCTCATTCCTACGTATGGTATTTACCAACGATTTGAAGATATTCCTTGGAAACGATTGCCGAAGCAATTCGTGATCAAGTGTAGTCATGCTTCAGGATTTAATCGCATCATTCTAGATAAGAAGGCTGCAGACTATAACCAACTTAAACGACAATTTAACCGCTGGCTGAAAACCGATTATGGTTTGAAAACGTTAGAAAGACATTATTCACCGATTCCTAGAAAGATTCTCATTGAAAAATACTTAGGCGTGGAGACAAGTTTACCCATCGAATATAAAATCCATGTTTTTCATGGACAAGCTAAATATCTTTATGTTGTGACAGGACGAGGATCTGATATCCGTTATACTCATTTACTTTCAAATTGGACGCCGTTCCCTGGCGCACAATTTAATGGATGGAAATCTGCTGATTATCCCATTATTGAACCGCCTCAATTCCAAGCGATGCTGCAACTTGCAGAAAAATTAGCAGCTCCTTATCCATTTGTCCGGGTTGATCTTTATAATATTGATGGCAAGATTTATTTTTCAGAATTGACCTTTACACCTGCAAAAGGTACATTGAAACTAGCAGATGACACTGTTGATACAATCATGGGAGGATGGTTAAGTCTTGATGAAGAAATTATTCAATAGTCGATTAACAATCATTGTTTCCAGTGTTTTATTAACCGCCTGTGGGGCCGATGTTGCCTCTGTATATCAACGTTCGCTTTACCACACAAATGTGTTTGAAAATAATTATTACAACGACCAAGTTTTATCTTCTACCTTTTCTCCTAGTCAAATCAATGATGTAATCGCCACCTATAATTTTGATGCTTCGCAAGTTAACCAAACGATTCCTACCACGCAAGATGATCCCAACGGAGACCAATTCGCTCTCAACCATAAATTAAGTTTAGCGTTACCTGATGTCAGTTATGGTATCGAATCCAAATTATTTGATGGTATTCTTTACTGCACGGATGCGCAACGATTATCGAAATCTAGATTGCAATTAAGACCGACAGGAATGGGTTATGTATTTCCTTCACCATTAGAATACTCCAATGTTCAAACAATTGGTTTATTTATGAAAGCAGGCGCTGATACCGATGCTGGTGCCGAACATATTCGCGATTTAGAAGTACAATTCACCATCTTTAAACAAACTGAAAATGGATTCAATGCAATTGAAATCAATCTAGAAATAACCGATTTGGTGACGTCATTTTACCCCGGTTATTATCAAATTACCTTGCCTGAAAACACCTTAGAAGGCATGATTGGTTTCGCCTTCACTTATCGAATTGTTAGTCCACTACCTTCCAATGATCTGCAAACATTGACGGGGATTTTCCTTTACGAAGTTTTGTTCCCTTCGGCGACTTTTTAATCGATTTCGTTCCTTCTTGTTTGGTTATGGTGGTCGCGGTCACCTTTGAGGATGAATCCAATTTTAATAACCCCACAAAGGGATCAATCATCATCGTTCCCATTAAGAAAAATATCACGATCCATAGAGGCTCATCAAACATTAATCTCGGTGTGGTTCGTTCAAGTTCACGGACCCAAGGATAAAGTTGAGTATTAAACGTTTGATAAAGAATAAAGGCGAAGACAAAGAAAATAATCGTCATTTTTAATGATGGATCAATTTGCTTTTCTTTACTAAATTCAACAAGTTGGTTGAAATAGAAAATGCCTATGATGATCAAGCCAATCCATGCAAAGATGCCACCTTGATGCAAGGTATCAAACACCATGGAGTATGTTGTGGTTCGATATTGACCATTAATAATGATGGGAGCAAAACCACCGAAAGGATTTTCAAACATACTTCTTAACACAATTTGGTACCCTTCGATCAAGGGGAAATCTAAGATACGTTCTAAAGGCCCAATTTGTTTAATCCATGTGCCGATGCCTAACCCATCATAAGTATCGATGAAAAATAAAACGACCATCACTCCGAAGAAAGATAAAACACCTATCACAATAGGTTTTACTAACGTAGGTCTTTGTTTCCACCAAGTTGGTAACGAGAGAACAAGCCACCATCCACATCCAAGGATCGCGGTGACCCATAAAGGTGTGAGTGTTGGTAAAAAGAAGACACCGAGTAAAGAAATCATCGAAGGAAACATCCACCAAAGATGTTGTTTCCATGATGACCAAAGTTGTTTAGGTTTTTGTAATAAATGAACATGGGCTAATAATGGCATCATCAACAAGGTTAAGTAAAACTCCATATAGGCAATCTTAAATTCTACAAATTGTAGACCGATCAACCATTTCACTTCTTCACTGACGACATAAACTTCACCATCAACATAAATCACTTGACCTGCATAAATTAGACGATACCAAGGTAAATAACGATAAAGCGTATACAAAAGGTTAAGACCCACAAAAGCAGCTAAACCGATAAGCAATGGTTTAAACATAGAGGCATATGTCAATCGATAATACTTCACCGCGAAAAATCCTAAAAGGTATACACCAGAGAATCCAAGTGACAATAGACTATTACGTAACCAACTTCCTGATTCTAAATACAGTGGGGAAATGCCCATAAACAATGTAAAGATCGTCATGCTTGTCAACATCAAACCAAGATCAGTTCGTTGGTAGTCCGTTAACTTGCGAAAATTATAAATAAATAAAAATAAACCCAAGGCAAGGGCGATGAGTAAATAGACAGAGGGAATTCCTAAAAATTGAAAGCCAACCAAGGTTAACATTTGCGTGATCAAAACTGGATACAGTTTTTTCCATTCAAGGTGCATCATATCTTTTTTACCAGTACGCGCCATGTTCCACCTTTTCTGCCCCTAATGGTTTTTCGCTAGGGCGTATCCATGCTTCATTCCAATATTGCTTGACGTGCTGACGAGATTCCCATCTTCTCCCCATAATACCAAACATCGTTTGAGTCGCACCTCCAGTTTGGATGGCTTGTCGTCCCATGGTTTTTACAAACCAACATAAATGCGAACCATAAGCACCCGCACCGATAAGTGCAATATCAAAATCATGCTTCATGATTTCAACTTTCATCGCGTCTAAAGCCTCAAACCAATTCACATACCTTTTATCAACTTGATCGCCGATGGTTTGCACGGCAGTCACTGTAATCAATTTAAAATTAGGTAAAACACCTTTAGGAAAAAGTTTATCTTTTTGTTGATATTGTTTCTTGATGTCATTTGCAAATGGTGACACAACCATAACCTTTTTTCCTTCCAGACTTTGAATCCAGTCACCTCGAAGAGGTTCAAAGGACTCGTATTGAATGATATGAGGTGAATGAAAATACCTTTGAAACATATATCCTTCCATATGAATACCTGAGACCCCAAAGACATCAGTCTTCTTTGCTTCTTTCATAAAATGCTTCGCATAATACGTTAAGGATTTATCATCTGTGGGAAAAAAGCCTGCATTATTTTTCATGCTCCATTTAACGATAGGTTTAAAGGTTTTTTTCAAACCAAGTAGGATCTTTTCGTAATTATGAATCGCACCCATTTCTACCGCACCTATGCGTACCGCTGCAAAGGGTTCACCTTTTTCAATGAAAGTTTTTAATGTTTGGTTTCCTTTTTCAAGCGTGATTTTTTTATGAGATAAAAATCGATTGGTTATAGGTTTGATTTTAAATAATTTCCATAAGAAAACGCCAACCGAGCTTTTTAAAAAGGCTCGATAATAATTCATACGATTTGGTGATGTAGGTTGGGATGATGACATTAACTTTATTATACAAATAAAAAACCGAGGTTGTTGACCTCGGTTCATTTAATATCTTTACTTCACCTTAACTTTTTTAAGAATTGCGCGTTTTATTAAGCCATTTTCATAGACGAATTTGGGGCTACCTTTTAATAATGGGCGAACATACTGCTTCATTAATGTACCTTCACCATGGACATCCATGACCCATTCCGGTGAAAGTTTCTTTTCAACGTTGGCAATCTTATTTAACTTTTGTAATTTATAACTGACTTTGTATGGTTCATCACTCTTACGAGAAATGACGACCATAGAGTCTGTCTTACCTTTCACCGCTTTTTTAACGGCGATTCCAGATACCTTAATCGCTTCTTTAGAATCCACAAGCGTAATATATTGAGCAGCAGCACGTTGCATTAAAGAAAACTCAATGGGTCTAGTACTGTAGCCAAAACGTTCTTTAACAATTTGGGCTAATTGATAGGCAACGCCTCCCATTTGCACGTGACCAAATCCATCGACTTCTTTACCCTGGTGAGGCATTTGGGCAAGAATGCCTTCTGAAATCACAAACAAACCTTTTTTCTTTTTTTCATAAACTTGCTTAACTTCTTCTAAAAATGTTTCCAAGTTAAAGGTATCTTCTGGTAAATAAATGCGATCGGCTTTTACTTCACCTTCTAGAAGGGCGGCAACTGCAGTTAACCAACCTGCGTTTCGACCCATGACTTCAACAATGGCGACTTTTCCTTTGTTATAAACCAAGTTATCAATTGCCACATCTTGTAAGGTTTGTAATACAAACTTAGCTGCTGAAGGAAATCCTAAGCAGTGATCCGTGTTCGCTAAATCATTATCAATGGTTTTGGGGATACCAATTACATTGCAATCATAACCCACTTCTTTCATCAACTTCGATAACTTGTGGCATGTGTCCATGGAGTCATTACCACCATTGACCATTAAGTAACCAATGTTGTATTTCTTTAAAGTAGTTAAGATTTTTTGATAATCTGGATGATTGACATCACTATTTAATTTATAACGAGCTGTTCCTAGAATTGCTCCTGGGGTTTGTTGTAATAACTCAACCGTTTCATCTGATTCTTGTCTTAAATCAATTAAATTATCATTCAGAACCCCTTCGATTCCATACAGGGATGCATAAATGCCACCAATTTCTGGATGCTTTTTCGCTTCTTTGATCACACCATATAATGAGGTGTTGATGACAGAGGTAGGGCCACCAGATTGAAAGTAAAGTAAATTTTTCATGATTATTCTCCTTTTTCCTAAAGTATTATAACAAGATTAAGTTTAAGATTTGATAAAAAACGAATCAAAATAGTTAATATATGTAAACTATTGCACTATTTTTTAATAAACCTATAATAAATTTACAATAACTATGTAATTTAGTTATTTTGATTACGCTTAAGGGGGTTTTATGACATTATTTAAAAAGAAATTATTAACGAGTAGTTTACTCGTGGTGACCGCGGTTGGCGTTGTTTTTTCTCAACCTACAACTGTTGATGATCCTACTGAAGTTAGCGCTGCTTCGTTAACTTTTACCATTACTCCATCCAATTTTCCAAATGTCAGTACAAGTACTGCAAGCACTTCTGAAATATTAGGTTCAATTACTGTGTCAGGGGTTCAAATTGATTTAGGAATTAAGAATGCTATACGAAACACCACTGGAACAGCAAGTCTAGACTTGGTAAAAAACGCATCTGCTCTTTACAACATCAACCCGCTTCCTGGAACAATTAGTTCGATTGTGATTACTCAAAAAACCGGTCAATCCAACACACTTCATGTTGGAAGTACCGCACGTATCATTAATTCAACAGCTGCAAATTATTCTGTTATTTCAGGCACATCTGCGGGTAATACTACTGTTTCGAGTACTTCTCAAACTTTTAATTCTTCTTCTTTTGCTATTTTAGGCACCAACAATAACCTATCCTACTTTGCCTTTTTACCTACTGGTGGAACGGACAGTCAAATTGAAAGTATTGCCTTTAATATGACGGTTGCTGAAGTTGTCGCAACTAACGGTCAAACCTATTCTTTTGCGGTTGATCTACTCGCCACGACTGATAATAAACAAGGCGCTTGTACTGCAGAAGGTTTAAGTTGGTCAACACTCGAAACCCAATATAATGGTTTAACTGCTGATCAAAAAACAGCCTTTCGAACAGATACCACGGATCCTGAAATTGTGGCGGCTAGAGAAAGATATCTTTACTTAAGGAGCTTTAATTCATCACTTGTTAACTTTGCAAGTTTATAATTCAATCAGTTTTCGCTTTATTTGATTAATTTCCTTTATAATGACTTATGTGAAACATAATAAAGTCATTTCAGTTGGCGTATTTTCCAAAGCAACGTCGGTTCCTGGTCAAGGCGTTGGTGCAGCCTATATTGAACAATTAAACCTAATTCAACAATCCAAGAAGTTAAATGTTGTATTAAAAGGGACGGGTAAACTAGATCTTATTCATATCCATACCGTGAACTTTCGTTATTGGATTGCCATGTTATTTATTGGTATACCTAAAGTGGTGTATGTCCACTTTTTACCAAGTACCTTAGCAACTTCGATTAAGCTTCCTAGAATATTCTTTGGCATCTTAAAATGGTATATTAAAAAATTCTACCAAACCGCGAGTTATTTAGTCGTAGTCAATCCCATTTTTATTGATCCCCTTGTAAAAATGGGAATTAAAAAGGAAAGAATTAAATTTATTCCAAATTTTGTGGATGAAAGTAAATTTACCATCACAGAATCTCGTACAACCATCAGAAAATCATGGAAATTTAAACGCTTCACAGTGTTAGGGGTTGGGCAAGTGCAACATCGAAAAGGTGTTTTAGACTTTATTGAAACAGCCAAACGATTACCAAATCTTGATTTTGTTTGGGCTGGAGGTTTCTCTTTTAAAGGTTTAACAGCAGGATATGAAGAACTGAAAGAAGTGATGGAAAACCCTCCTGCAAATGTAAGATTTTTAGGTATTATTCCTAGAGAAAAGATGAAAGAACTCTATCATGGATGTGATTTATTCTTTTTACCTTCATTTGATGAATTAATGCCGATGAGCGTTTTAGAAGCCGCTGTATGTAATAAACCAATTCTCCTGCGCGACCTCGAACTTTATCAACCCGTTTTCCATGGACAATATTTATCTGCCCATTCCATCGATGGATTTGTTAAAATAATGAAGCAACTTAGCGAAGATGATCAATTTTATAAGCAATCACTTGCTCATCCAACATGGTTGAAAGAACATTATCAACGCGCCCCCATTCTTGAAAAATGGGAAGCGTATTATCAGGAGGTCTTAGACCAACATGCCAAAACTCATCAGCATCGGTGAAGCCTTAATTGATCAAGTCAAACAAGGCGTTAAATTAGTTGGAAAATTTGCAGGTGGAGCACCTGCCAACGTGGCGACCTTAGTCGCTAACCTTGGTCAAAAGAGTATTTTAATTTCTAAAATTGGTGATGACGATGAAGGTAAAATCATCTTACAAACTTTACAGTCTAAAGGGGTCGATGTCTCTCAAGTTAGAGTGACAGATTCTCATGATACAACCATCGCTAAAGTTCAAGTCGATAAAAAAGGTCAACGGACTTTTACCTTTGATCGAAGAAATGCTGCCGATCTATTTCTAATGAAGGAAGAAATTGATTCTCGTTTATTTGAGGCCAATGATATATTTCATTTTGGCAGTGTTAATCTAGTTCCTTCTTTATCTAGAAAAGCTCATGAGTACGCTTTAGATATCGCTAGAAAAAATGGATTAATCATTTCATTTGATCCGAATCTTCGTTTCAATCTATGGCCAAGCCCAATCGCCCTCAGAGAAACGGTTAAAGAATTTATGATTGGGGTGGATTTATTAAAGGTTACGGAAGAAGAATTAAATTTTATTTTTCCAGACATGACGCTAGAAGCTGCTATTGAAAAAGTATTCCAAGCAAAAGTAACCTGGTTAATTCTTTCTAAGGGTGATCAAGGTCTTGCGTTATACCAGGCAAAACAAAAACCAATTCTCATCAAAGGTTCCAAAGTTAAAGTGGTGGATACAACCGGAGCAGGTGACGCACTCATTGGTGCTTTCATTGTGAAAATCCTGCAAGCTGAAATTAGTAAATCTAAATTAGCATCAAGTGCTTCCAAGATGAAAGACTTTGCTACCTTTGCCAACGAAGTAGCCGCTCTATCTTGTACAAAATCAGGAGCGATCGATTCTTTTCCTTCATTAGAAGATTTGAAGAAGGCAAAAATTAAATAGAAAGAATAAAAACCCAAGCATTGCTTGGGTTTTTCGTTGGACTAATCAAAGTCTGTAATTAAGAAATTGGTGAATTGCCACAAGTCATCAGGATCAATGCGTGGCCGATTATAACCTTTAAATTCATTGTAGTAATTTTTTAATGGATGCCAGTCAAAGGGTTGTGATATATAGGTACCTAAATAAGGCTTTGCAATTTTAATAATATAGTCATGAGGTAAAGCTTCAGGATTTAAATATCCTTCTTGCGGATGTTCAATCATCCATAAGATTGCTGCAACAACACTGATGGCAACTTGCACGGTGGTGGCATTTTGATGGGGGACTAATGATCTTGCTTGTTGAATGGTAAGGATGGATCCAATCCACCAAGATTGATATGGGTGACCCATGAGTAATGCACCGAGAATGTCTTCTCCATGCATGATGTCATCATTCATAATTCTTGTTTTAGATTGTAATTTGTAATTATTACCACGTAGCTCATTCAAGGATGCAATCGCCGCATCACTTGGGCAGTAAGCATAGTGAACAGTCGGTCGATAAACTGGTTTATGATCTTCCCAAACGGTTAAATAATCAGATATGGTAAAGGCTTCTCCATGACGGACAACCATGCCTCTAATTTCATAATGAGGGACGAAGGTTGACACCCATGTATTCATGCCCATTCTTGCTAAACAAATTTGATTTTTAGGACCCTCATCATGCTGAAAAGCTAAATCCGGCAATTGTTTTTCATGCGTTCCCCAGCCCATTTCTGCTGTGGTAGTGCCTTCTTCTCTAAATCCTTCAACAGACCAAGTGTTAACAAATTCATCCACTTGTTTAGGTTGATTTGAAATTTGTGTATCTCGTTCAGAAATGTGAATTACTTTCACGCCAATCCGTTGAGAAATCTCATTAAATTTCCTTTGCTCAATAAGACTTTCTAACATGACTTTGTCTTCGTGAACAACTTTAAGATCTTTAATCATTTTTTGAGCAATATCGATTAATCCTTGTTTGATTAAAGACGAAATAAGACCTGGATTTGCCCCGTGTTCGGTAATCATGGTGGGTCCTTTTTTGGTCCAATTCTTCATCATCTTTCGTAAACGCATGTGTCGGAAATATAAAGTTTTTTCCGTTGGATGTTTTTCATGACTATGGGTATAAGGATCCCATAACTCAATGGATGTATTTAAATAATTCACATCATGGTCATGACACCATTGAATGATATCTTCGGCGCCAATATTCCAAGCTAAATCGATAATCATATCTTTTGCTTGTACATACTTGGCAAGTTGTGCACTCATTTTGGTTTGGGAAATTTTTTCTCTAACATAATGGACGCCACGATTAATCCATGGTTGTAATAACGCTTGTTTGTCTTCAAAATCCATGACGGTAACATGATCATATGGCACATTGATGTGCTTAAAAAGAATGGGTAGTGTGCATTGTGCAACACTGCCAAATCCAATGATTAATATTTTTTGATTAAATTTTTTTTCCATCACAAATATTGTAAAGGAAATTTAATAAAATAAAACAAAATATAATTAAGATTTGAATGAAAATTTAATGCTTGTTAATGTTTCAGAAATATCAAAAAACTTTTTCATCAAAACTGCATCATGACTTAAGGGAATAGATTGAACGATTCGTGCTTTTTTTCCACCGATTTCAAACCATCCACTTGGTCCAAAATATTCGCCACCCTGAATGGTTTCGTTCAATGATGCTTCAATACTAGGAATAGCACCACGCTTTGCAGATTGAAGGGGCATCACATATTTTAATAAATTATACATAGGTTGAGTCTTTGCATTTTTAAATAACAAATTAGTTTTTGATACACCAGGATGTGCAGCAACAACTTTGACTGGCATATTTGCAGCTTTGAGTCGACGGTCAAGTTCATAAGTAAATAAAAGATTTGCAAGTTTTGATCGACTATACGCGCCCCAAGGTGTGTAGGATTTTGGTTTTTGAAAATGTAAATTATCAAAATCAATTTCGCCACGGCGATGCGCAATACTTGATACATTCACGATTCTACCTTGACTGACATTTAGCATGGACAATAATTGCCCAGTAAGTGCAAAATGACCAAAATGATTGGTGGCCATTTGCGACTCAAATCCGTCTTCTGTAAGTTGATAATCACCGAACATAATTCCGGCATTGTTCAATAACAAATCCAATCTTTGAAATTGTTTTTTGAATTGACCAACAAAGTTCTTAACAGATTGTAATGTCATTAAATCAAGAGGGATGAACATGACTTTTCCCGGTAATCCTAATGACTGTAAATTCTTGATTGCTTCTTCTGCTCTAGCTTGTGAACGAGAAGCCATCACGACAGAGGCACCTTCTTTGAGAAATGCTTCAATCGCGTAATAGCCAATCCCAGAATTACCTCCAGTAACGATGACAACTTTATCCTTTATTTTCATAATGAATTTCCTCGCACCTTATGATAAACCAAACGTTCACCAGCTTGGGGTAAATTGACTCGTCCAACTTCTTGATAAGATTGTGATGTTAATAGTTTTCTCATCGGGATATTTCGTTCATGGGTATCAAGGCGAATGTTACGGACGCCTTGATGCCAAACATGCGACTCAATAGACTTCAGTAATTCCCTACCAAGATGGTTTCCATGAAAAGTTGGATGAATAAAAAATCGATGCACCACCACATAAGGTTCTTGATTCAACCAAGATCCAGATAGCAGATGATTATAGGCATTATCTTTGTTTAAGAGTGCAGCTCCACCAAGACATTGATGGTCTTCAAATAAAAGATAAAATTGTTTGTTTTTAATATCGATTTCAATCGTTTCTTTAGATGGTTCTTTACCTTGCCATTGACCCGACTGATGCATTGCTAAAACTGGTCTACATAAATCGATCGCTTGCATAATCCAACTTAAATTTTCTATGGTTGCAATCTCTAGTGTTAACTTTGACTTTAACATAGTGCTATTATAAAATAATCTCGCGAAAAGAATTCAATCAATTCGTGATTCCCCCACATTGCTGTGATGGCGTATGCCAATACAGAACATCCATTATCCCCCATAATGGATGTTTTTTATTTGACATCATTTAGGTCACTCGATTATCGTTAAACCATGAAGCACCATTTAGGTTCTTATCAGAAACTCAAACAAGATAAAAAATGGCGTGTGATTTTAAGTGATCACCCTTATTTAATTGCACCTGTTGGCAATCATGTTTACGCTATTCCTGACACTTGTCCTCATCAAGAAGCCTCTTTATACCAAGGTAAACTTGAAGGAGACATAGTGATCTGCCCCTTGCATCAAGCAAAATTTAATCTCGTTTCTGGAGATATTGATGAAGTAAGTAAAATGATTTATTTTGATTTTGGACCAGAAAAAATCACGACCTACAAGGTCGTGATTGATAACGATCAATTATATTTAGACTTATAGTCTTATTTTATTCTGAGTTGCGCTTTAATCATTGCAATTTCTTGTGCAATTAAGGCTTGAGCTTCCGCTCTAGAGATATACTGACTTTGGAATTTTGCGAGTTCTTCGATGACTATTCTTTTCACTAAGTTAAGGTCAACACTCGTTGCATATGGGTTATTTACAACGCCCATCGCTGGGTTAGGATAAATTTGTTGAGTATTGCGCATCATATTGAGTTCTTCTTGCATCACGACTTTTACTAATTCAGATAAATTATCGTTAGAAGAACTGGTTTGGGCATTTACAGTTGGAGCTGCAGCTTGAAGTGTGGGTTGGAGCGGAAGGGTTTGATTCACATTAGGCGTAATCGTAGCAACTTTAGGTTGCTTAGTGACTTTGACTTTAGATTTTGATGTCAATCCTAGTAAAAAAACCATGAGTAAGGCGAGTAAGGTAAGTGCAAAGGTTGCTCCAAAGAATAATGTATTAATAGGATCAGTTGAAAACAAATTGACTAATTGAAGAACAAAACGACCATTCGTGAATTCATTATTTAAAATAATGGAACTGACACCGATTGCGAATAAATCAATAACAGAAAGGGCTGCAATCACGCCTAACAATGGGCGCTTTACAATTAAACCTCTAACCAATACAACCAGTGCTAAAAGGATTGATAAACCTAAAGATCCAAGGATGATGTAATCAACAACTGCACTTCCTCCATTTAAATTGAAGTCCAATGTTGCAGCAAATTCCATGACATAGGCTAAAAATCCATTCCATAAAGAAATCAGGATTGTAGTAAGAGCGGTGTAATTAAAACTGTTCATAAAACCATAAATACCCACCATAATGCCAATGGATAATATGGAAGCAAACATTAACACCTTAAAAATTAATCTATTCATATCTAATCTCCTTAGATGATTAATTTTAACATAATCAATGAAGAAAAAAGGTAAATTTTATTCTGATGAATTATCTTTTGCATTGGTCTTTTTATTAGTCATTCTGACCAGAATATATTTCGCGTGGAATAGCCGCTTAAGAAGTTTAATGCGATATTGGAGAGCGCGACGATCAAACAATAAACGTTCTACCCCTGTCCAAATAAAAATCCAACTCAAGATTGCATAGACTTCAGAGGATATTGAATTAAAGAAAATAGTTTCCGATAAGAGCCCACCAAAAATTAATACAAAGTTTCCAATTCCTAATAAAACCCCACCAATGGTTGTCAGTCTTTGAATGTCTTTTTTGATGTAATAAATAATAGGTACGAGTTCATCTTGAATTTCATCAATAATAATGGGCAAGTGCACTTCAAAATTTCCTGCTTGCACTTCTACAGTTACTTTTCGGTTGAGAGGTGTATATCTCGTTTCTTCTTCTAGATCACGAATGGTTTCTTGGACAATTTTCCCTTCAAACTTCTCTGATAGTAATTTAAAGGAAGCCATATCTTCATCCACTTCAAGACCATACTGTTTTAGTCTTGCATTCAAATCACCTTTTAAGGCAATCAACTCTAACGTCTTTCTTAATTCATCTTTTTCCATATTAAACCTCCTTTATCGTTGTAGGATTTTTAAAAGAGGACCACATCCAATAGGTTGCCATCACAAGCGTGATTAAGAATCCTATTGCCACTTCATCATGGGGAATGGGTGTTTGACTAAAGATAAAAGGTGTATAAGCAAGTAATGAAATCACTTGGGTCAATAAGACAAAATAATATTTTTTACCATATTGTAATACCAATAAAATAACGATGACATCTGCAGCAAACAAATACCGCTCATGCATTGCGGGTAAAAAGAAGTTTGCCATTAAAATACTCCAGTATGTATACATGAGAATATGTTCTTTTTTTAACACAATTTTTTGCATCAACATCGCTAACCATTGCAACGCCATTAAACTGGTAAACAATCCAATCGCAAATAAACTTAAATCATCATATCGTTGGTTGGGAAACCATTGATATAAATTTGGCATATTTAAAGTAAGCAATGGATACGTTTGAGTTTGTAATAAATAAATGGAAGTAATATCCGAAAAGCTTCTGCCCGCGATGAAAGCAGGCAATGCCAATGCATAATAAATAAATGGAACAATCAGTGCATACACGATTTTTCTTCGATGATGGTACCAAAAGTAAAGCATAAAAACAGGCAAGAAAAAGATCGTTTGAAGTTTAAAACTAAACGCGACTCCAAACCAAACGGAAGATAATAAAGGCTTATCCTTTTGTAAATAATAAAGGGCAAACAATCCAAAGGCTGTATAACTCGCATCGATTTGACCCCATAGGGCTCCGTTAATAAGCACAGTGGGTAAAAATAAACTTCCAATGGCAACAAGCATGGGTAATAAACGATGATAGGCTTTAAGCCAAATCGTTGCATTCAAGTAAATCCCAATCATTAATAACAAATCAAAACCAATGGAAATCAGTTTGATGCCATATAAGAAAGGTTCATTCGAGGATGAATCAGGAAAATAAGAAAGGATTGTCAATAAATAAATGTAAGGAGGGGTATAGTCTCCTATTTTTGTACCTAGACTTGCAATCCCACCACCATTGACGATTTGCTGCATCCAAGGTCTGAGAAAGCTTGTATAGTCTCCTGAGACCCAATCCACAAGTGATAATCTCACCATGATGGCAAGGAAGAATAAAAAACCAAGTATCAAGATTTCGATTGGGTAGGATTTAATCCAGTTAAATTTAGTGATCCATTTTTGAAACATACACCTTTATTATAGGTGAATTGATAAAGAAACAGCGATAAAAATTGCTTATGTTATGATTATGGTTATGAAACAAAACAACTTAACAGAAGGCTCCATCAAAAAAGCCTTAAGACAAATCGCAATTCCCGCATCGATTGGGTTTCTTTTTAACACTTTATTCAATGTGGTCGACACTTACTTTGCCGGCCAACTTTCTGTATCTGCGCTTGCTGGTTTAACTATTTCATTTCCTATTTTTTTGATCACTATTGCGTTAGCAAGTGGAGTTGGCACCGGTTCTACCGCCCTTGCCGCAATCGCCTTAGGGAAAAAAGATGAACAAAATTATCATCAAATTGCCAAGAATGCTTTGCTAGTTTCTTTATTAATTGCCTTTATTTTATTGATCATTAGTCCATTTGCAATTCCTTGGTTATTACAAGTAAGTGGCGGTGCAGGTGAGGTATTAGAAGCTGGTTTAGCCTATATGAATGTCGTGATTGTGGGAGCAGTTTTCCAAATTCTAAATTTTACTTTCAATGGTTTACTATCTGCTCAAGGAAATACCAAGCCATTTCGGAATTTCTTAATCACAGGCTTTTTCTTAAACTTAATCTTTGATCCAATGTTTATTTTTGGCTGGTTTGGATTACCAAGAATGGGCACAGCAGGGGTAGCCCTTGCAACAGTCCTTGTCCAATTCCTTGGCACGATTTATTTAGGGATTTCATTCTTTCGATCTCAAGGTTTTAAACGTGAATTGTTTCTCAAAAGCCGTTTCTCAATGACTTCCATTCGTCAATTACTCAAACAAGGGATTCCCGTTTCTTTAAATAACGCTACGGTTTCGATTGGTATATTTATTATCCAATACTTCATTTATCAATTTGGAACCAATGAAACTATCGCCGGTTATGGCGTCGCAGTACGAATTGAACAAATTGCTTTGTTACCAACGATTGGTTTAAATATTGCAACCGTTGCCCTCGTTGGACAAAACTTTGGTGCACAACAATGGGAACGAATTCTTCAATCCATTAAACAAGCAGCAAAATATGCCTTTATTTTATTAACCGTTGGTTTAGTGATTATTTATCCCTTTGCTCCTCAACTCGTTGGCCTCTTTAATCAAGACGCAGATGTGATTCAAGAAGGAGCTCGTTATTTACGAATTGAAGGACTTGCGATTTATTCTTATTCCATGATTGGCATTGCAAGTAGTGTTTTACAGGCAATTAAAAAGCCATATTATGCATTATTAATTGGTGTGGTAAGACAATTCTCTCCCTTGTTTGTTTTTTACGCATTAGGTCAATTATTAAACTTAGGCGTTAGTGGTATTTGGTGGGGTATTGTTTTGGTGAACTATACTGCGACCATTTTAGTTTGGATCATTGTGTATCGTTTGTTAAAACAACTTTATCCCCATACAATGAATATTGTAAGGATTAAAGTTTCATGAACACACCAAAGTATGTTGTCCACGCATTGCTAGGAAATGCAGCCAATCTAGGCATTCACTGGATTTACAACGCAGCCTATTTAAGCAATCTATCCAAGACAGAAGATTTATTTTTTCGAAAACAAGACAAAAAGATCTATGACGAAGCACATCCCTCTTATTACGCGTATCCTGAAGCAGAGGTGGGAGATGTAACCTCTCAGGGTATGTTCTTATTTTGGTTAACAGAAGCATTAAAAAACAATCCCAATTTATCGAGAGAAGCCTATGGTGATTTGATTTACCAACATATCAAACCAGGTGGAGATTACACAGGTTATATCGAAACCTATGGTCACAAAATGATCATGAACACGCTCAATCAAAAAATGAAATTAGGCATGCCAACTATCTTGATGGATGATGATCATTTAATAGGATTTGTCCCTTATATTGCAACCAAACAACTTGGTTTATCAAATCAAAGGGCATGGGATCTTGCTCAATTATTCACCAATAAAGAAGAGTATCCTGCATGTTATGAAATGTTTGATGCAATCATGGAAGGTTTAAAACATCAATCGATGCAACAAGCTGTTCAAAATGCCATACAAAAAGCACCACGTCGATTTGCAGTGCAAATGAAAAAGGCAATAGAGATGACCGATACTGCTGCATTTGTCAAAGATTATGCGGGTACTGCATGTGCAATCAATCAAAGTGTTCCAATCATCATTCACCTTTTATATCACAGCAAAGATTTGATGGATGCATGGTTACGCAATGCTCTCATCAGTGGTGCGATTGCGGAACGAGCGATGTTATTAACGATGATTCTAGGGATCCAACACCCAATCTCACCCTCTCTTATTAGTCGTTTATCCAAAAAGTTTTTGAGTATATCGCTTGGTTAAAGCTTTGTACTTAAGGCAAAATAATAAAATATAAAAAACAAAAGGAGTTCTTTATGAAAAAAACGTTTCTTTTACTTTCCTCTTTAGTCGCCGTCGGTGTCTTAGCGGGTTGTACCCCTGCTGATCCTATTCGTGTTGGAATGGATTTACGTTATCCTCCATTTGAAACTGTCACCGGTGAGAATGAACCTGAAGGTATTTCTGTGGATGTGGCCAAAGCATTTGGAGAGTATTTAGGAAGACCTACTGAAATCGTGAATACTAATTTTGGTGGTTTGATCCCAGCCTTACAATCCGGGGAAATTGATATCGTCATCGCCAGTATGAGTATTACCGCAGCCCGTCAAGAAGTTGTCGATTTTACCGATCCTTATTTCTTCTTTAAAATTATCACCTTAGTCAATAAAGATTTTGCCACGGCGAATACCTTAACCGTGGATTCAACAACAGAAGATTTATTGGCTGTAGAGTCTGCTAAATTTGCTGGAATTGCAGCCCAAGTCTCTGCAACCATTCCGACAAGTTATGGAAAAACAGTCACAGAATATGTCGATTTAGCTACTGCCATTGAAGCCGTTGCTCAAGGCGATGCAGATATTTTATTAATGTCAGCCTCACCTGTTGTCAATGGATTTAAAGCGAATCGTGAAACGACACTAATTGTTTGGGATCCATGGGTCGCATCTCCAATTGGTATGGCTGTGAATAAAGGCAATACTGAATTATTAGCATCTGCAAATGCTTTCATTGATACGTTTAATTATGAAGATGGCGTTTATGCTCAATTACGTGCAAATTGGGATGCCGTGGTTCTAGCTCAATTAGAACGATATGGTCTTGATTTCTACATCACTGCTGAATAAGGTTAATGAAAAAAGTTTTTAATTACACACTTGCCATCGCTACTTTTATAGCGCTTATTTTATTCGTTATTTATTCTCGCGATGCGAATTTTACCTTGGCGCCGTTATTTGAGGATTATGGCCGTTTAATATTTTTGGGATTATTAAATTCTTTGTATGTTTCAGTAATTACCTTAGTAGGTAGTTTAATCCTAGGATTTATATTTTACCTTTTGTCCATTTCTAAATTAGCGTATTTTCGTGCACTTGTTGACGTTTTTACTGAAGTGATTTATGGAACGCCATTGCTAGTCATGATTGTCTTGATGGCCTTTCTGATTGGCCCAGCCTTTGATAATTTTAATCGTCCATTTTTAGGAATTCTAGGATTAATTCTCTACATTTCTCCTTACATGAAAAATGTATATCAATCTTCTTTTTCTTCGATTCCTAAAGAACAATATATGGCGATGGATTTGTTTGGTTTCACTGGTTGGCAACGATATCAATACATTATTATTCCGCAAGTTATTAAAGTATTGATGCCACCATTAATGAATAACTTTTCTTTGATTGTTAAAGGGAGTTCACTGATGTATGTGCTTGCGTATGCAGAACTTTACTATGCAATTAATATTGCCCAATCGCGAACATTTTTATTTGTAGAAGGTTACATATTATTGTGGGCACTCTATTTGGTGATCACGATTCCATTATCGCAACTCACCAAGTGGATTGAGAAAAAATTACAATCATGAAAATCAAAATTCAAAATGTTAGTCATCAATATGATGTTGAAGTGTTAAAAACGCTTTCCTTTACTTTGGAAGGATATCGATCCATTGCCATCATCGGTGCTTCAGGCTCGGGAAAATCAACACTCCTTCGTTTACTTTCAGGATTAGAAAAACCAAGTCAAGGCACGATTCAAATTGATGACCTTGATGTCCAAGATGAGCAATATCGTAAACAAATTGGCTTTGTTTTTCAAAATCATAATTTATTCCCTCATTTAAGTTTAGAAAGAAACATTTCTTTAATCTTGGAAAAAACAAGAGGGTATCAAAAAGCAAAAGCGATAGAGATTGCTAAAGATTATTTAACCAGAGTGCGTTTACAAGACCAAATGTATAAACTTCCAAAGAATGTTTCTGGTGGTCAAGCACAACGAGCATCGATTGCAAGAGCCTTTTCTCTTGATCCTGAACTTGTCTTTTTAGATGAACCGACTGCGAGTCTAGATCCGGTTTTATCTTTTGAAGTATTACAAGCGGTTAAAGAGTTAAGAGGTAGTGGCAAAAACTTTATTTTTGTTACTCACGTTTTGAGTTTTGTTCGCGATTTTGCAGATTATGTGATCTTCATGGATCAAGGAAAAATTCTAGAACATGGTCCAGTTTCTATTTTAGAAAAACCCGTCACTGACGAACTAAAAAACTATATGTCATTTATTCGTTAGTGAATAACTTGACACGTATATTTGAATCGAGTAAATTATATTTGGCACTTAAAGTATAAGAGTGCTAAAGGAGGATTGGCTATGTTAAAACCATTAGATCTATACGTGGTCTTAGCCTTAGAAAAAGAAGAAAAGAAAACGGCGTCTGGGATTATTCTCAGTACGGATGAAAAGGACAAACCTGCTTTTGGTAAGGTCCTTGCCATCGGCCCCAAAGTTGAAGGACTCAAGGTCGGTGACCAAGTGGTTTACCAAACGTATTCAGGGACAACCGTTAAATTAGAAGGCAAAGATTATTTAGTAATCAAAGCTGAAAACATTTTAGCAAGAGTAGAAAAATAATAGGAGGCCCTTATGGCAAAACAAATTTTATTTGGCCGCGATTTTAAACTCAAAGTATTAAAAGGTGTCGATACCTTAGCCGATGTCGTCAAAGTATCCTTAGGTCCTAAAGGACGCAATGTTGTCTTGGATAAAGGTTATGGTTCTCCATCTATCGTTGATGATGGTGTTAGCATTGCGAAAGAAGTTGAACTCAAAGATCCATTTGAAAACATGGGTGCAAAATTAGTTTATGAAGTCGCCAGCAACACCAATGAAATGGCCGGAGATGGCACCACCACCTCAACCGTTTTAGCCCAAGCGATGATTCATCAAGGTTTTAAAGCCTTAGAAAAAGGTGCAAACCCTGTTCTAGTTAAACAAGGCATTGATAAAGCCGGTAAAGAAGTAGCCGATCGTCTCTTAAAGAAATCACGTCCCTTAAAGAATCGTGCAGATATTGAAAACGTGGCAACGATCTCTGCAGGTAGTGCAGAAATCGGTAAGATCATTGCCGACGCGATGGAAAAAGTTTCTCAAAATGGTGTCATTAACGTTGATGAATCCAAAGGATTTGATACCGAACTTTCTGTAGTAGAAGGGTTGCAATATGATAAGGGTTATCTATCCCCTTATTTCGTCACCAACCGTGAAACGATGACCGTTGAATTAGAAGACCCACTTGTTCTTGTCACCGATCAAAAGGTTGCTACAGTTCAAGATATTCTTCCAGTCCTTGAACAAGTAGTCAAAGCGGGTAAACCATTACTCATCATCGCTGATGATGTTGAAAATGAAGTCACTAACACGTTAATTGTGAACAAATTACGTGGTACCTTCAATGTGGTCGTCACGAAAGCTCCAGGTTTTGGCGATAGTCAAAAAGATCAACTCCAAGATATCGCGATTTTAACAGAAGGTAAATTTATTACCAAAGATTTAGCGATGAAGCTATCGGAAGTCACTATTGATGATTTAGGGACAATTGGTCGAGCCATTATTAAGAAAGATACCACTACCTTAGTCGGTGGTTCACACAAAAATCCTGCAATCGCTAATCGGATTAAAGAATTAGAAAGTTTAATTAAGAAAACCACCTCTGAATACGATAAGAAAAATCTGCAAGAACGCTTAGCAAAACTTTCTGGTGGAGTAGCCGTGATTAAAGTTGGCGCGACCACAGAAACTGAACTCAAAGAAAAGAAACTTCACATTGAAGATGCATTGAATGCAACCAAAGCTGCAGTTCTCGAAGGAATTGTGGCCGGTGGTGGTGCAACCTTAATGGAAATCTATAACGAACTTAAAGATACCCTCAAAGATGAAAATGTTGATGTTCAAAGAGGGATTCAAGCGGTCTTAGATTCATTATCTGCTCCTTTATTCCAAATCGCTGAAAACGCTGGTTTCAATGGCGCGGATATTGTTGAAAATCAAAAGAAACAAAAACCAGAATTTGGTTTTGATGCAAAAAAAGGTCAATGGGTCAATCTCATCAAAGAAGGGATCATCGATCCTACTAAGGTTACGCGATCTGCTGTCTTAAATGCGACCAGCATCTCCGCGTTACTGGTAACGTCAGAAGCCGGTGTCACAGAAATTAAAGAAGATAAACCTGCTGCCCCTGCCATGCCAAATCCAGGCGACATGTACTAGTCGATTAAAAGAATAAGATTCCAAAAACCGCTCCTACCAACAATAAGATATAGGGGCGGTTTTTCATTTGCGGCAAGAATAGCAACGTCAATAACCCTAATGATAAAGTTTGAATAGGGGTCACGACGAGTTCTTCTATCAAGGATAATCCCATTCTTACCATGGCAACAAGAATCACACCAAACACCATCACTCTTAAGCCTTTCATCAACGCAACCAAATAAGGAGATTGCGAATGGCGACGATAGATGGGATCAAATATCCAAATCAGGAAGACGGATGGAAGGATAAAACTCAACGTGGTGATGACACCACCCAAAATACCAAATTGAGAAAACCCTAAGTAAGTGGCAAGATTAATCGCGATGGGTCCAGGTGTTGATTCTGCAATTGTAATCATTTGCAGATAAAAAACCTCCGTGATCACTTGACCCGTGACAAATACATCAAAAAGCAAAGTGATCGCAACTAAGCCACCACCAAACGTGAGACTACCTACCAGGAGAAATTGTAAGATAAGCCAAATTAAACTCATTTGGAGTGCCTTTGTTGAAGCCAAGTGATGAAAATGATGACCAAGCATGAAAGCAATAAAATGAAAGCAGGAGAAAGTAATTGAAAATAAGCAATGGCAAAACTAAGGCATGATAAACCAATCATCCACCATTGTTTCCAGGCAAGTTTGCCTAAAGATATAATGGCCTTCATAAATAAAATAAACACCACGATAAACATGCCCCTTAACGCGGATTGAACGAGGGGTTGTTCAAAAATGATTTCAAATCCTAATGCGATCAACGTAATGATTAGCATTGGGGGTAAGATCATCCCTAAAATAGCGGCAATACTGCCAACGAATCCATGATGACGATATCCTATTAAATTCGCACAATTAACGGCAATGGCACCTGGAGCAAGTTGTGACAAGGTCACGACTTCTTCCCAATCTTTTTCTTCAAGCCAATGATGCTTTAAAGCAGTGCTTTTTATCACGGGTAACATGGCAATGCCGCCACCAAACGTGATCAATCCAAGTCGGAAAAATTCAATAAAAATAACCAAGAATTTTTTCATCCTTATCATTATAAACCCCATCAATTTGAAGCAAAAGAAAAAAGCAAAGTTGGATAACTTTGCTTTTTAGAAAATGGTAAATCGATTATGCTTCTAAGATTGCTTTTGATTCAAGGAACAATGTTTGGATAGTTTCTAGTATCGTTAATCGTTGTTCACCTTGATCAAGGAGCGTTATCAACGTTTCATTAATGTAAGTTAAGTTTTCAAAACTTATTAAGTTTCTCAACGAGGAAAGCGTATCTTTATTTTCGTTATTGAGAGACCTTAAGGATGCCATTGCATCCTGAATCGCTAATCGCTTTAAAGAAAGAGCTGCTCGATCTGCCACACTTAATTCTTCATTATTAGCACGCATGGCTGCTACAATATCGCGGATATCTTTGATGGTATCGCGGGTATTTTGACGAACCGATTTGATTTCAAGTTGTAAGGCATTTAACGCTACTAATTGCGTTTGAAATGCATCAAGTGCTGCTAATACCTCAACCGTAATTGGTGAAAGGTCATTTGGAATATTTTCAAGTAATAATGCTCTAACAGATTGTAATGAGGGTAATACCGTACTTAATTCGGTCGTGAGCGTTTCCGTTAAAGGGATGATGTCACTTAGAATGTCTTTGACGTTGGTGATGAGCGTATCATCCCACATCATCGGTCGATTGACTGAACGCATCAGCGATCTTAATTCGGTTACCAAGGACTTCAATTCTTCACGTATCGTTTGTAGGTTATTTTTCGTTGATGTTAACGCAGTTTGGTATTCCACAAAGGCAGTCGCATCCGCTTCCGATAAAGTAATGGCATTCGATTCCATCACGGTGCCAAGAGCCCGAATGATACTTGCTTCCATTTTGATGAAGACACGTTCTTGATTTTGTAATCGTTGGGTTTCTCTAAGGGTTTCCAACATTTCTCGAACTTCAACCCAATCATTTTGTAATACTGAGGTCATTTGCACATCCATGAAGTGTGGATGTTGAAAACGTAATTGACCTCCTTCTACCATGTAGTCATATTCCACTTCTTGATCAAAGCCTTCATCAATTCTAACCATTGCATTAGCAGTTTCTGCATATAAAACCACCGGTGTATCAACACTTCCGCAACTGGACAGTAAGATGCCTATACTAGCAAACAATAAGGTATTCAATTTTAGATTCATTGGTGAATCCTCCTTTTGATAACTCTAGTGTAAGGTGAATAATTGTGAAGACAATCCTTTGAAGGTTAAGATGCTAAAAATAGTCCCTAACTTACTTTAATAACTTCTTAATGATCTTTAATTTTGTACTGTCATAAGGTGGATAAGCGATTGGAACATCAATTTTAGTCGATTTTTTAATGTAAGACTTTTGGTGAGAAAAAGTTAAAAATGAATGAACCCCATGATAACTACCAAAACCAGATTGACCAACCCCACCAAATGGGAGTTGACTGGTGGCAACCTGCATGAGCGCATCATTAATTGCGCCATTACCAAAAGAAAGTGATGACCATACTGCTTTTTGCGTTTGCTTGTTTTCAGAGAACAAATAAAGTGCAAGTGGTTTTTCTTTTGCTTTTAACGTTTGAATAACGTCGTCTATGGAATCGAAAGTAAGGATAGGAAGAATCGGGCCAAAAATTTCTTCTTGCATTACTTTATCTTGCCAAGTCACGTTTGTTAGAATGGTGGGTCCTAAATAACGTTCTTCAGAGTTAGGTTTAGGTTGATAAGCGACTTTATTTGAATCTATAAGTCCTAATAAGCGTTGATAATGGCGATCGGAAACAATTCTCCCAAAGGTGTTTTTATCCATATAACGTTTTTGAATGACATCTTGAAACGCTTTTAAGAAAGCTTCTTTAACCGTGGCATGAACATAAACATAATCTGGGGCTATACAAGTTTGACCCGCATTGGTAAATTTTGCAAACGCAATTCTTTCGGCAGCAACTTTGAGGTTGGCGGTTTCATCAATAATGGTGGGGCTTTTGCCACCTAATTCTAACGTAACTGGTGTAAGAAATTTTGCGGCCGCTTCATAGACAATTTGGCCCACTCTTGTAGAACCAGTAAAGAAGATATGATCAAATCTTAATTTTAATAATTCTGTGGTAACTTTGGCATCACCTTTGGCCACATATAAATAGGATGAATCAAAGTTTTCATTAATCAATTTTTCAATGATGGCTTCGGTTTTGGGCGTAAATTCAGATGGTTTGATGATGGCAGTATTTCCAGCAGCAATTGCACCAATGAGAGGTTCAATCACTAATTGAAAAGGATAATTGAATGGGCCAATTAATAATACGTTTCCCTTAGGTTCAGGTTGAACATAAGCGTTTGCAAAAGGTAAAAAGATTTCGCCTTTATAACGCTTAGGTTGCATCCATTTTTTCAATTGCTTAATCGTATGACCAATCGAGCGAATATTAAAACCGACTTCCGTGGTGTACGCTTCAAACGGACCTTTATGAAGGTCTACATACAAGGCATCCATGATCGCTTGTTGATGTTGAATGAGTAATTGTTTTAATTTTTTTAGTTGAGCAATCCGAAAAGCATAAGGTTTGGTAGCATCAGTGGCAAAGAAACGACGTTGTGATTCTAAGATTTTTTCCATAGTTTACCTTTTGATTAATTATAACAAAATACCAAGGATCACCTTGGCAATATAATATAATGAGACTAATTAAAAGAGGATTTATGGTTATTTTTGATAAGGATTATTGGATTCAACATATTACTCGACTCGTTAACCGAGACTATCGGCCTAATCATGGGTCTATTCATGCATTGCTTAAAGAAGAGGATACGGAAGATCTTGATGAGAATGAATCAACGATTCTTTATAAGAAGGCTGTTGATGCATTCATCCTACCCACCTTTAAAAAAGGGAAGAGCTTTAGTCAAATTCTTTTTGAATTCATCGATAAAAAAGGCATTGATGAAGTGGCCCTTTATCAAAGTATTGATATCAGTCGAGCCCTTTTTTCAAAAATTCGCACTGATGACAATTATCGCCCAGAACGAAATACAGTTTATCGTTTTATGATTGGGATGCAATTAAATATCGAAGAAGCCATTACCCTCATGAAAGCGGCTGGTTATACCTTTAATACAGGGGATAAAACCTCTTTAATCATTCACCATTGTGTAAGTAACGGTGTGTTTAAACAATCTTTGATCGATAGTATCTTGGTTCACAATCAAGAAAATCCTTTATTCTCTGTTAAATAAAAAAGTGGCACATTGTGCCACTTTGAAGTCATTATCAGTCAATCGGATTAATGGCCTCGGCCACCATCACGTCCATGACCTGGGCGACCTTCATAATCTTTGCCCGATTCACGAACATAGAAGCTATAAACCGTTTCACCATTTTCATCAATCGAAGGAACGGCTTTGACATGTAAGACTTGGCGATCTTCGACTACCTTAATCTTAATTATTTCCACGCCTTCTTCGATTTCTTTTTTAAAGGAGTAGGAAACTAATTCATCATTCATAATCGTTTTTAATTTAACTTCAATTTCACCATCATCATCGGTTTCAACTTTGAAGGTAAGCTTCGAGAATTGACCGTCTTTCATCATTGCTAAATCATATTTTTGTTCATCGACTTCAACTTCTCTTTTAATCTTAATCCAGTTGTTTTCATCTAAGGAGATAAAGAACTTGGTTTCCGTTTCTTCTTGGTCAATTTCTTGGATACCTAATAAAGCGTATTCTTGACCTTCAAAGATCACAACCCCTTCTAGTAAGACTTCATCATCATTTTCAAAATCACGATCATGGTGGTCACGATAACTATTTTCTTCATTTCGATTTCTTAATTCACCATCGTTATAACCATCGTGTTCTTCACGATCTTCTTGGTCTTCAATTTCTTCTTCATCTAATTCATCTTCATCTTCATCATCACCATCGCGGCGAGCTAAAGGTTCGCTGGTTGGTTCAGATGAAGTGATTTCACTGGATGTTACATCACTGGTGGTGAGGTCTTCAGAACTTACAATACTTGTTAATTCTTCTGACGTGACTTCAACTTCACTAGAGGTAACTTCAGAACTGGTCGTTTCTTCAATCACTTCTTCCTTTACATTAAAATACATCTCATAAGTCATTGTATTCCCTGCTAAATCATTGACGGTAATACTTAAATGATAAGTATATGCTTCTCGGTCTGAAGGTAATTCAACGACTTGGAAAGGTTGACCTTCTTCCGTGAGTAAACTATCCATGAGGGTAATGTACTCGGTAAACTTTGCAATTAAATCTTCTTCGGTTACCAAGGTAGCGGCGTCTTGTGGTCCTTTCATCAATAACGGGCCACTAGAAACGTTCGCGGTTTGAATGAAACCCGTGGTAGCAAGCATGCTAACACCGGTGACGGCTTTTTCTGCATAAACTTCTTTGATTGGAGTCGGTAACGGGGCAACGTCATTACTTGGTAAACTCGGTGCGGTTAATCCACATCCAACCAGTAAGGCTGCTCCTCCAATCGCGACTAAACTCATTTTGTTGTGATTCATATCCAACTCTCCTTACACTCAATTAACAAAGAGGACATTCGTTTTATTGGTAAAAGTTATTCGACGAGTAAAAACTTGAGGATTTTGGGTAATCTTGATCGCCAAGCGGCCTCATTATGTTGCCCACCAGGAATCACTTTAAATTCAAACCTTGTCTTTGATTTTTTGGCCAAAATAGCATCTTTTACTGCATGATTGCTTTTCATATATATTTCCGCAATCTCTAAACCTGCTTCTTGATCGCCCGTGTCGAGATATAGTTTCTTTAATAACAATGGTTTTTGTTGAATTAACTTAAGGATTTCATCGGTGGAGGCATAAAAGGCATTTGAAAGGCCAGCGACATTACCAATGATGTCAGGGTATAACAAACCTGCTTCCAGAGAAATCACACCACCCATGGAACTGCCAATCATATACGTATGTTCTGGACCAGTTAACGTTGAAAAACGGGTATCAATTTCTTTTTTCAAATCAAATAAAAGATATTGAAGATAGTCCATCCCACGGCCATGCGCAACCCAAGTTGGATGAGAGGGGAAACGGGTATCGAAAATATTGTATTCTTCAAGACGTTGATTGCCGCGCATCGCACAACTAACTGCGACAACAATCGCTTCAGGTAACCCTTTTGAATTTAATGCAGAAACAACATCCCATATTTCACCAGCGTATGAATCCTGTTTGTAAAATAAATTATGACCGTCATGAAAATAAATCACCGGATAACGGCGTTGAGCATTGTAATTATCAGGTAATGCAATGTATAAATTGCCTTCTCGCTTTAAAGATTCAATATATCGTTTTTCTTTAAGAATTTTCACTTCTTAATATTAACATAACCCAAGCACACCTCACGACTGATATCTGATTAAATAAATGTTGGAATATCCCTGGGTTCAGACCATCAAATATGTAATCAGGTTTCCCCATTCAGTCGCTGAGGTATGGGATCCCAGTAACACCAATATAATGAAAGGAAAAATACAAACCTATAGGTTAGAGCCTAATGTGGAATTATTCCACAACTCGTGGAATCTATCCATGATGAGTGGAATCCATTTACTGTAACGTTTCGAATTGCTTTTGATCGAGGTTTTGACTGATTAATCGATAACTATCATAAAAGGTTGCATTGGCCACTAACATCAATCTTAAAAGTAAAACTAAACATAACCCATTCACTAAGGTAAATAACATTAAATCGATAGGGAAGAATTGATGACCAAAACCATTCATGTAGATAATGAGAAAAATAATCATCGAGTATTGAATCGAAACAACAGCGCGATGGATAAACATACCAAAACCATATTGATTTTTGACATAGGGAATGATTGCTTTTGGTGTGCCAGCAACTAATTCCTTTATAAAAGCAAAAGCATAGAGTCCCATCATAAAGGTGTAGAAAAAAATGATAAACATATTAAAAGATACATCTACTTCAACCCGATTAATCATGCCAAAGATCCCAACATAATAAAACGTGGAAATGATGGTAATCAGTCCATATTGACCTAGTAAAGTAATTTTAAAATACCTTCTTTTTTTATCAGATAAAGTTGTCTGATACGTTAAAGAAGCATCTAATGGGATGACAAATGTCTTTGTTCTTTCTCGATCTACATTAGTGTAATGAAGAATCGTTGTGAATAAAAAAACAATCCAAAAAAGTAAAAATATAAGCACAGCATTCACGCGATTTTGAAAGGGAACCCAAAACATTAAGGTATTTATAAACATTAAAATCAATAAGAAATAAAAAAAGCGATCATTGATGGCAATCTTCTTCACTTTGATTTGCTGATACGCCCCTTGTGGAGGTAAGTTTGGATGTTGTGCTTTCTTAAAATAATCTAAAGGTACATTAAAATAAGCAGAAAGCTTTTCTAAATTTTGAACACTGACTTCTCGTAAATTATTTTCCCAATTGCTAATCGTGCGATTACTAAAATAGAGTTGCTTCGCTAACGCCGATTGACTAAGGCCTTTTTGTGTCCGCAAAAATTTAATTTTTTCACCAATCGTTGATTGCATAGGTCCCCTTAATTGATTTTATTTTTGATTTGAGCTGCGATCATGAATCACAATTAATGAATAAAATAGTTAATTTATTTATATTATAAACCAATTCACAAATGTAAAGATTCTTACCTTTTTCTTAGGTTAAAGATAAAATGAACATATGTGTGGTCGCTTTGGTCTTCACTTTGATTGGCAAAAAACCTCTCACTTTTTATGGGATCAATTTCAAGTTGAATCCAAAGAAGAAAAACCAACCTTACCTCAATATAATATTGCACCAACTCATCAAGTCATCACCCTCATCCATGATGGTCAAAAGTTTCGCTTAGGAACGACGCAATGGGGTTTTCCTCTTTCAGATCAAACTTCTCAAGTAGTCATTAACGCCAGAAGCGAATCTATTTTTGAAAAACCGATGTTTCGTCAGGCTGTTAAAACTAAACGTTGTCTTATCTTAAGTTCTGGTTTTTATGAATGGAAACGGGATGAAAAACCATCAAGGGTTTTTTGGTTTCACGGAAACAATCAATCCTACATGGTGTTTGCTGGCATCTATCACACCGTCAAGAATCTTGATGGTAAGCAAACGGTATTTTCTGCCATGTTAACAACTAGTGCCAATTTCGTCATGCAACCGATTCACGATCGCATCCCAGTCATGTTAAATCCTGATCAATATTTACATTGGGTGAACCCAAAAACATCGATTGATGAACTTGCATTCCTCTTTAAACCCACAAATTATATTGGTCTACAACAATACGAAGTTAGTCCCTATGTCAATCAAGTGAAGCATAATGATGCAAAGTGTTTAGAAGCAATAAAAAAATAGAGGTTTCCCTCTATTTTTTATGCATTAAATTAATATTTGAATTAGCCTAATAAAGTGACAACTAAACCAGCTAACGCACCGCCAACTAAGGATGCAAGTGCAAGAATTAAAACTGGAACCCAAGTAGGTTGACCAATTTTTAATACAGTTGCCGTTAAACGAGGACCTAAGTCACGAGCAACGTTAAGCACGGAGTAAGCAGTTCCGCCAACCGCTAAAGCGGCTGCTAAGACTGCTGCACCGACTGCTAATGGAGTCACATTAGATCCGGTGGTTAAGGTAACCGTCACTAACACTAATAAAGCTAAGAAGAATGAACCTAAAACGGAAGTAATCACGTTTTGGACAACATCTTTTGGAGATGGATTTCCAGTTAAAGGTGCTAAAGGATTAGTTGCTTCTTTAAATTGTGGACGATAGATGACCCATAAGATGAGGCCCCCCACGAAACCACCAAGAATTTGTGAGACGATATACGTTAATGCTTCAACAGCATCAATTTCACCGGTGACAAAGACAGCCATCGTGACTGCAGGATTAATATGGGCGCCACTTCCGCCAGCAAGTGCAGCAAAGACACCAAAAGCAATACCTAAGAAAACAGCTAACGCGGCCATTCCTTCTTTAACTTTTCCAGTTAAAGCCATGCTAGCAAGGATACCACCATGGACAACAACGAAAACTAATAAACCAAGAAATTCGCCTAAGACAATGTCTAAATTCATAGTTAGACCTCCATTAAGGTTTGATTATAAGGATAGGTTCTAAAGATTGCAATTTTATTTAACATCTATTAAGTATTTTTGACTTTTATCGTTGTTGTGCTATCTTATTTCAAGTTATGCAAGCGATTTTAACCGCATTATTCATCACCTTAATCCCTATTCAAAGTGTATTCCCTTTGAATGGCGTTATTAACATTGAACCAACTAACTCAGTGAATTTACGTTATGCACAAGCAGATTTAGGTGACCCTTCCGTTTCCACTCAAGATCTTAACTTTAATGGGAATAACGTCACGGTTCAAAAAAATGCTAATAAAGGGTTGGTCATGACTACGAGTACGGGTCAAGCTTCTTCTATTTTTTTAAAAGAGCAACTCAAGGCAAATGAAAATCAACCAGGTTTCTCAACCTATTTTGTGATGAATGTATATCGTTTAAATCCAGGTCCTGCAGATGGTTATGTATTTGTCATTGCGGCTGATTCCAATTCATTAGGCGCTTCCGGTGGTGGATTAGGTTATACAGGTATTGCCAACTCAGTTGGTGTTGAATTTGATTTTTATGATAATGGCGGTGAAAGTTTAGCGTCATCTGATATTTTTACGAATGGCCAATCTTCTGCTTCTGCTGGAGCAGTATTTGATGGTGGTTTCATTAGTCAATGGGCGAGTAAAGGTGCTGGTCAACTTGTCAGAGCCTATCACACTTGGATTGAATATGACCATGCACAAACACGCTTAGAATTAAGGGTCGCCATTTCCAATGACGAAGATCCTTCCTCTAATCGTCCAAGTAGACCCGTTGATGCATTGATTTCTCGCGTGATGAATTTAACTCAGATTAGTAATTATTTTTATGCAGGTTTTACTGCAGCAACGGGTGGATTAGCCCAACAAATGACTCTAAAATCCTGGTATTTATCGAATAGTTATATTGCCGGCGGCATCGATCCAACTTCTTCAAATTTAGTGGTTGATAGTCAAGGCCCCACTGCGCCACAATTTACAACCAATCAAGTAGAAAACAATTATGAGATTACTTTAGGTGGATCAGAAGATCTTGAAACTTCTGTAGCCGGTTATCAATTCAAAGTTGATAATCAACCATGGGCAGTTTATGAAACTCCATTGATGACCAGCACGACTGCAAACTATCGTGCAAGAGCGTTTGATGAGGCTGGTAACTTTTCGTTAGAGTCCACCATGACCATTTATGAAATTATTTTTATCGCAGCCAATGAAATTCAACATCGAGAATTAAGAACAAGTTTAGATGAACCTTTCCTCATTGATAAAGTCTTCGATATCAACGGCTACACTTATCAAACTTGGTATAACAATCCTCAATTAACAGGAGAACCTATTCAAACGTTACCTTCGCAAAATGAATCCATCACACTTTATGGCAATCCGATTGCGAACACTTACACCATTGCTTATGAGTTAAATCTTGGCGAAGTTAACGGTGTCCTTCCTACAAGTTTTAATACAGGATCATCCATCACACTACCAACACCAAGTAAAATAGGCCATACGTTTCTAGGTTGGTATTACGATGAAAATTTCCAAACACCTATCAATCCAAATCAATTACCGATTGAATCGTTTACAGCTTTTGCAAAGTGGCAAGTCAACCGTTACACCATTTCTTTTATCTCTAATGAAGGATCTGCGGTGAATTCAATCGTGGATGATTATGGCTCAACAGTCAACCAACCTAATCATCCAACTCGCCCAGGTTTTGCTTTTGCAGGTTGGTATGTTGATGAAAATCTTCAAATACCATTTGAATTTAATACCATGCCTGCTCATGATTTAACGTTGTATGCAAAATGGACTTTAATGAATTACACAATCACTTATACCCTCAATGGTGGACAGTTATCGAGCACATTCAATGAATTTAATGTATTAAGTTCCACCACATTATTACCGATGCCAACACGGGAAGGTTACACCTTCATGGGCTGGTTTCAAAATTCACAATTAAATGGAAGTCCAGTGACGAATGTAGAACAAGGAACCATTGGCAATCTTGAATTATACGCAAAATGGCAAATTAACACTTATACATTAACGCTTATTCATCATGACACAAATAGCACAATTGAAACGTTATCACTTCAATATCAAAGTCAGTTTAGCTTACCTACTTTAAATCAAAAACCTGGATATACCTTTGTTGGTTGGGCAAACCAATCTCAAATGATTGCCAGTGAATTTACCATGGGTAGCCAAGATGTTACCTTAGAAGCAATTTGGCAAGGGAATACAACCTTACTTACGTTTATCACAAGTAAAAGTGTCATTGAGATCCATAGTACAAGTGGTGAAATGATTGGTTTACTTCCAACTTTAGTCTTACCTGAAGGTTATACTTTTATCGGATGGTCACTTGCCCCTTTAGATCTCTCTCAATTAATAGATGAGACTTACATTGTGCCGAATAGTGAAATCTTAAAACTTTATCCAATTTGGATACAAGACTCCACAAACGTCATCAATCCATTAGTAGAAAAAATTGAAACCAACTCAACATTGATTCTCCAACCAGTTCTCACGTTTATCTTTACGATGATTACGGGATTGGTAATGTTTATCAAGGCTTACTTAAAAAATAAGGAACAATATGGCGATTAATCAATCAAAAATAAAGCGACTCATGACTAATTTCATCGGAGCGTCTGCATCCGTCGCCGTCGTCACTGCAGTTGCATCGGTTACGATTGCAGTGGAAGCAAGATTTCTCAATGTCGACGTCTTTGAAAATCGCGCTTTTTACACGATTGAAGTTATTGAAAATGTTATTGTTGAAGGTTCTGGATCACTGCCATCTAGTCTTGAAGAACCTACTGAACCTGCACTTGTTCAATTACGCGTTGAAAATCAATGGGATAACTATGTCATCGCCCTTGCTTATGGTGTCAATCGAGGAGCGATTGAGCCCTTAAGATCAAATCAAGCTTATACGTTGACCATTGAATTAGAGGATACCTTGGGTTGGCGAACGCTCGATACTTACACTTTTAATACTCGTCCTAGAACCAATGCCTTCGTTACTTCGATTCAAGAAACCACGACGCCATTATCGACTTCTACTACATTTGATATTAATCTCATTACCCAAGATGGGTTTACCAATGCAGATGCTTGGGAAGCGGTTTTAACCTATGGAACGCAAGTGGAAACAAGACCCCTATCTGTTGGTGAACAAACGCTTAACTGGAGTAATATTCCTCATCAAAATGCCGAGATTAAAGTAGAAATTTTTGCCACAATCAACAGCGAAAGAAAACTCATTAAAGATTTCACTCAATTAACAACTCCATTTGTTGATGCCTCCATTGATTTAAGATTCCCCACGGTTGATACGTTTGCAATTACACCGATGTTTAACAACGGAGAACAACCAGGTGAATATTTCATTGAATGGATTGACTCAGAAGAAGTTAGTGAAGTTTTTGATTTAACAAATGATGGATTTTCTATTGAAAATTTAACTGCCAATGAATCCTACTCATTAAAATGGTATTTAACCACTGCTGATGAAAGAACTTTCCTTATTCTCGAACAAACGATTATTCCTATTGATCAACCTTACTTCGTGCTAAGCGTAACGCCTACCATCAATGGCGTCACCTTTGAACTCACCATCGATCGAAATTCTAATTTGGATTCGCTTTATCTTTCAATCGGTGATTTTAATCTAGCCACCGCCTATCCTATGGTCCTCGTTCAAGAAAATGAAGATGTGAGTTTCTTTACCTTGACTCTTGAATCTGGAATTCCTTTAGGTTCATCGCTCGCACTAACTCTAGTGCAAGCGTCACCATATGCTTATCCGATTACGTTTTATTCATTCAACTTTCAAGGAGGTATACCACAATGAAAAAGAATGATCAAAAAGCTGTTAAAGTTCCTTTAACAAAGGAGCAATTGAAACTAAGAAAGCAAACCATCCAAAAATGGATTGGTATTGTCTTACAAGGTTTGGTGATTACGGCAGCCATTTTTCTTGCAGTCTTCTCTAATTTACTATTCGGTGATAGTGAATTTGGGGAAATCATTAATCGAACTTTAGGAAAATTCTTTGATATTGGTTCCTTAATCACGAATAACTATTTAAGAATTCTAGAAACGTTGACGATTCTGCTTTTTGTTTGGATTGTCCAACGTTTATATGATGCTTCTGTGGCAATCTTTGTGCCAAAGAAAGCACAAGTTGGAACCACGATGCTTCTATTAAAAAGTGCTGTACGATATGGCACGAATTTCATGGGTATCCTCTTTGTATTGACTGCGTGGGGTGTTGATTCTGTCACCTTATTAGCCTCCATCGGGTTAATCGGTTTAGTGGTTTCTTTTGGTGCCCAAAGCATTGTTGAAGATATCATTTCAGGATTGTTCTTAATCATTGAAAAACAATTCTCAGTTGGAGACATCATAATCATTGATGGCTTTAGAGGTAAAGTCATGGAAATCGGTCTACGTACGACCAAATTCTTAGACTTAGCAAACGCTGATTTAAAAATTGTGAATAACTCTCAAGTTAAAAATGTGATTAACGCCTCCATTAATACCTCAACAGCGGTAACGGAAGTTGGCGTATCCTATGAAACCGATTTAGAAAAACTTGAAGAATTAATAAACAAAGTTTTTATTCCAAGTTTTACCAAGAAACACCAAGCGGTATTAGAAGGCGAAGTCACGTATGGTGGGGTCACTGCGCTTGCTGATTCTTCAGTGAATTTACGGTTTGCAGCGAAAGTCAATGAACTGAATCGTCCTAAAGTCATTCGCTTATTAAATCGTGAATTTAAAGTTTTCTGTGATGAAAATAAAATTGATATTCCTTTCCCACAAGTTACGATTAATTATAAAATACCTCCGAAATAGACAACTTTTTTTAGGATTTTGAAACGCTGGGTTCAACCCAGCGTTTTTAATTTATAATGGGGGAGATGAAACACTATCCAAAACCAATTTATCACACCGTTCCTGGTTATGAAATTGTGATGGAATTTAACGATCCTTCTGTTCAATTACATGGCTTTATTGCGGTACATAATACCAAGCGTGGACCTGCACTTGGTGGTACCCGCATTTGGCATTACCCTGACCGTGAATCCGCATTAACGGATGTATTACGCTTAGCAAAAGGCATGACGTTTAAAGCTGCAGGGGCAGATTTATCTTTAGGTGGCGGTAAAGCAGTTTTAATAGGTGATGCCAAGTCAATCAAGTCTCCTGCTTACTTTGAAACATATGGGTATTATGTCGACTTATTAAAAGGCCAATATATAACAGCCGAAGATGTCAACACAACCTCCTCAGATATGATGCATATTGCGAAAGTCACGCCACACGTAGTGGGTCGTATTGGTAAATCAGGGAATCCTTCTCCTTTTACAGCCTTAGGTGTCTATTATGGCATTCAGGCTTCAGTCGCTTTTGCCTTACCAAAAAAGAACCTACAAAGTTTGTCTTTTGCAATTCAAGGTGTTGGGCAAACGGGCAGTTACTTGATTGATTTATTAGTCGAAGCAGGCGTTAAAAATATATGCATCGCCGATATCAATCCTATGAATATCGAAAAGAATCTCCAGAAATATCCCTTTCTTAAAGTCCTCCAACAAGAAGAGATCATGAGCGCGAATGTGGATGTCTTGTGTCCATGTGCCTTAGGTGGGGTGATTCACGATAGCACCCTTGTTCAATTGCAAGCCAAAATCGTCGCAGGAAGTGCCAATAATATTTTGTTAGACGACAAGATTCATGGACCGAACGCCATGGAAAAAGGTATCTTAATCGCCCCTGATTTTATTATTAATGCGGGTGGTTTAATTAATGTCTATCATGAACATCATTCAGATTACAATGAAGGCGAAGTCAAAGCGGAAATTCAACGCATTGGTCATCGTCTGACAAGAATTTATCAAATGGCAAAGCGAGATCAAATCGATCCCTTTGCCGCGGCAACCATATACGCGAATCAACAATTAAAGTAGATTTTCAATCGCCTGCATGAGTGAATTAGGTTCAAGATGGTCTTTTATTTTCTTGAGTATTTTTCTAGCTGCTTCTTGATTTTGGTCCGGTTTGTTCAACACTTCCATAACCCAATTAGCAAGCAAAGGATCGATTAATTCTAATCTTCTCAATGCATTGAATGGGTCAACATCAATCTTTGGGTTAATGTTTCTCACTGCTTGTACCACATGATTGAGCGCATATTGTTGGATCATTTGATACGCAGCTAAAACTTCACCTCGATGATGTCTTAATAATCCTATATAAAGATTCGTTAACGCTTCTTGAAGGTTAGCATTTGGATTTGATTCAATAGACGTTTCTTTTAGCGGAATTTGCTTTTCAATTTCACTATTTTTTGCATACACAACTTTAGGGTGGTGATATGGAATGTGCACTAATTCATCCATTGTAAAGATGGCAAATTCCATGAAAACATTTGATTTTAATAATACTTTATAACCATCTCTTGTGTTTTGAAAAGTATAGGTGGGGACTAAAGAGTTTAACCAAGTTAAATCTTTTATCATGGCAGCCTTCGCTTGGGGTTCAACCATCATAAAGAAATCGATATCAGAATAATCATCCAAGCGACGAGGATTTGATAAGGAACCCAAAACGACGAGGGCTACAACTTGAGGATGATTAGTTGCAACCTTAATGAGTTGTTGAAGCGCTTGATCGAGATGGACTTTCATATTAAAAAAACTTTTCTAACATGGGTTTAATGAAAGAGGTCACCACACTATAACCTGCTAATGATAAATGTAATCCTTCTTTTGAATATTGCATTTTTAGTTGGGCTTCTTCATCCAAAAGTGCAGGATAAACATCGATGAATTCAACACCTTTGATCTGACGGATTCTTTGATTCATCCATTGGATATCGACGTTTTTTCTTGGACCCACAATGAATTTATTAACGAGTTTATCAGTGGTCTCATTCACAGGATATAAAGACACTAATAAGATTTTTACGTTCGGTAATTCTGCAAGAATCGTTTCCACAAGTTTGGTAATATTCTCCACCGTTTTTTCTTTGGGTAAACCTAAGACTTGGAGGTCATTCGTGCCGATTTGTAATACAACGACTTTGGGTGTGAGGTCAAAGATCGATAAATGTAGTCGTTTACTTAGGCCTTCGGTCGTATCGCCATCTATTCCACGATTATAAAGATGGATGCCAGGATAAAATTCACTTAAGGGATAACGTTGGGTTAGCGAGTCTCCGACAAAGACAACCCCATTGGGTTTGGCGTGACGGTTATAAATTTTAAATTCATTGGTGCGTGCAAAATAAGCACTTCCAATCACAGTTTTGATCATACGAGTATTTTTTCCTTCCTTGAAAAAGTAACCATAAGCGACTTGGATTAACAAGATGAGAATGATGAATGCTAAAGATAAAAAAATAATGGAAATAGTCATGAGATAACTATAATCGGAAGACCAAAGCAAAAACAAGTTGTATGATAAACTAACGATATGAAAGATAAGTTAAGAGAAGATTTGTTAGGAAAAAGACTTTCCCTTACATCGCAAGAAATTGAGGTTTATTCGGCTTCTTTGATTGAAAAAATCAAAGCCCATCCTAAGTATCAAAAATCCAAAGTTATTGGTCTATTTTCTGCGATTAAAAACGAACCTAATCTATTTCCTTTACTTCAAGACCATAAAATTTGGTTACTACCCAAAGTGGTGGGTAATCAACTTATCTATGTTCGATACAACCCAAAAAATTCATTAATCAAAAGTGCATTGAATATTTTAGAACCGAAAGAATTTCAAGATGAAAGTTCGACGTTAGATTTAATCATCATACCTGGCATCGGCTTTGATCAAAAAGGCAATCGTCTTGGATTTGGCAAAGGTTATTTTGATCGGTTTTTATCAAAACATCCTACCCCTTACGTCATCGGCGTTGCCTATCCTTTTCAAATTCAAAAAAGCATCCCCATCACAAAAGGGGACGTACCAGTTGATGAAGTGTTGGTTGCCTAGTGTAAATCTTGTTGATCAATAAATGACTCGTAACTGGCAATGCGATGTTCAGGTAAGGCTACCGAAATATAGATTGCATCATCTTCATAAGCAGTTTCTAATAAAATCCCATCTTTCCTGAGCTGATCAATAATTTCTTGTTGTGCATAAGGAATTTTTAGTTCAAGGGGATGATAATCCTGCAAGATATATTCAGAAATTTTCATCATTAGTTGCGGCATCCCTAAACCTCGTAAGGCAGAAATCTTCACATGATTAAGGGGTAGATTACCTTGAGGTTTACGAATAATATCAATTTTGTTGAGAACATATAAAGTTGGAATATTGTTAACACCAAGCGAGATGAGTACCTCATCGGCTACATTCATTAAAGTTAAGAATTCAGGATCGGAAATATCCACAACATGTAAAATCAAATCCGCTTCTTTGACTTCTTCTAATGTAGATTTAAATGCTTCGATTAAGTGATGCGGAAGGCGGCGGACAAAACCAACCGTATCGACAGCGATAAACTTTATAAGATTAGGTAGACTAATCAAGCGTGAAGACGTTTCTAAGGTCGCAAACACCATGTCTTTTTCTAATACTTTTTTATGTTGAGAACGATGGGCTAAAGAAAGGAATTGATTCATTAATGCGGATTTACCAGCGTTGGTGTATCCCACAATTGCAATTGTAAACAAGTGATTATCTTTTCTTTGTAAACGTTGAACTCTTCTCTTTTCAGTCAGTAAAGCTAGTTCTTTTCGGTATTTAATTACTTGATTTCTTAACGCACGTTTATCTTTTTCTAGCTTCGTTTCACCAGTACCTTTGTTCGCCTTACCACCGGAACGTTGCCGATCATAATTAGCCTCATGATCAATTAAACGCGGCAACATATAAGTCGCTTTGGCAACGGCGACTTGTAGTTTGGCTTCTTTGGTTTTTGCTCTTGATTCAAAAATTTGTAGGATAAGCATCGTGCGGTCGACAATTTTAACTCCGAGTGCCTTTTCTAAATTCCGGATGTGAACTGGCGATAACTCGGTATCAAAAATTGCAGTTTCTGCACCTGTTTCTTCAAGAACTGCTTTAATTTCAAACACTTTTCCTGCTCCTAAATAATAGTTGTTTGTAGGAGCATCTAAATTTTGGGTTACTTTTTTTAAGACGTAATAATCACAGGCGAGCGCTAAATTATCCAATTCTTCAAATGCTTGGGCAAAGTCGTGAAAATCGGGAAGCTTAACCCCGACTAAAATAGCAGATTTTTTATTTGGCATACTTTTATTTTAACCGAATTGACCTTCGTAAGTATTATACTAACATTCTTAATTTTGAATTCGTTATAATCCATTAGATAGAGGAAACCTTATGGATACCATTCAAGCAGTCCTATCCCGTACTTCCATTCGCGAATATGACCCAAGTGTCAAAATCGACGAAGCAACCTTATTAAAAATATTAGAAGAAGCAACCTCTGCTCCAAGCAGCTGGAACTTACAACCCTGGCGCTTCGTGCTGATTCATTCACCTGAAATGAAGGCGAAGTTAAGGCCGTTTATGATGTTTAATACGCCACAGATTGATACGTCTGCAGCATTAATATTAGTACTCAACGATTTAGATCGGTATGCCATGTTTCCCATCATGAACAAAATGGAACTTGATGCAGGCATGATTACCGAAGACCACTACAAGGTGAGAAATCAAAAAGCGGAACAAGCTAGGGCCACTCGTACAAAAGAATCTCTTGATCGTGAAGGTTTGCTTGACTGCGGACTTGTTTCACAAAACATCATGATTGTTGCCCAAGCATATGGTTATGACACATGCCCGATGGGTGGTTTCGATCGCGATAATTTTATGAAAGTTTTAGAAATAGATAGTAATCGTTATAAACCCGTCGTCTTAATTTCAATCGGTAAAAAGGCTAAAGACGCAAAACCAACCTTACGTTTTCCTATTCGTACGATTACCACAATTAAATAATTTTTCTTATTCTTGATAGGCTCTATCAATTATTGGTTTAACTTTTTCGCCAAATAATTGAATCGTTTGCATCACTAAATGATGCTCCATGTACCCAACCGGGACATGCAATGTAAATCGATCAATACCCATCGCTTTGGAAAAAGAAATAATTTTTTTGGCAACCACTTCAGGGGTCCCTGCATAAAGCGCACCATCAGGTTGCAACGAAGCTTTTAATGTAGCTTTGGTGTAAGGCGCCCATCCACGTTCTTTACCGATTTGATTCATCACACTGGCCATTGATTCGAACAATTCATTCTCTAGATGAGAAGAATTTTCGGTAATAAAACCATGTGAGTGAACTGCAATAAAGGGTGCGTGTTTATGGTGCCATCGTTGTAAATATAAATCGACATAAGGTTTAAAACGGATGGGTTGGCCTCCAATAATGGCTAAGAATAAAGGAATCCCTGCCATCGCAGCATTCAAAACTGATTCAGGACTACCCCCAACCCCACGGGCAATCATCAACGGATATTGGGTACGAGGATAAACCCCTAATTGGTCCATCGAAGGGCGATGTTTACCTTGATGCGTTACAATTTCTTGGTCACGAATTTTTAACAGGAGATTTAATTTTTCTTCAAATAATTCTTCGTAATCATTGAGGTCATATCCAAATAAAGGATACGATTCTATAAAACTTCCCCTACCTGCGGTAATTTCTGCACGGCCGTGTGAAATCGCATTTAACGTGGAAAATTGTTGATAAATTCTAACGGGATCATCACTACTTAATACCGTAACTGCACTGCCTAATTTAATTGTTTTTGTCACCGAGGCAGCTGCTGCCAATATCACGGCAGGCGCACTCGCTGCAAATTCCTTACGATGGTGTTCACCAACACCGTAATAATCTAAGCCAACTTTTTCTGCTAATTTCACTTCTTCAATAATTTGTTGTAATCGTAAATCTTGCGAGATGACTTCACCTGTTCTTGGGTTTGGTAATGTTTCTGCAAAGGTTGTAATGCCTAATTCTAATCTTGTTTTTTTCATCTCATTTATCTTACCTAAGCGATTAGGATTACTCAATCTTTATTAATTTTTTAACAAAAGAAAAGGGTATTTTTTTGTATAATGATTTTATATGAAAAAAGTTATCTTCTCTTCCTTTATCACCTTTTTAATTGTCCTCACTGCGTGTGGAGGTACCACATCCTCATCATCGAGTAATGGGAGTTCTTCTTTACCTCCTTTGAGTATTAATCCCAATTACGAATCAACGATGACTTGGGCAAAGCCCGAACATCTTTATATTCACTACAATCGCAGTAAAGAAAATCAACAAGCTGCTCCTGTTGATTACGCAGATTGGGGCATTTGGATATGGCAAAAAGCACCCTTAGATTTACCTGGTATTTTAATAGACTGGACATATTACGATGAATCCGGCGCGATCGCAGAAATTGACTTCTCTAAAGAAAAAACCTCTCACCTTGGTAAATTAATTACAACCGATCAAACTTGGGAAGACATTACCCGTGTTGGTTTCTTAATTGTGAATAAACCAAGTATGGCGAATGTCGTTGGTATGTGGACCAGTGATGGTGGTACCGACATGTACATCAATGACTTCAATACGCAAATCCGCGAAGATAATACCATGCACATTTTTGCCTTAAGTGGTCAAGTCGCTGACTATACCTTTGAGTATTTAGGTGGCGTGGGTGAAGATCCTTATGAAAACGATAATGGTTCATTTGTTTCTGTTACGAATGTGAATTCCTCCAATCTCAGTACATTCTCACAAGCGATTACCTCACAAGATTTTTACAACAACGTCGGTGTCGGTTATCAAATCTTTGTTAGATCCTTCGCCGATTCGAATGATGATGGTGAAGGCGATATTCGAGGGATCATCAACAAACTCGATTATTTAGAAGCGCTTGGGGTAAAAGCTTTATGGCTGACCCCTGTCCATGCTTCGGAAACGTATCACGGATATGACGTGAGTGATTTTTATCGGATTAATCCTTCATTAGGAACGACACTGGATTATGCTGAACTCATTTATAAAGCGAAAGAAAAAGATATGCGTGTGATCATGGATCTTGTGATCAATCATACCTCCACGCAAAATGCCTGGTTCCAAAATTCAATTAACTTAAGAAAAGGTACCAATAGTGCGGGTCAACCCATTGACTATCGTAGTTTCTATCATTGGAAATATTCCTTAACACCCTTAGTGGCTCCTTGGCATCGGTTTGGTGAAACCAATTATTACTATTATGGTAAATTTGCTTCCGGCATGCCGGAATTAAATTACGATTACCAAGGCACCCGAGACGCTATCATTGATGTTGCCAAGTATTGGGCTGCATTCGGAGTCTCTGGATTTAGAATAGATGCGGTTAAACACATTTATATGAATGATGAAGTGACCGCGAGTGCCAATGATAGTATTACTGAAGCAGGAACCACCTACGCGGCGAACCGGACAAAGAATATCAACTTCTTTAAAGAATTTAATTACCGTTTAAAGTCAGTGTATCCCGATGCATTTGTCATTGGTGAAAACTTTGATGGTTGGGATGCTCGTATTGCCCCTTATTACCAAGGGATGGATTCACAACTCGATTTCCAAAATTATTATCACTTGATGAATATGATGCATGGCATCGCTGAAAGTGCGAATCCCCAAGCCCAGGCCAATGTATTTGCTACTAAATTCAATACGCATTTTAAACCAGTTCGTTCTCAATTTATTAATGGTGCATTCACTTCAAACCATGACGTTGCTAGAGTTCTCAATTGGGTGAAAGGAACGCGTTCAGGAAATGATGTGATTTCCAAGCAAACCATTAATGCTGGAGAATATGCAGATGCCTTAAGAAGGGCAAAAGCATTTAATGCTGCAACCTTACTGATGCCTGGAACTTCCTGGATTTATTATGGTGATGAATTAGGAATGACTGGCAATTGGCAATTAAATCCTAGTGGCACCGATTTCCATAAAGACAGATATTATCGTCAACCGATGAAGTGGGATAACCTTGATAGTGATCCTGCCCATACCGGATATACCTTTGAAGGTTATCAAGTTGGCTGGGATGCGATTAATGCGAATGATGCTTTAGTAGTAGGTGCGAATCAGCAAATGCTCCTTGAAGGATCGATGTTTCAATTGACTCAAGCTTTAACAGCATTAAAACATGCAGAACCTGCACTCATTAGAGGCTCATTCCAAGCAATCTCAACCGGAAATACCAATGTTATGGCCTTCCGAAGATCGCTGAATAACGATACCTTTAACATTTACATCAATTTTGGAACATCCACTGCTTCCGTCAATACAACTGGAGCATTGGTCTTTGCTAGCGAGAATGCAACCTTACAATCTCAACCAAGTTTTTCAGTATTGATTACGAGGACCGCATCATGAATTTAAGATTAAAGTGGTTGGCCTTCTTACCTCTTATATTATTAAGTGCACTTGTTCAATCCTCAATTCAACCTTTAACACCGTTTGCGAATAATCAAGTGACAGTCAAGTTAGTCTTAGGCGAAAAAGCCACCCTCCCTGGTTATCAAGGCGTTCAAGATGAAACGATTTATCATCGTAATGTAGTAGCCTATACCGCGGCGGCTGACTCTAATTTACCCACGCCCACCAAACCTGGAACGACTTTTGTAAGTTGGGTTTATGCCCAATCATCCGCATTAGTTAGAGTAAACAAAATGCCTAAAACCAGTGGAGCAACCTATTATGCTTACTGGCAAGGTGATGGCAGTCTAGCGACCACCATTCAACCTTCTTCATCTATTTCCTCTTCAGCCATCTCAAGTAGTGTTGTGACAACTTCAACGTTAGTAAGTTCATCACTAGAAACCCTATCATCTGCATCTAACTCGATCAATTCAAGTTCTATAATTTTAGAAAGTTCCACCTCCGCGAGTGAATTAAGTTCTCTCTTGAGTTCTGAAACTGAACAAAGTTCACTACCCACATCCAGCGTAGCGCCAGTTCAATTTGATGTGTATTTAAAAGTGAATGATCCTCTTGCTGATTGGAGCCAAAATAACGCTACGTTTAAAATTCATTATTGGGGTAACGATCAAAGTTCCAATTGGAATCAATTACCATCCTTGACTAGTGTAGGCAATGGAATTTATCATTATGCTTTTTTTGATTATCAACCCACCCATGTATTATTTCAAAGACGGTCTTCAGACCAAACCATCATCTGGAATATGACCATTGATTATACTTACCCTGGAGATGATGCGTTGTTAACGATTACGTCTTGGACTAGCCAAGAATATTGCGGGGATTGTCTAGATCAAGGAACAAAATCAACCGGCGTATGGTCGACTTATTCGCCAGCTTGATCGTCTTCTGTTTCTTGATAATTCGCCCGCTTCCGTTCGTTTTCTTTTAAGTATTTTTTTCTTAAGCGGAAGGCTTCTGGGGTAATTTCCACCAGTTCATCTTCATTCATGTAGGCTAAACAAGCTTCTAAGGACATTTTACGAGGCGCTTTTAAAACGACTTTTAATTCTTTGTTCGCCATGCGCATATTCGTTAATGCTTTAGCTTTAACAACGTTGACAACCAAATCACGTGGGTATTTATTTTCGCCCACGATCATCCCTTCATAAACATCCGTTCCAGGAGTGATAAACATTACGCCGCGATCTTCTAGATTTTCAATCGAGTAAGTCGTCGCCATCCCAGTTTCAGAGGCAATTAAGACACCTTGATGATGACCTTTATTCGTGTAATGGGTTCGTGGACGATGATCTTTATAAACGTGGGATAAAATACCAAAACCTTTAGTTAAAGTCATAAAATCAGTATTCATTCCAATTAAACCTGCGGTAGGAATATCATAGGTTAATCGCGTGGTGACATCGCCTTGTTCCATATGCAAGAGTTGTCCTTGTCGAGGCGAAACATAATCCATGATGCTACCAAGATATTCATGAGGAATATCCATGACGAGTTCTTCATAAGGCTCACATAAGGTGCCGTTAATTTCTTTTAAAATAACGCGAGGTTTACTGACTTCGAGTTCAAATCCTTCTCGTCGCATGTTTTCAATGAGAATTCCTAAATGTAATTCTCCTCGACCTGAAACCAATAAAGCATCTTCATTTAAGATGTTTTCCACTCTTAATGCCACATCGCGTTGTGCTTCTTTTAGTAATCGTTGTTGGATTTGACGATAGGTAACAAACTTCCCAGCCTTGCCTACAAAGGGTGATGAATTCGGAGCAAAGGTCATTTGTAACGTCGGTTCTGAAATCGCAATGGGAGGTAAAGGACGAACATCATCGTTTTGACATAAAGTTTCACCAACGTTAATGTCGGCAATCCCAGCGATACCAACGATATCACCTGCTTGAGCAATTTCCCGTTCTTGACGATCAAGACCCACAAAGGTAAACATCTTTAACACTTTCACTGGTTTTAAACTTCCATCTAATCGCGATAAGGTATACCCTTCTTGAATCTTCAACGTTCCGGATTTAACAATGCCAATCCCAATACGACCGACGAAATCGTTATAGTCAATTAAACTCGGTTGGAATTGTAAGGTCCCTTCAGGAAAAACACGTGGAGAAGGAATTTCAGAAATGATTAATTCAAAGACCGGACCAAAGCCTTTACTTTGAGTTGATAATTCGGGTTCTAAACTACAAGTCCCTTGTAAACCGGAAGCATAGACGACTTTGAAATCTAAAAATGCTTCAGGAGCATTAAGTTCAATAAATAAAGATAAAACATCGTTGACGACTTTTGTGAGATTGATATTCGGACGATCCACTTTGTTAATGACCACAATCGGTTTCACGTTGGCTTCTAAAGCTTTTTTTAAGACAAAGCGAGTTTGTGGCATGGGACCTTCTAATGCATCGATGAGTAGTAAACAACCATCCACCATGTTCATGATGCGTTCCACTTCACCTCCAAAGTCCGCGTGACCTGGAGTATCGAGAATATTAATTTTGTAATCTTTATATTGTAGACCTGTAGCCTTAGCAAGAATGGTAATACCGCGTTCTTTTTCAATCGCGTTATTGTCCATCATTCTTTCATTGGTCGCTTGATTATCTCGAAACATGTTCGCAGATTTAAAAAGCTGATCCACCATTGTGGTTTTTCCATGGTCAACGTGGGCAATAATAGCAATGTTTCTAACTTTCATAATGTAATTTCCAAACGAGATAAGCATATGCTAAATGGGGTCAAAATGCTATCTTTTTCAACTTAATCACTTTAACAATCTAAATCGTTAAACTAAAATTTATGAAAAGCAATTAAAAAATATAATGGGACCAATTGTTGCGTTCAAACTGAAAATTATCTAATATATGGGCATGAAACAAAAAATCACGAGCTATATTGGATTAGTTTTCTTTGGATTACTGTTTGCGTTTTTAATTTGGGGTTTAATTAATCTTTTATCTAATTTTTCAGTTCAAGGTAATGGATTATTAACCTTTTTATCGGTCATCATACCTCATGGGATTGCGCTTGCCTACGTTGGTTTTAACTTGGTAGTCTTTATACTCAAAGTCAAAAACTTACCACCACTCGAAAAACCAACCCATCCTCAATCGGACACTCCAAAGCAATAATTTTAGAATTTATATTTCATTGAAATGACGCTCATCAACTTTATGTTGAGTTGGTTTTATTTCAAATGCTCTATAATATCTCATCAGGAAACTAGATGTGATTTTCTTAAAGCACTTTCGACATTATTATCTTAAATACGGCTGGTCATTACTTTTTGGTTTGATTATTTTAGTCGCTGTGGATTGGTTCCAATTAGATATTCCTCGAATCATCAAAAGCATTATCGATGGCGTCGAAGCCCAAACCATCTTAAACCTCACTGACCTAACACCAAGCTTGTTACAGATTTTGTTAATCGTGACAGGGATGACCATTGGTCGGTTCTTATGGCGACACTTCTTTTATGGAACTGCTCATAAAATCGCTGCAGACGTCAGAGAAAATTTATTTAACCATATTACAGATTTAGATCAAAGCTTCTATGCCGAACAAAAAGTCGGTGGCCTCATGGCCTACTTCACCCAAGACATGAACGTCATCCGTGAAGTCTACAGTATGGGTATTTTGATGCTTGTCGATGGTTTTGTCTTAGGAACGTTCATTCTAGTAAGAATGTTTTCCTTACAGTTCTGGATGACCCTCATTTCCTTCATACCGATTGCCCTCATGGGCGTCTTAGTGTTTTTCATCGAAAAGAAAATTGAAGCTAAGGCAAAGGCAAGAAGCGAATCCTTCGAACAACTATCTGACTTTACCCAGGAATCTTTTTCAGGGATGACGGTCATTAAAGCGTATGTCAGAGAAGCAGCTCAATCCCTCTTCTTCTTCAATAAATCGAATGATGTGTATCGGAAATCGATGGATAACATCAAATACAACACATTAGTTAACGTCTTGATTGACACCATGATTACCTTAGTCATTCTTGCGATCATTGCCTTTGGTTCAGCGTTAATCGCGCTAGGTAACTTATCAAGTGGTGAACTCACAGAATATATTAGTTACTTCTTCACCTTGTTATGGCCTGTGTTTGCAATCGCGAGTTTCTTAAATATCAATGCACAAGCGCAAGCATCTGCGAAACGTATTGAAAAACTATTATCTCGAATATCTTTACTCAAACAACCGAAAAATCCTATTGTTAAAAACCAATTTAAAGGAAGTATCACCTTCAATCATTTAACCTTTACGTACCCCGATGGCAAAGATCCTGTGTTGAAAGATGTTTCATTTGAAATCAAACCTGGAGAAATGGTTGGGGTTTTAGGTCGCACGGGTAGTGGTAAATCGAGCTTAGTCGAACTACTCTTGCATCTTTATGATGTTAAACCAGGCATGCTTGCTTTTGACGGTATCGACTCACTTGAATTATCCATGGATAGCTTAAGACAAGCGATTGGCTATGTTCCACAAGACAACTTCTTATTTTCCGATACCATCGCCAATAATATTGGTTTTGGTTTAAAGCAATTGGAAATGGATGAGATACAATCCGTTGCCAAGTTATCCGATGTCCATGACAATATCATCGATTTTAAAGATGGTTACCAAACCATTCTTGGTGAACGTGGTGTCACCGTTTCTGGTGGACAAAAACAACGATTATCCATTGCCCGTGCCTTAGCCAAAAAACCTGCCATTTTGATTCTGGATGATTCAGTATCCGCGGTAGATACCAAAACGGAAGAAGCAATCATCAATAATTTACGTACCATTCGCAAAGGTCAAACCACGATCATGGTTGCACACCGTATTTCCACAGTGAAGAAATTAGACAAGATAATTCTTTTGGATCAAGGAAAATTGGTTGGAATTGGATCCCACGAATCGTTATTAAAAACGAATGCCCTTTATCAAGAAATGGTGCGTTTACAAACCTTAGAAACGTTAGTAGGGGAAACCAAACATGCGTGATTTTGCAGAACATCACGAATCTAGACAAGACCGTAAAGTCATCTTACGATTCTTTACGTATTTAAAACCACATTTAAAGAGTTTTATTGTCGCCTTCTTCTTGATGATTATTGGAACGTTTACCGGGATGATCTTGCCACTGGCATCAGGGCTTGCAATTGATCAAATGCAAAATCCGTTGTTGAGTTTAGAAGATAAACTTTTCATTGTTGGAATTGGCACTGCTGTTCTGCTTGTTGTTTCCGGTTTTTCAACCTATGTATCGTATGTGCAAAATATCATGTTACAAAAGGTCGGTCAAAAGATTACCCACGAGATTCGTCATCAAGTTTATGACCATATTAATACCCTATCGATTGGGCAAATTAACCAATTACCTGTGGGAAAATTAGTGACCCGGGCAACCAATGATCCTGCAAATATTTCTGATATGTTTACCAATACCTTAATTAATATTATTCGTAGTGTTTTATCGATGCTCATCATTGGAGGCATTCTTTTTGCAATTCATCCCTTGATGACGTTGATTACCCTCGCGGTTTTACCGTTGATTTATCTTTCATCTCAAGTTTACCGAAAGGCTGCTCGCGGCGCGTATCGTGATGTGAGAAATAAAGTCTCTGAATTGAATGCCTTTTTATCAGAACATTTATCAGGGATGAAAGTAGTTCAAGTCTTTAACCAAGAAAAGAAAATTAAACAATCCTTTCATATGATTAACCGGCAGTTACGCAACAGTTCGTTAAAAGAAATGTATACCTTTGCCGTCTATCGTCCCAGTCTTTATTTCCTTTCGATGTTAGCTACACTCATTGCCATCTTTATCGGTGTCCAATCTGTCTTAGAAGGCGCCATCACGATTGGTTTGTTTGTGTCATTCTATGTCTATGTCGGGCAATTCTTTGAACCGATACAACAAATCTCTGAACAATTGAATACCTTACAAAGTAGTTTTGCCAGTGCTGAAAAAATCTTTGATGTATTGGATACGAAACCTGACATTGTCGACCAACCCGATGCGATTGAACTGAAAGCATTCAAAGGCAAAGTTGAATTTAAAGATGTTTGGTTTAGTTATTTACCGAATGAATGGGTTTTAAAAGGGGTTAGTTTTACCATTTTACCCAATGAAACGGTTGCCTTTGTTGGGGCTACTGGTAGCGGCAAAACCACCATTTTACAATTGATTGTCAGAAACTATGACATTCAAAAAGGGGAAATCTTGATTGATGACATTCCCATTCAAAAGATTAAACGCAGTTCTCTAAGAAAATTTATTGGGCAGATGTTACAAGATGTCTTTCTTTTTTCTGGTACGATTCAAGACAACATTACCTTACAAAACCCAGAGATCACCGAACAAAGAATCAAAGAAGCCTCAAAATACGTCGGTTTAGATTATGTCATTGCCAAGCGAGAAGAAGGCTTGAAATACATGGTGAAAGAACGTGGTAAAAACTTCTCCAGTGGTGAGCGACAACTCATTTCATTTGCCCGCGCGTTGGTTTACCAACCATCCTTAATGATTCTTGATGAAGCAACCGCCAATATTGATAGTGAAACCGAAACCATTATTCAGCAATCTCTAGAAAAAATGATGAATATTTCCACGATGATTATTGTTGCCCATCGATTATCAACGATTCAACATAGTGATCGTATTCTTGTCATGCAAAAGGGTGAAATTAAAGAATCTGGAACCCACCAAGAACTCTTAAAACAAAAAGGTTTATATTACAACCTATACTTATTACAATACGATCAGAAAAATAATTAGTGATGAATGACTGCTGTACCCGATAACCCTTGAATCGCGAGTTTAGCCTCCTTCAATGAGGCAATAATCGCTTGACGTTGATCATTTGATTTCACAAATAACATCGCTGCTTCCACTTTTGGTAACATGCTGCCGGGAGCAAATTGACCTTCTTTAATATATTGTTCAGCTTCTTTTAGATTCATCTTTTCTATTGGTTTAGCATTAGGCTTTCCATAATTCACCATCACTCGCGAAACGGCAGTTAATAAAATTAATCGGTCTGCTTGAATAAGATCTGCTAATTTACTAGAAGCAAAATCTTTATCGATGACTGCATCGATCCCTTTTAGATTCACACCATCTCTAACAACAGGAATGCCACCACCACCCGCAGCAATCACTAAATAACCGAATTGGATTAACGATTGAATTGCATCTTTTTCAATAATGAGTTGGGGTTTAGGAGAAGGAACAACTTGCCGATATCCACGACCACTATCTTCCACCATGGTAAAGCCTTGCTTTCGCATCGCTTCCGCTTCTTCAAGTGTACAAAAATCACCGATGGGTTTTGTGGGGTTTTGAAACGCTGGATCTTTTGGATCTACTTCGACTTGGGTAATCACGGTCACGGGTTGGATATTTAATTTTAATTTAGCCGCGGTGACACGGAACGCTTGTTGTAAGGCATACCCAATATACCCTTGGCTCATCGCGCCAGCTTGATTTAAACTGACAAACGGAATCTTAGGATTGTGTTTATGACCAATATCAAGACTGGTTTTAATCAATCCTACTTGGGGTCCGTTGCCATGGACAATGACAATGTGGTGACCCAATTGTACTAATTCAAGAATCGGTAAGGCTACTTCATACGCTAATTTGAGTTGTTCTTCTGGTGTAGATCCTAACGCATTTCCACCAATTGCAAACACAATTTTCATCATTTAAAGTCCTTTCACAAAGAATGCTAACGCTTGGGTAAAACACGTCATTGGCGGTTCAACAAGGCCTGCTCCTACTTGTCCTACTCCAGGTTCTTTATGGGCAATACCGGTGTTAATGATGGGAAGGATATTGGTACTCACAACTTTACGAATATCAATTCCTAAGGCACTGGGAGCAAAATCTAAACTCGGTAATTGCATCATTTGATGTTGGCCAACCGTGATGAAATGCATGGTCTTGGAATAACGAATCGCATCGGCAACCGTACCACCTACAAATTGAACAATTGCAGGGGCTCCACCCATCGCAAAACCGCCAATTCCATAGGTTTCTGTGATCGCGGAATCACCGATATCGGGGGCAGCATCTTTTTCACCATAACCTGTAAAATATAAACCCTTAACATAGTTAGCAGGGGCAGTAAACCATTGATTGGAACTCGCAATTTTAATCCCAAAATCAACTCCATTACGCGCCATCACAGTTACCATGCTGCTATGCGGAATGCCTTGCGCACTATCAAGCGAAACTTTTGCAGCAGGCATGGAAAGATTTAAAAAGTAATGATCATTATTTTTTATAAAATCAAAGACCATAATCTTTTTGTCCATGTCTGCTTTCGTTAAGAAAATAGCGCGGGCAATTTCTTTTAAAAACAATGCCGTTGCAGCTTTGTTTCGGTTGTGGGTTTCATCACCCATTTGTAACGCTTGGGCGATGATTTGTTTTAAATCAATCGGTCCAGAAATCTTTAACGCTTCATTTAAGACTGGCGCAAAAACATCACGAATCCATTTTAATTTTTGAATCACTTCTGGGCCATTGGCACCATATCGTAATACTTTTCCTAAACCTTCATTAATGGAGCAATACGCTGTGTTTTTATGCACGGGATTTTCCACCACATGGACAGGCATACTGGGGGAAATGATGCCTGCCATGGGTCCTACTGCATGATATTCATGAGCAGGAGCAAAGTTAATAAGACCTTTTTTAACAAGCGTTTCGGCTTCAGTAAGATTTTTAGCTAACCCTTCAAAGACAATCGCACCGAGGATGGCACCCTTCATCGGTCCAGCCATTTTTTCATAACTAATCGGTGGACCAGCATGTAAAAAGGTACGTTCAGTCAAACCAGGAATCACTTGTAAGGCTGGCATGACTGCAGTTAATTTTGCTTGGGCCGCTAATACTTTTGATAACGCAAGTTGATTCGCTTTTTCAATCGCTTCTTCTTTCGCATTGGCTTTGACAAGCATCGCAACCAATTCAGGATTTCCTTGGCCAGGTGGTTGATATTGTACATTGACATGTTCTACTTTTTGCGCGACTAGGTCCTTTAGAAAAATACTTGAACCAACATTGACAACTTTTGGAAGTTGTTTGGACTGAATTAATTTATTCACGATGTTGACCTCCATTCATCATGGCAACTGCATAACGAACTGCTTGGGCATGACTTGAAGCAATTCTTACCCCAATCGTTTTTAATTTTTGTTCTTGATCCTTGAGTTTTTGACTATCCTCTTCTGTACCACAAACATAAGCAATGATTGGAACTTCGGGTCTAAGTTTTTTAAATTCTGTTAATACTTCAAGATGGGTTCCTGTGGGATCTTCATGAGAACCAAATCCTAATTCGAAATCCAATAAAAGAACGCCAACTTGGGGGTCTTTCGCTTCTTGTAAAATGCGTTCAAGGCGAATGGTAGGTTCGATCATAGGATGGGGTCTTCCGTTGGTAAAGACATCATCGCCTAAATCTACAAAGCAATGACCTTTTGAATGGAAGACATCATCGAGATGTTCTTCTGGTTTTTTGGAAACATTTGAATAAACACCCGTTAAAGATTTTCTAGCTATGCTAATCGCTTCTGAGCATAATGTGCCACCACAATAAAGTCCACGAACAAATCCTGTAGTTTTTTTACTTGCAGCTGCATCCAATTTTTGTTGATCAGATAATTGTTCAAATGTGGGTGGATTTAACTTCACCGCCTTTAAGGATAAATAAGCGGTTTCTGCTAAAGTAGAGGCATGGAAATAAGGACTGTTTTCAGGTTTTTTACCATCGATAAATCCAATAACAACGGGTTTATTAACCGACTTTAGTTTTTGTAAAATTTTATCGTATACACTTGCCGCGGGTGGTTTAGAAATTAAAGTAATCACCTTGGTATCGGGATCCGCATTTAAAATATCAATCCCTTGTAGCATCATTAAACCACCAATTTTTTCTGATAAATCACGACCACCCGTACCAATCGCTTGGCTAATACCACCACCATATCGATCAATTAATACGGTGACTTCTTGTAACCCAGTTCCAGAGGCTGCAACAATTCCAATCGGTCCTTTTCGAACTGCATTAGCAAATGCTAAGCCAACGCCATTAAGAATCGCTGTTCCACAATCGGGACCCATTAATAGTAAGCCCTTTGCAATTGCTTTTTGTTTCAAAGCTAACTCATCTTCAATCGTCACATTGTCGGAAAATAACATCACGTTTAACCCAGCATCCAGTGCCAAATGCGCTTCATATGCTGCATAAGCACCAGGAACAGATATGACGGCTACATCAGCTTGAATCGCTTTAGCTGCGGCAACTGTAGAAGGATATGTCAAACTTTGTTCACTAGATGATTTGGTTTGTTGCGAAGCATTTTTTAATGATTTGACCAAACCTTCAATCATCTCGGGATTATTTTGATTTGTTTTGATACCAATCAAACAATCGTTTGGTGAAACTTTGTTTAAGCGATCATCACTAAAACCAATATCTTTAATTAACTGCACATTCATCGGCGTACCCATTAAAAGAAAAATTTCATCCCCAGAATATTGTTTTTTTAATGAGGCCGTTAGTGACATTAAGGTTACCGAATCGTAATACTCGTTAACGAGAATACGCAAATAGGTGTTCATAATTTTCCTCCTTTAAGGATTGAATCGTAAAGTGGTAGAAACTCGCAAGAATCATTTTTCCAGATTGACCGCCTAATCCACGAATCGATTGATCAATTCCTAGACGAGGGTGATGAATTAATTCCTTTAACCAATCAATAAAGATTTGACTATATTGACCGTAATAGACATCCCTCAGCATTTCTTGGGATATAGGTGTCGTTTGCGATAAGTGGTCTGTCACAATAGAATGAATGAGTTTGGGTGATTGTCCTAAGAAACGTTGACTTAAAATGTATCCACACAATGCGTCATCACCAATTGGGGTTGAACCTGATCCTAATCCCAATATTTTTAAAATGGATTCTAAAGTTGGTTTGATAAAGAATTGGTTTAACTTTTTTTGAATAATGGGGTGCTCGTTTGCAAGTGAATTTGTCATATCAATCGAAGCAAAAGCTTGATGTAAATAGGACAAAAAGTCGTTGCGTAACAACTTGATTTTTTCAAGCACGGGCATTTGCCAAATAACAGCATCCCGTAAATTTAATACAAAAGATGGTTGAAGATATAAGGCTTTAGGATTGAGCTCAATCTGCATACCAGGGTAGAAAGTAACCAGGACCTCATTGGAATCCGGACTGAGCACAATCCTTCTTGGCCCGTTGCCAACTTGAGATTGGACGATATGAAGGAGATGGTGATCTTCAGTGTCTAACGTCACCATCTGTTGATAAGCGCGGAGAACCGTTCCCATCTTCTGCGTTTGCAAAAGATGGGAACTGATGGAGTCTAAACTACTTGCTTGTAGCTTCCTTACTGACATTTTTTTCAGAAGGGTCTTTATAGTAGTGGAAGAATAACATCACTAATCCGAACATGACGTATCCGACTGCAACTGGGTTAATTGCTTCCAACGAAGTTGGAAAGCCAATTGATGATGCGTGAATGAAACCAAATAACGCTAAACCTGCAGAGATGAATGAATAAACTGCGGCTCTTATGAAATTCTTATCAATGATGTAAATACCAATGGCACCAATTAACATGCCAACTAAGATGTCACCACCCGATAAGCGTTGCCAACCTAAGAGTGGGACCCCACTGTTGGCTAAAGCGGTGTAATCAATTTGTGCACCAACTGCCCCTAATGCAGAAGTAATTTTGAGTGTGACAAATCCTGCAATTAAAGGAATAAAGGATAAAGCGACTGCGGGGAAGTGTTTCTTTTCAGTGACAGCAAAGGCTTGAGAAGTAATCACCATGCCGATGTAAACAAGAATTGGTAAAAGGGCAACAAGTGGAACAATACTCAATACTAAGTTTAGTAAGCCAGTAAAAGCTAAAACTAAAACGGAAACACCAGTAGCCCAAGAATAACCAATACGAGCTCCCGTGGATTTCCAACCTGGGTGACCGATATAGATAATGGTTGGGAATGGTGAACCAAGTAACGATCCAACAATCGTAGCAAGTCCTGGGACTAACATTGATTTGGTCACTGGATAATGTTCACCTTCAGCGGCAGCAGATTCTAAGTTATCCAACGATTCTAAGAAGTCATAGATTGCTAAAGGAATGGCGGCAGGTAAGAATGGAGCAATATAAGCAAAACCTGCAACTAAATAACCTAATTGAGGAATAGGTAAATTAAGGCCAACGGTTGAAAATGCATCCGTAACGCGAGTAGGATCCATGTAGCCTGTAATCCAAGCTAATAATGTACCCACAATAATTGCAAAGGCACCTGCAGGAATTTTAAATGGTAATTTCTTTAAGGCAAACCAACCACCTAAAACAATGGCAAATGATGTCATCCCTAAATAAGGGGTCGTAAACATTTCACCAGCTGGGTTCATCGAGATATAAGTAATCGCTAATCCAGCAAGGGCTCCTAAAAGTGCTGTTCTGGGTAAGTATTTATTGATGAAAGGACCCACAAACGCACCGGCGGTCATAATGACACCTTGAATTAAATTCCAAACAACACCAGCGGCTAATGCATCTTCCCATGATGCACCACCAAGTCTGACAACCAGAATAACACCGAATGCAACAGCAAAATAATGTGGCACAGACAAGCCATATGGCATAGCCGTGACATTAGGATTGTTTGTTTTCTTTGCAAGTTGCATCGCAAGGTAAGCGAGAATTAAACCACCAGCAGAAACAGCAATTGCAGTTCCAGGAACTACAATACCGAATACCATTCCGGTGGGCATGCCGATTAAAAGTAATAAACCGATCGCCGCTAAGAAATTCGTCAAGACGTTTGAGAATAAACCAAAGTAACCGTTTAAGTCACCTTTGACCCACCATTGAATGGATTGGGTTTTTGTTTGAGCCATGTAAATGTCCTCCTTTTACTTTAAGCTCTTTAAGAATTCTTCAGAAGTCGTCGTCCAGCCAAAAATACCACCTTGTTGATTCACCATTCGAATCGCAGCTTCTTGATCTCGGGGATCAAAAGCGGCCGTGCCATCTTCTAACATTAAACATTCATATCCGCGATCATTCGCTTCACGAATGGTGGTATGAACACAAACGTGAGTGGTGACACCGCATACAATCAATGATTCAATGCCGTGTTTCTTTAAATGTCGTTGTAACGAAGTTTGATAGAAAGCACCTTTGCCTGGTTTATCAATTACTAATTCACCCTTCATCGGTTGTAATTCATCGACAATATCATGACCATATTCGCCGCGAACTAAGATTCTTCCCATCGGTCCTTTTTTACCAATGGAATTACTTCTTCTTAATTTTGCAGGTTCTAAATCAGATAAATCTGGTTTGTGTCCTTCTCTTGTATGAATGACCGTCATGCCTTTGGCTCTTGCAGCGTCTAAAACTTTTCGGACCGTAGGAATGATTGATTTTGTTGGGGTTATATCATTCCCTAACGCTTCACCAAAACCTCCGGGAGCGCAGAAGTCACGTTGCATATCAATAATCACTAAAGCAGTTTTCTTTGGATCGTAATCAAAATTGAACGGTTTCGCTTTTGCTACATTTTTACGCATGTGTGGTTTCTCCTCCTTTCTTACTTAGTTTGTCGAATAGGCCGAAATGGTAACCAAGGAATAATAATGTGACCAAGGCATAACCAATGGTCATTCCTGGATTAGGTAAAATTCCAACAGAAGACGGCGCATGTATCACGCCAAAGAGTGTTAAGACAACAGCAATACCAGATGTAATTGCCGCGTTCATAAATTTACGATCAATAATAAAAGCAACTATCGAACCTAATATCATCCCAACGACGATGGCACCTGCACCGAGATTTGCCGCACCTAGGTAATTGATGCCAGCATCGGTTAATACTTGATTACCAATCGTTCCTGCATCGGTACCAGCTGCACCTAAGGCTGTATCCATGGAATGTTGGGTCCATTCTGCAATCCAAGGAATCATGGCCATGACAGCGGCAGGAGCATATTTAAGATCAGATGAAGTAAAGGCTTGTGTGGTAATGACGATGCCGATGTAAAGCAGAATCGGATATAAAGCAGGTAGTGGCACCACATTTAATAAAACAGGAACAATTCCTAAAAGTGTCATCAAGAGCACACCAAGACCAGTCGCAGCAGCATACCCAATTCTCGCCCCCGCTTCTTTCCATCCAGGATGACCAATAAAGACCGCGGTGGGAAATGGTGACCCAAAGGCAACCCCTAGTAAGGTTGTAATACCATCGGCCGCTAAGGCTTCTCTAGTACTATATTCATCGCCAGCAGCAGCGGCCGATTCAACATTATCAATGGTTTCTAAAAAGTTATAAATACCTAATGGGATTGCCGCAACTATTACTGGGGCAACTGCTTCTAATCCTTGTTGATTGAATAATTCACCTAAAGCAAAATTGGGAAGATATAATCCTAAATTATCAAATGAGTTAATTAAATTATCGAGCGACATATAACCACTTATCCAACCAATCACGACACCAAGTAAGATGGCAACGAGACCCACAGGTAAATTAAAAGGCATTCTTATTTTTCCAACAAAACCCAAAATGACAACTGCTAAAGAAATTAATCCAATATAAGGAACATAAAAAACACTAAAAGCTGGGTTTAAAGCTATATAAGTAATGGACACCCCTGCTAAAGCACCTAACATCGCAGAGCGAGGTAACCACTTACGAACTTGTAAACCAATTCCAACACCTAAAATTTCGATGAGCCCTTCTACTGCTGCCCAAATTAAACCAGCAGACCATGCTAAGGTTGCATCATTGGTGGTCCAATA
>JBMSKF010000008.1:0-56433 GCA_049419605.1 Bacilli bacterium
GATTTTTCACAAACGGTGTTACCAATCCTTTCAATCACAGCAAGTAAAGATCAAATTCTCGATGTAGACACCTATCAAGCAGCAAGAGCTTATCATTCTTCATTGACCACCTTAGTTTCTATTGAAGGTGGCAATCATAGTCAATTTGGTGATTATGGTCTTCAACGAGGCGATGGAGTGGCTCAAATTAATGTTGAAAGACAGTTGCAACTTACCATCTCTGCCATTACAAGTTGGTTAGCGACGTTGATTCCATAACATTAACAATCCATAGCCAATCATCGGGATAAATGCAACGTACCAAGCCTTAAAGAGTTGCTTTGAACGAAGAATACTCCAACCATATAAAACGAAAAAATCTACTGTCATGATGCCCACTAATGCATCATCAAAAAATTGATTAAAATATAGTTCTGGATTCCCATTAGTAAAACCATTGTAAATTACAAAAAAGGTTAAAAATACTATCAAAGACAAGAAAATTTTTGCTAACATAGAAAACTTGTGATGATGATTCTCAACTTTATTGAATCCCCATAAGATGCTAAACGCGCCGCCAATAAAACCGAGTAAATAAGGTATCATCCCGAATTTTCTTCTATTTTGAAAATAGAGATAATCCAATAAAAAATAGAATGGCACAAGGCCCATCACATTAAAAAATTGAGCAGCAAAGGCATCCGCTTCGCCTATCAATAATAATGTAATGATTGGCGATTCAACCCCAAAAACAAGCAAATACACCATTGTATAAACGATCAATGTTAACCAAATAATCAAGGGAATCTTTTTCATGACCCAATGAGATCTGCAACAATTAATGCGGATTGATAAATCGTGGGTAGACCACTACCTGGATGGGTACCACCACCTACGAGATATACATTTTTAAAACTTTGAAATTGATTATGTGGTCTTAAATATAGTAGTTGACTAAAATCATGCGACAAATTAAAATTCGCGCCTAAATGGACATGATATTGATTTTGCCAATCGAGTGGAGAAATGATGTGTTGTTGAACAATATGTTTTCTTAGGTCTTTCATGCCAGGTAACTTTTCAATCCTTGCTAAAATAGAATCTGTATAAGACTTCGTCATTGTTTTCCAGTCAATATTCGCTTTTAAATTAGGAACAGGTACTAAAATGTACATTGCACTATGATGAATGGGTGCAAAACTTGGATCGATCACACTTGGATTTTGAATATAAAAAGAAGGGTCTTTTGACAATACTAAATCCTTCGTAAGATCTTTGACATAATGAGCATAATCCTTAGAGAATATGATGCTGTGATGTGAAAGTGGAAAAACGCGATTAAGGCCCAAGTAGATATTAAAGGTTGAACATGAATAATGTAAGGATGACAAACCTTTATTTTGATAACGTTTAGGACGATGTTTTTCATCGATTAATGACATGACATGACTAAAATCACCATTGATGACAAGGTGATCGATGTTGATCCATTTTTGGTTGACCTTAATGCGTTGTATTTTCTTATGAATCACATCCATCTTCACGATAGGTTGTGAAAGTTTAATCGTAACGCCTAATTCAACGGCGACCTTTGCCATCGCCTCATTGATTTGATATAAACCACCCATCACATGAAAGATACCGTATTCATGTTCCATAAAAGACAACATGCTAAAAATAGAGGGGCATTCCCAAGGTGACATTCCTAAATATTTAGCTTGAAACGCCATCGAATAAATTAATTCATCTTGATGAAAAAACTTTTTTAATCGTTGATAGAGTGACTTTCCTAAATCAATTTCATCTAGTGCAGCTAAGACTTTTGGATTTAAAAATTGAAAAGGAGAATGGAACGGTAATTGTAAAACAGGTAATAATTTTTTCAATCGACGAGATTCTTTTTTTAGATACAACTGATAACCATTTTCTTCACCAGGAAAAACGCGATGAATTTCTTTCATCATTTTTCCATGATCTTGATAAGGTTTAAAAATTTTGTTTGTGAAATATAAATCGTAAAGGGGGTCGATTGGTTTTAACGTTACATAGTCCTCAAGTTTCCGACCAATACTTTTAAATACCTCATCTAATACAAAACGATAAATAAAGAATGTGGGACCTGCATCAAATTTGTATTCACCTAATGTAACTAAGCTGGAACGACCGCCCACTTGGCTATTTTTTTCATAGATGGTGACGTCATGGCCTTGATGAGCAAGTAAGATGCTTGCTGCTAATCCACCTGGACCAGCACCTAGAATTGCAATTTTATAAGCAGATTTGTTTTTTTTCATGATTTTTCAATAAACTTATTATACATTTGAATCATTTGATTTGCTGTTAAAACAATTGCATTTTTCCTAAATTAGTGTATATTAAAGATGCTTAGGACCAATTCTTAAGCCCTCGCAAGAACATTACGAGAGTGGAGTAATCCACTCTTTGTTTTTTTAAGGAGAAACATGACACTGATTGAAAAAATAGAAACCTTGATAAAACCACCAATTATCTCACTTGGATTAAGCTTGTTTGAAGTTTCATTAACGTTAGAACAAGGAGAGAAATTTCTCCGGGTTCTCATAGAAAAACCCCAAGGTAGAATCGGCCTTCAAGAAATTATTCAGGTCACGCAAATGATTAATCCAATTCTCGACCAATCCGATTTAATTCTAGAACATTATGTCTTAGATGTAGCGAGTGCTGGTGTTGAACATCCAATCCATCTCGATGATCTCAATCAATATCTACAAAGACAAATTTATATTCATCTTACTCATCCGATTAGTGGTGAAAATATGTTAGAGGGTAAGTTGATAGAAATCGATCCTGATAGCATTCAGTTAGAGATTACGGTCAAAACAAAAAAGAAAATATTAAAGATTCAAAGAAAGGACATTGACTACGCGCGATTAGCAGTAGCAATGAAATAAGGAGACAACTATGATTGACATGAAGGGACTTATTCAAGCGATTGATCTTATCGAACAAGAAAAGGGTATTTCTAAAGAAGCAATAATTGTTGCTTTAAAAGAAGCTTTAGAAAAAGCATATCGTAAACAATTAGGATCGATTGATGATGCGCTTGTAAGAGCAGATATTGATCTTAAAAAAGGTGTCATCAAACTTTATCAGTTAAAAACTGTTGTAGAAAATGTAGAAGATGATTTTTTAGAAATTTCTCTTGAAGAGTTGAAAGCTCAAGGTCTCACTTATCATATTGGTGATACTTATCAAATCGAAGCTTCACCCGAAGACTTCCAAAAATCTGCTGCCATGACAGTCAAAGCGATTTTAAGACAAAAAATTGCGGAAGCTGAAAAGTCTGCATTATTCGAAATTTATAAAGACAAAATTGGTGAAATGATTGTAGGACAAGTTGAAAAAATTGATGAACGATCTGCCATTATCAATATTGGAAGGACATCTGTATATCTTCCGAGTTCTAAAAGAATCCCTGGGGAAACGTTTAAAGTTGGTGACCGCATTAAGTTATATGTTGTTGACGTTGAATCCACAACAAAAGGAGCACAGATCGCAGTCTCTCGCATTCATGAAGGGTTCTTAAAACGTTTATTCGAAGAAGAATTACCAGAAATTTATGAAGGTACCGTTATTATTAAAGATATCGCACGTGAAGCGGGTTTACGCTCCAAAGTTGCAGTCTATTCCATGGATCCCAATGTGGATGCAGCCGGTGCCTGTATTGGTCAAAACGGATCACGAATTCAAAAGATTGTAGGTCAATTAGGTAATGCCAAGGATAAAGAAAAAATCGATATTATCGCATACACTGACAATCTTCCTTTATATTTAGTTGAATCTTTAAAGCCTGCACAAGTTACAGGCATTATTGTTGATGAAGTTAATAAAAAAGCGACCATGATTATTGCCGATGACAACCTTGGAACTGCAATCGGTCGTCGGGGTGTAAATCCAAGATTAGCGAGTAAATTAACCGGTTATCAAATCGAAATTAAGGATTTAACCAGCGCAACTGCAGAAGGTCTTCAATATCTTTCTGTTGACCAATTAAAGACGCAAGAAGAATTAAAAAAACAACGAGAAGCTTTACCCAACCCTGCCCAAGGACAAGTTCGCGTGGATGTTTCTAATCGTGTTCATGATGAATCGTTTACCATGGAAGATGTAATGTCTCCTCGTCATGATGACGTGGTTGTTGAAAAAGCATCCGTTGATAAGGATGAAGCAGAAACCAACGAAATTGGCGTTCAAAATGACGTTAAGGTCACTGAGCCAAATGGGGTTTCTGAAGTTAATGTGACTGCAAAACCGACCACATTTCAAGAAGCGCCAAAAGTTACGGTGGTTAAGACAACTAAAACCCTCGAAGAACTTGAAAAACAACTTGAGCAACAAAAAGCTCGTACTCCAAGACCAGATCGCTTTGATAAGAAGAAAAAGCCCTTCAAGAAAAAAGAACGCGACGACAAACCCGCTACTCCAAACATTGGAGCTTCTTCTGAACCAATCAACCCTGCAAATTTCATGAAGATTTATGATGATGAAACGCCTGCAGTAGAAGAGTCTACCTTACCAGAAGTCGAAGAAGCAGAAACTGAAATCGAGGATTTTGATGAATACTACGATGAAGAAAAGTAACATTCCACTCCGTCGTTGTATGGCGACAGGTGAACAGTTACCCAAATCTTCTTTAATTCGATTGGTCAGAACGCCTGATGATACATTAATCATTGATCAAACCCCATCCAATAAGGTGAATGGTCGTGGTGCTTATTTAAAGAAAGATCCTACCTTAATTGAAAAAGTTAAAAAAGGGAAGTTAATTCAAAAGCATCTCAACATCGAACCAACAGAAGCGTTTTATCAAGAACTTGAATCGGTACTCAATGGATAAATGGTTTCAACAATTACACTTCGTGATGAAAGCAAGAACCTATCTAACTGGTGAACTTGCGATGAAAGCCCTAAGTAAGAAAAAAATATATTACGGCATTATTGCTTCGGATACTTCCAAATCGCATTTAAGTAGCATTGAGGAGAGATTACGTTTTTACCAAATTCCTTGGATTGTTACCTTATCAAAGTCAATCATGGAATCGTTGACACATAAGAAACAAGTTGTGTTCATTGGGATTACGAATGCTGACTTAGCTAATATTCTCAAAGAAAAGGAGTCCTATCATGAAAAAACCTCCATTAAATAGACAAGAAAATACCCAAGGGAATCTTGGTAAAACTGAAACTGCAAAAATTGCAGGTGATGTTTTTATTTATAATGAACCAATGACGTTGAGTGCTTTTGCCGCTAAACTCAACAAGCCTGCACCTGAAATCATTAAGTTTTTATTTTTAAATAAAAAAATGATCACGATGAATGCGATGTTAGATGATGAAACGATAGGTTTAGTTTGTTTACATTATGGATTAGATTTTAAAAAGGAAAAAATAGTCGCTGCAGAAAACATTGAAGAATACGTCATGAATGACTCAACAGATAGTTTAGTTGAACGGCCACCTGTGGTGACTATTATGGGGCATGTTGACCATGGTAAAACCACATTAATTGATGCCATTCGTAGCTCCAATATTGCCGAAGGTGAATTCGGTGGTATTTCTCAAGCGATCGGTGCATATCAACGAGAATTCAAAGGTAAGCGTATCACCTTTATTGATACTCCTGGACACGCTGCATTCACTGCCATGCGAAGCCGTGGTGCTAAAGTCACTGACATTGTCGTTTTAGTCGTCGCTGCCGATGATGGCGTCATGCCTCAAACTAAAGAAGCGATTGATCATGCTGTTGCCGCAGAAGTCCCTATTTTAGTTGCGATTAATAAGATGGACAAACCTACAGCAAATCCAAAACGAGTTAAAGATGAATTAATGAAACTAAATATCATTGCTGAAGAATTCGGTGGGGAAAATATTTTTGTAGAAATTTCTGCAAAAAATAAGACTGGTATTGATCAGCTTTTAGAAAATATTCTTTTAATCGCTGAGGTCAAAGAACTTAAAGCAAATCCAAATCGATTTGCTTCAGGAACTGTTTTAGAAGCTGTTCTAGATAAAAGAGAAGGTCCTAAGGCAACCTTATTGATTGAAAATGGAACTTTAAACGCATCTGATTATTTAGTTGTCGGAAGTGTATATGGTAAGGTTCGTCGCATGACAAATGAATATCATACAGCTTTAAAAAATGCGACACCATCAACTCCTGTTGAAGTCATTGGTCTTAGTGAAGTCCCCATTGCTGGTGATTCTTTCATGGCCTTTCCTACTGAAAAACAAGCTAGAGAAATCGCAGACAAAAGACAATTATTAAAGACAGAAAGTACCCGCCAATCTAATAATGCCAATTCCATTGAATCACTTAATGAAAAACTAAGTGCAGGTGATTTAACCTCTATCAATTTAATTATTAAAACAGACAATACTGGATCACTTGAAGCGATTAAAGCTTCGTTAGAAAAATTAAACGCAGAAGGTGTGAAATTAAAAATCATCCGCACGGATATTGGTGCGATTACAGAAAATGATTTGATGTTAGCGTTGTCATCTAAAGCACTTATATATGGATTTAATATCCGTCCTGATGGTTCGATTCAACAAAAGGCGAATGAATTAAAAGTAGAAATTCGACTCCATCGAATTATTTACGCATTATTAGAAGAAGTTGAATCCATGATGAAAGGCAAAGTAAAAATTAAAATGGTAGAGCAAAAGCTTGGTCAATTTGAAATCCGACAAATATTCAAATTAACCAAAGCAGGAGTTGTTGCAGGTGGCATGGTCACCAGTGGCCAAATGGTCAACCAAGCAAGTATTCGGTTGCTTCGAAACGGCGCGATTGTCCATGAAGGTAAGATTAGTTCTTTAAAACGTTTAAAGGACGAAGTCAAAGAAGTAAAATCAGGTTTTGAATGTGGAATTGTTATCGAAAATTTTCAAGAGATGAAAGTGGGAGATTTAATTGAAGCGTATCAAATGGTGGAGGATAAAGCATGAATCATCGCCAATCTAGGGTGAACTCTACCATTGTTAAGCACATTACAGATATCATCCAATTCTCATTAAAGAATCCTCATATTCGCTTTGTAACGGTCACAGATGCTCAAGTCACCGCCGATCATACCTTTGCAAAAATATATGTCTCTTTTATGGGTGCTGAAGATAGCCTAAAACAATTGGAGATTTTGAAAAAAGCAAAAGGATTTATTCGCACAGAATTAGCGCAGCGAATGGATATTTATAAAGTTCCAGATTTATCTTTTATTCTGGATGACACTTTTGAAAAAGCTGAAAAACTTGAAAAAACAATTGCCGAAGCCAAAGCTAAAATTAAAAAGTAGCCCTCTTTAAGTTTTTTTCCATTTCAATATGTTCAATGTTTGCCTCTAAAAAAGTTTTTCCTTTGGGACTATAACCCAAACTCATATAGAATTGCTTTAAATGGATTTGCGCATGCAAGCGAATCGTCACGGTTGGGTAAAGACCAACAATGTATTGCTCAAACCAGCGCATCATCGTTTTACCATACCCTTGGTTTCGATACGATTTTAATAAGGCAATTCTACCGGGATGAATAACACCATCTTCATCTTTGTAATAACGCATGGTACCAATCGGAACAAAATCTAAAAAAAACAAAAATGAAACACTATGCGTGTCACTTCCATCAAATTCCTCATCAATAGCGATGCCTTGCTCTTCCACAAACACTTTGTATCTTAGATAACTGACGGTCATACCCTCATACGCAGTGGTGACAAGTTTTACTTTTAAAGGTGAATTTGGAATGGTTAATAAATGCGGTGTGGCCATTAGATGTGCCTTCTTTCTACTGATAATGTTATGATGTTATAGGAACTTAATCAATGGATGGAATCTATTTACTCAATAAACCAAGTGGCATCACCTCAAGAGATCTAGTCGATGGACTTGGCAAGAAATTAAACACTAAAAAAGTCGGTCATACTGGAACATTAGACCCTTTTGCCGATGGTTTGATGATTTTAACTGTTGGAAAGGCAACCAAAGCAGGAATGTTTATAGAAGCATTGGATAAGCGTTATGAGGCGACGATTCAATTAGGTCAAAAAACTGATACGGGTGATTTAACAGGACAAGTGATTGCCACTTCACCTTTGATTGAACTTTATGACCAATATGTCAATGATACTTTAGAGTCCATGCTTGGCCCACAAATGCAAATGCCACCCATGTATTCAGCGATCAAACAAAATGGCACCCCCTTGTATCAACTTGCTAGGGAAGGTAAAACTGTCGATCGAGAACCTCGGCCCATTACGATCCATGAAATGAAGTTAATTAAATTAACAAAAGATACGATTCGCTTTTCAGTCAAATGTTCAAAAGGAACCTATGTGAGAACCCTTGCGGAGGATATTGCCAATAAATTTGGACTTGTCGGACATTTAACTCAATTAACTCGTGTTGCCATTGGGCAATATAAACTAGCCGCTGCAAAGTCTTTGGATGCAATCAATCCAGAACATCGCCTTACAGTCTATCAAGCCTTATCTTTTATGGATCAGGTCGTTATGCACGATCCTCTTCAAATTAAAGCGATAAAAGATGGTAAACCGTGGATTCATCAACATCCTAAAAATCGAATATTACTGATTGATGGTCAACAAAATGTTCTCGCGATTTATGATCGTTATGAAGGTAACACTTTTAAGCCTGTGAGAGGATTATTTTAATGCAGGTTTGGGAAACTGATTTAAGTTCGAAACCTTTTTCAATTCCTGATTTAACAATTTGTTTAGGTTACTTTGATGGCCTGCATCTTGGGCATCAAAGCTTAATTAAGAAAGGTTCTTCCATTGGGCATCCTTTAGCCGTGTTAACGTTTGATCGTAATCCAAAACCTGGGCGAGAACAACAAAGTTTAACCCCTTTAAAAGCAAAAAAGAAATTATTAGCCAACTTTGATGTCGATTATCTAATTATTGTTCAGTTCAATGACAATGTAAAAAAAATTACACCGCAATTATTTCTAGACTTTCTTGTATCCATAGGCGTAAAGCATATTGTATGTGGACCTGATTTTACCTTTGGTAATGAGGGTAAAGGAAATGTTTCAACGATTCAAGCTGATCACCGTCTGACTCTTCATGTTGTGAACAATTTAATGGTTGGAGAAAAAAAGATTTCTACTCGGGATATTGTTACCCATCTTGACGAGGGTAAACTTGACCAAGTTCAATCCTATTTAGGTAGACCGTATGTCGTAGAAGGAATTGTTGGTAAAGGTCTCGGTGAAGGTAGAAAGATGGGATATCCTACTGCCAATATTGTTTTGGATGCTCCCTATTATTTACCTAAAAATGGTGTATATATCACACTCATTAAAATTGATAATAAAACATATTACTCTTTATCAAGTCTTGGTTTCCATCCCACGGTTGCGAATTTAGACCATCCAACTTTAGAAGTTTTTGTCTTGAATTTGGAAGCGAATTTATATGAGAAACAAGTAGAAGTTGCCTTCCTTTATTATCTTCGTCCTGAAGCAAAATTTCCTTCTAAAGAAGCTTTAATTCTTCAAATGAATCAAGACAAGGCACGCGCGCTACAACTTCAATCCACATTACCAAAAGATTTTTAGTTGCATTTTCTTATCTAAACTCTATAATACCAATAGACCTTAATCGATGATCACCGGCGTTTCCACCAGGTGTTCGCTGATAAGGCCGTTCATGAAATAGGAGGAAACATCATGAGTTTAACCAAAGACCAAGTCGCCAATTTAACCAAAGCCTACGGAAAAACTGCTACCGATACGGGTTCTACTGAAGTTCAAATTGCCATTCTTTCTGAACAAATCAAGCAATTGACTGAACATTTAAAGGGTCATGCGAATGATCACCACGGTCGTCGAGGCTTACTTGTCTTAGTAGGACGTCGCAGTCGATTACTACGCTTCTTAGAAAAATCAAATCGCGAAAGCTACTTAGTTCTAATTGAAAAATTAGGTTTAAGAAAATAACCCATATAAACCATTCCTTGTGAATGGTTTTTTTTAATATAAATAAAGGAAATAAAAGATGGATTTAATTGAAAGATTTATTCGTTATGTGAAAATTGACACTCAGTCAGATGCCGATTCTCAATCGGTGCCCTCAACACAAAAACAATTTGATTTACTCAAATTATTAAAACGTGAACTCGAAGAATTAGATGTTAAGGATATCCGTTTAGAAACCAATGGGAATTTATATGCAACCATTCCCGCTAACGCAAAAAAGAAAGTTCCCTCGATTGGTTTGATGGCACACGTCGACACTGCTTCTGAAATGAGTGGTAAGAATGTTAAACCGCAAATATTCAAAAACTATAAAGGTCAAGTCATCACCCTTAATCCAACTTTAGGAGTTAAACTCGATCCCAAAGTGTTTCCTTCTTTAAAAAGGCATCTTGGAAAAACCTTGGTCACAACAGATGGAACAACACTTTTAGGAGCAGACGATAAGGCGGGTGTCGCGATTATCATGACCCTTGTTGAATTTTTAATGGCCAATCCGACAATTCAGCATGGTCCCATTCAAATTGGTTTCACATGTGATGAAGAAATAGGACGAGGTGTAGCTCATTTTGACCCCAAGCTCTTTAAAGCAGACTTTGCGTACACATTAGATGGTGGCCCAATCGATGAAATTAATTATGAGAATTTTAATGCATCAAGTGCCATTGTGACAGTTCAAGGAAAAGCAATTCATCCTGGCTCTGCTAAAAATCAAATGATCAATAGTCAAACGATAGCAGCAGCTTTTCATTTAGCTTTACCTGATCATTTGAAACCAGAAACAACGGAAGATTATGAAGGCTTCATTCATTTAACTGAAACCACTGGTAGTGTTGAAAAAACTGAATTAAGATACATCATTCGCCATCATGATTTAAAACAGCTCAAAATTCAAGAGTCTTTGATGGTAAAACTCGTTGCATCCATGAATAAGAAATGGAAACAAGAACTCTTAAAGATTGATATTAAACCTAGCTATTTCAACATGGCACCAATCATCAAAAAACATCCAGAAGGTTTAAATCGTGCACTCAAGGCATATCAAAACCTTGGATTAAAAGTAAAAACGGTTCCAATTCGTGGTGGCACTGATGGTGCTAATCTAACCTATAAAGGGGTCCCTACTCCGAATCTTGCAACTGGTGGAGAAAATTACCACGGTAAGTATGAATTTTTAGTTATTGAAGATGCAGAAATGATGGTCAAAGTGTTAACTGAAATCATTCGTATCCAAGATTAATTGTGCTATAATTTTTGAGAATTAATAAAAGAAAGAGGCAAATATGAACAAGAGGACATTTTCATTAGATTTTTTCGGTAAGACATTATTAGTAGAAACTGGAGAATTAGCAAAACAAGCCGACGGTGCTGTTTTGGTTCGTTTAGGAGAAACGGTTATTCTTTCCACAGCGGTGGCAAGTGATGAAGCAAAGGATGGAGATTTCTTTCCTTTAACCGTTGTCTATGAAGAAAAGCAATATGCTGTAGGTAAAATTCCTGGATCATTTCTAAGAAGAGAAGGTCGTCCTGGAGAACATGCTACGCTTTCAGCAAGATTAATTGATCGACCAATTCGTCCATTATTTGATGATGGATTTCGCAATGAAGTCCAAGTTGTGAATACGGTAATGAGCGTTGATTATGATGCTACACCGGAAATGACAGCGCTTTTTGGTTCTGGTCTTGCATTAGGAATTTCTGATATTCCATTTGATGGGCCAGCTGCCGGTGTTTTTGTTGGACGTGTCAATGGCCAATTCATCATTAATCCCACTGTAGAACAACGCAATCAATCCGATCTACATCTAGCGGTTGCTGGAACGTTAGAAGCGATTAACATGGTTGAAGCCGGTGCTCAAGAAATCTCAGAAGCAGATATGGTTGAAGCCTTAATGTTTGGCCATGAAGCTATTAAAAAACTTTGCCAATTCCAAATTGAAATTATTAAAGCAGTTGGCAAACCAAAACGCGTTATTGAATACTATCGTGTTAACGAAGCAATCAATCAAGAAGTTAGAAAGCTTTCTCAAGTCAACATGGTGAAGGCGATTGCCACAAAAGATAAACTTGAACGTGAAGATAAAATTAATCGTGTCAAAGAAGAAGTAAAAGCTATATTTGAAAAGAAGGCATATGTTAATTCGGATGACCAAGAAAAAGCACTTAAAGAAGTTGAGATGATTTTAGAAACCATCATTTCAGAAGAAGTTCGTCGTTTAATTACCGAAGAAAAAATTAGACCTGATGGACGTAAAGTTGATGAAATTCGTCCGCTAGACACTCAAGTTGATCTCTTACCAAGAGTTCATGGCTCTGCGTTATTTACGCGAGGTCAAACTCAAGTCTTATCTGTGGTCACCCTTGCATCGTTAAATGACGTTCAAATTATAGATAACTTAACGGATGAAGATAAAAAACGGTTTATGCATCACTATAATTTCCCACCCTTTTCTGTCGGTGAAGTCGGTAGAATGGGCAGTCCAGGCCGTCGTGAAATTGGCCATGGCGCTTTGGGTGAACGTGCCTTAAGTTATGTCATTCCAAATGAAGAAGTATTTCCATATACCATTCGAGTTGTATCTGAGGTTTTAGAATCAAATGGATCCTCTTCACAAGCAAGTATTTGTGCTTCCTCAATGGCATTAATGGCAGCTGGTGTTCCTATCTCAGGTATGGTTTCTGGTATTGCGATGGGATTAATCACATCTGGGCCATTAGATGGAAAACACCCCTATACCATCCTCACGGATATTCAAGGTCTAGAAGATCATTTTGGTGATATGGACTTTAAGGTAGCAGGAACTAAAAAAGGGATTACTGCTTTACAAATGGACATTAAAATTCGTGGCATCAATCGCCAAGTCATCGAAGAGGCTTTAGCAGCTGCTTTAAAATCACGTACCTTTATTCGTGAAAGAATGGAAACCTTAATCAGCACGCCTCGTAATGAAGTCGGTAAATACGCTCCTAAACTTCAACAATTACGTATTCCAGTTGATAAAATCCGAGATGTTATCGGTGCTGGTGGTAAAGTCATTAACGAAATTATTGAAAAATGTAATGGTGTCAAAATTGATATTGAACAAGATGGTCGTGTGATGATTTATCATCAAGATCGTGAACCGATTACTCGCGCTGCAAGTATGATTGAAGCATTAACTCGTGAAGCGAAGATTGGTGAAGTTTTCGAAGGTGAAGTTGTAAGAATCGAAGCATATGGTGTCTTTGTCAATTTATTTGGTGACACTGATGGAATGGTCCACGTTTCCAAATTAGCCAACACACGTGTTGAACACCCTAAAGATGTTGTTAAATTAGGTCAACGTATTAAAGTAAAAGTGACAGAAATTGACGAAAAAGGTCGTGTAGCCTTATCCCATAAAGAATTTGCTAAATAATACTTTTCATTTAGGTTTCTCATTTGTATAATAATTTGGTAATGATGAATTTCATATCTCATTGGGTCGCTTATGTCTTTTAAAATACGTGTTTTTGCCTTAGGTGGTTTAGATGAACACGGAAAATGCATGCTTGGCATTGAACTTGATCAAGACCTTTTTGTCATTGAAGCTGGCTTAAAATACCCTGATCGAAGTAATCCTGGTATTGATGCGATTATTCCTAACTTTGATTATTTAGTAAAAAATCGTCACCGTTTAAGGGCCTATATTATCACTCATGGTCATGATGATCAATTTGGTGCTTTACCCTATCTTTATACAAAAGCACCTGCTCCGGTTTATGGAACGAAAGCTACGTTAGCTCTTTTAAAACAATTTTCTCTAGAAAATCATTTAACCGTTAACTTCTCTGAACAGCTTATTCAACCTACAAGTCATACCACGATTGCGGGTTACCATTTCCATTTCTTTCAAACCGTTCATAGTGTCATGGATTCTTGTGGATTTAGTATTGATACACCCTATGGTAATATCGTTTATTCTGGTGACTTTATCGTTGAATACAACACCAGTAAGAATTATAAGCATGACTTAAACGCTCTTGCTAAAATTGCTGAAAAAGAAACCTTATTACTTCTTACAGAAAGTGTTTCTGCAGATCGACCTGGTTATTGCTCGCCTAATCATCGATTAAAAGACCACCTTGTTTTACCATTTCAAATGGCTCAAGGACGAATTTTTATTGCGCTTTATAATCAATCCGTTTATAACCTTGAAGAAGTCATTAAGTTTGCCATTGAACAAAATAAAAAGATTATTTTTTATGATCAAGAAACAGAAAACTATATTAAGACCTTCGTCGATTTAGGAAGTCTTTACTTACCTAAGGATAGAGTGGTCTCTAGGGAAAATCATTTAAGAACCGCGATTCGTGATGAAGTCATCATCATGATGGGACAAGGGGAAAAAGTCTATAAAAAGATGGACGAGTTAGCAAACAATGCCAATGAAGATAAAACTTTCGTTTTGAATGATCAAGATAGTTTTATCGTGGCTTGCCCTTCTGCACCAGCATTTGAAGTCTTAGCAACAGACGCGGTGGATGGGATTTATCAAACCGGAGCAAAAGTAACCAATATTACACGCAAACAAATTCGTGGGATGCACGCTCAAGAAGAAGATATCAAAACTTTTATTAGCTTGTTAAAACCAAAATACTATTTACCGATGAAAGGTGAATATGTTCATTTAGTGGCTAATGCAAAATTAGCAATTTCGGCAGGAACTGGCTTAAATCATACCAATACATTTTTAATGGATAATGGACAAGTCCTAGAATTTAGCGAAGGAAAACCTCGTTTATTAACCCATGACTTAGACAAAGTCCCTACAGGCGATGTCTTGATTGATGGATTAGGTGTTGGTGATGTTAAAAAAGATGTCATTGTTCAAAGACAACGATTAGCAGAAGATGGCATCGTAATCTTGGGAGCCACGATTTCCAAAAAGAAAAAATCAATTATTGCTGGACCTGACATCCAAATGCGTGGATTTGTATTTGTCAAAGAATCTGAAAATATCATAAAAGAAGTGACGCAAGTTTTTACAAATGAAATTGATGATTATTTAAAGCATAAATTTTTCTTATCTATTGAAGATTTCAAATTGAATGTCATTGAAAAAGTAAGCAAAGTCCTAAAAAGAATCAATGGAAAGAATCCTGTGATCCTTCCTCTGGTTGTCGTTTATGAAGAACCTGAAATTTCTCCTACCCCTCCTACAATTTCATCAAGTTAATTATTTTTCCTTGATATAATAGGATAGATGAAATTAAAAACCACCTTCGATCCTTCCCGTTTTCCTCCATTACAAGACCAATATTTAAAGTTAGGATTGGGGTCTTTTTTAATTTTACTAACTTTATTAGGCTTAATTAATCAAGGTATCATAGCCATCATTATTAATGTTGGTTTCGGTTTTTTTATTGGTCAACTAAGGTTTTTAGGTTACATATTTTTTATTGGTTATGGTTTAGCCTTATTTCTTAATCGACCATTTTTAAAGCTTAAGTGGTCTTTAACATTATTAGGCATCGGCCTATCTCTTTTAAGTTTACTGTCGATGGCAACCTTAAATGGCTTGGCTTACTTAAATCCAATTCCTGATCTTTCATTGGGAAATTTTACTTCAGTTTTCCTTTCACAAATCCCTGATTTAAGCACAACCTTTATCGAATTACCGGCCACGATTGGCGGCGGTATGATTGGATACTTTTTAGTAGCGCTTTTATCAACATTAAATTTATCAAATATTCAAATGCTACTTTGGATTACTTTATTAATTGTTGGGATTGCACTAAGTCTTGAATTAGTGTGGTTACAAATCATTCGATTTACTGCAAAACAAATTGATTTAAAACAAAAAGAAAAGGCTTACTTTCAAAAAATTGCAGAAACTAAACCTAACAAAGAAAAATCATTAATTTACGCTGAATCTACGGAGAATGGTCAAGGTTTACAAACGTACACAGCGTTATTTCCTGGACAAAGTGTTCAAGGCCTTACGAAAGTAAGATTTCAAAAACAACAGGTTAATGCACCAATACCTACCGTTCGGAATGAAAACAACGAAGACTCAACTGAACCTTTTGAAACCGCGACGTTATCCTCGACGTATGAGGCTCCTGAAGTTCCTGACCATGCGATACCTTCAATGCAACCCACCCCATTACAACGGCCAATGATTACGAGGGGACAAAATCAAACAGCTTCTTCAAAATCGAACCAGTACCAATTACCATCGCTACAAATGCTGGATACTCGATCTGCATTAAATGATATTGAATTTAACGAACAAACTACTAAAAAGCGAGTAGAAATTCTTAATCAAAAATTCCTCGCACTAGGCATTGAAGCCTCTATTGTCGACTATCAAATCGGTCCTGCCGTTACCGCGTTCGACGTCAAAATGGATGAAGGATCTCAAATAAGTCAAGTTAAGCGTGTGATAGGCGATCTTGCTGTTGCGCTTGGTGGTTTCCCTATGTCTTTAAAAGAATTAGTTCCGGGTAAAACCGTAAGTCAGCTTGAAGTTTTAAATGAAAGAATATCAATGGTTGGTTATAAAGAACTCATGGAAGACTTAAAGGCTCAACCATTATTTCAAAATAAATTTGTATTACCTTTTGGTCGAAATATTTTAGGGGAAGTCATTGCCTTAACACCTAAAGAAATCATTCATTTATTAGTCGCAGGTTCAAGTGGTAGCGGAAAAACAGTTTTTGTTCATTCTTTTTTAACATCCATTTTAATGACCGCAACACCAACGGAAGCCAAGATTTTATTAATTGACCCTAAAAAATTTGAATTATCAAAATACAAAAATCTTCCTCATTTGCTATGTCCAATTATCTCAGATTTTGTTGAAGCAAAAATCGCACTAGAAAGATTGATTGATGAAATGGAATCGCGTTATGAAAAGTTTTTAGAAACTGATACCATTTCTTTAGAAACTTATAATCAATTTGCCAGTGAAAATGATCGCGCTCCTTTACCTCTTATTTTTGCAGTGATAGATGAATATAACGACTTAATTAATGTGAATCCACAAATTAGTGATATTGTTCAACGTTTAGCTCAAAAGTCACGCGCTGCGGGTATCCATCTATTAATTGCGACGCAACGACCAACGACGAACATATTAACAGGAAGTATCAAAAATAACTTAGCGACTATCGTTGCACTCCGTGTTAGTAAACAAGTTGATTCTATAACCATGTTGGGCCATGCAGGGGCAGAAATATTAGGTGGTAATGGAGACATGTATCTCGTGAACCCTCTATTTGCTAGATATGGCGAAATTCGAGTGCAAGCGCCTTACATATCGGATGGTGAAATTCAGCGTATCTGTGCTTTTATTCGCAACCAAGCCTTACCCCAATATGATGAAAGGTTCCTTAATCTTATTGATAAAACTCCTCAAATCGCCGATGCAACTGGTTTACCTACATCATTGAATGAAGCGTTAATTGATCCTCTATACGCTGAAATTAAAGCAGCTGCAAGCTTACGAAATTATGTTTCGATGTCTTGGATTTCTCGAACCTATAGTACCGGTTATCCCCGAGCATTAAAAATATTTAAACAACTTCAACAAGAAGGTATCATTGATGGCTCATTGGATAATCCTAATAATAATCGTGGGCGAAAAGTTTTAGTGAACCCAAACTTTAAAGAAGAAGATGATGAAAAATAACTTAAAGATTCAAATTCAAGGCATTGGTATTGATCTTGCTCGTATTGATCGGTTTAAAGATAAGCCATTATTAGCAAAAAAAATACTTTCAAGCAAAGAATTCATCATTTATCAAAGTCATTCACAACCTGCTCAATACTTAGCGGGTCGATTTGCGGCTAAGGAAGCTTTTATAAAAGCTTACCGTAAACCACCATTACAAGATTTAGCCACAATAGAAGTCCTCGCCGATGTAGATGGTGCACCATTTATATTATTTAAGAAGAGAAGGTATATGGTTTCCATTTCTCATGATGGTGATTATGCCGTTGCTATGGTTATAATATAACGGGTTAATAAAATGAATATGTACCAAGTTAAATTAGTCAGTCCATTTGATGTTGTCTACTTAACCAATCAGCCTTTAACGCCTTTACAAATTCAATCCCTTAGAATCCTCATCGATTCCAGGGATTTACTACGTTTAGTTCTAGTCAAAGAAGAAAAGTTAAATCATGATTATACTTATCATTTTCGCTCTCCTAATCCCTTTCAACTAGGTCATCATTATGGATTTGTAGTTGAACAAATAGGAACCTTAGCAATCAATGTTGAAGCGTTAATGCATGTTAGTTCCTTTGAAAAGGAATTTGATGCCTCTAATGAACAATTAGGATATCAATATCACTCCTCTTCAACGCTTTTTCAAGTATGGGCCCCTCTTGCCTCCTCTGTAGATCTATTATTTTTTAACCTTCAAGGTGAAAAGCAATCTACTTATCCGATGAAAAGAAAACCAAACGGAGTTTATTTTTGTGAAGTGAAGGGAAACCTAGATGGTCAATATTATCGTTATGGTATTGTCAATCATGGACTTTATCAAGAAACCATCGATCCTTACAGTTCAGCATTAAGCCAAAATAGTATTTATAGCGTTGTGATTAACTTAGACGCTCTTAAATTGGAAATGAATGACCAATCCTTACCGTCCTTTAATAATTATCAAGATGCCATTATCTATGAAGCCCACGTTAGGGATTTATCTAGCGATTTATCTATGCCATTTGTTCATCCTCGAACCTTTTTAGGGGCCACAGAAAAGAATTTAAAAACCAAACAAAATCATTCCATTGGTTTTGACTATTTGAAATCTTTAGGCATCACCCATCTACAATTGCTACCCGTCACAGATTATCGAAGTGTCAATGAATTTGATAGCCTACTTTCCTATAATTGGGGTTATGACCCTTACCATTATTTTGCTCTAGAAGGAAGTTTTGCATCGAAGCCATTAGATCCAACATCACGAATTCGCGATTTTTTAAAACTTGTCAGTGAGTATCACCACGCAGGTATTCGCATTAATATCGATGTGGTTTATAACCATGTTTATGATTATCAACATAGTCCTTTTGAAAAAATCGTTCCTGGTTATTATTTCCGTAAACTTCCAAATGGGCAAATGAGCAATGGGTCTTATTGTGGCAATGATTTGGCCTCTGAAAAAATCATGGTACGTCACTTAATTGTTCATGCAGCGGTTCATACTGTTTCTACCTACCATATTGATGGTTTTCGCTTTGATTTGATGGGAATTATTGATCGCGAAACGCTTTATCAAATTCAGAAAAAAGTGAGAAAAATTAAACCTGATTTTATGTTGTATGGCGAAGGTTGGAATATGCCCACCCATTTACCGATTGAAATGAAGGGCATCACAGAAAACAGTGCCTTACTTCCAGAATTTGCTTTTTTTAATGATTATTTCCGGAATACATTAAAAGGTGGCAATAATGACCATGACCTTCATGTCCCTGGTTTTGCTACCGGAAATATCGAGGCTGGTCATGATTTACCTGCTTTAATACTTGGATCGTATCATCCTCAATTTGGACCTGCAAAAGTCAGTTCACCACAACAATCCATTAATTATGTTGAGTGCCATGATAATAATACTTTTTTTGATAAACTTGTTGGTTGCCAACCTCATGAAGGGGAAATGTTCCACCTTCGCCGAATCATCTTTGCAAATAGTTTGATTTTATTTTCAAACGGAATTCCTTTTTTTCATATGGCTCAAGAAGTCGGTGGAAGTAAAAATGGTGACCATAATTCCTTTCAGTCTGGTGACAACATTAATCAATTTCAATATCGCCTTCTTGATGAACGACAATGGATGGTTAAAACCTTTCAAGATCTTATTGCCTTGAGAAAAGAATTTAGAAAACATGCCCCTCAAGGATGGCAACCATCCGATTTAACGATTCACCGTTTATCCCATGGAGCCGTCACTGTTGAATATCGAATAGGTGGTCAGCATTATGTGTTGATTTGGAACCCTTCACTGCACCAAATTTTAATGCCAAGTCCATTGCAAACTTTACCATTAATCTTTGATGGAGAGTCTAGAGTCCATCATGTAGAAAATTTTACACACATCCCTCCATTACGCTTTTTAATGTTGAAACAATCTTAAGAAAAAAATGGGATTGATGGTGTCATAACCTGCATACAATATTGAATCATGGAGGTTCAATATGATTTCGAATGTCATGGTCATTGGTCTAATTGATGAACCTATTAAAGATAATGTTCGCTATATTAAGATTCAACGTCCTTATAAAAATCAGCAAGGGATTTTTATTGAAGACAAAATTCCTATTCAACATTGGACAAGGGCAACCAATCAATATTTTATGACGATGAGGATTGGTACCTTGATCGGGGTGAAAGGTCGATTAGAAGTTGTCGAAGGAATTGGTCCTACGATTATTTGTGACTTTTTAGAACCGCTACACTTGCCTTTGAAATCTTAACAATACCCATTAAAATCTTGTAAAATGAGGATATGGTTAAATATCTTCGTTTAGGATTTCGTTTGTTACTAGAACTTTTTGCTGGTTATCTTTTTATTATTTTACCGAATGTTTGGTTTAAACGTCGTATCCCATTAGAAAAACGATATACCAGTTTACGAAAGATTATTCATGGTCTGTATAAGACATTAAGGATAAAACTTTACATTAATGACCCTAGCGTCACAATGGATAAGGGGCCTTATTTTATTGTTTGTAATCATCATTCGATGTTAGATCCATTCCTCTTAATCTATTTATTTGAACATCCTGTTCGATTTATTGCAAAAAAGGAAGTTCGCCGTCTTTTGATTTTCGGCGATGCAACCGCATCCATCGATGCTTTATTTATTAATCGAAAAAGTGTTCGTTCCCAACTTCATTCTTTAGAGACAATGAAAGAAAGTTTAATCAAAAAAGATACGCATTGGCTTGCCTTTCCTGAAGCAACTAGGAATAAACAATATTCAAACCCGATGTTACCTTTTAAAGCAGGAACTTTTAAACAGGCTATGGAAGCAAAGGCAACCATTCTTCCGATGGTAACATATGGTTTTTTTCGCCCCTTAGACCCCAAAATTGATTGGAAACAATATCCTGTTCAGGTTGAATTTTTAGATAAAATTACTCCTGAAATGTACGAAGGTAAATCTACCATTGAAGTCGCAGAAATGATCAGAAATTTAATGCAAATTAGAAGTGATAAAATTAGATTACACGATGCTGCATTACCGAGGAAATAAATTATGTTTAATATTCTGACGATCATTGATCTTAAAGCCAATAAACAACCCCTTACCAAAGAAATGATTGTTTATTTTGTCCATGGTTATACCAACGGTTCGATTCCAGATTATCAAATAGCCTCATTATTAATGGCAATTAAGTTAAATGGAATGAATGAACAAGAAACCGCTTGGTTAACTGAAGCAATGGTATCGAGTGGTGAAGTCGTTGACTTATCAGGAATCGAAGGTATTACCATCGATAAACATTCAACCGGTGGTGTTGGTGATAAAACTTCGCTTGTAGTCGGTCCGATTGTGGCTGCATTAGGTTTAAAACTTGCCAAGATGTCAGGTCGAGGGCTAGGCCATACTGGTGGAACGATTGATAAACTTGAATCGATTCCGGGTTTTACAACTTCATTATCATCTGCCCAATTTAAACGTCAAGTCAACCAAATTGGGATGGCGATTATTGGTCAAACCCAAACGTTAGTGCCTGCCGATAAAAAATTATATGCATTAAGAGATGTCACCGGGACTGTTGAATCGATTCCTTTAATTTCCAGTTCAATCATGAGTAAAAAAATAGCCTCTGGTGCTCAGGCAATCCTTTTGGATGTCAAGTTTGGTTCAGGCGCCTTTATGAAAACCATCGATGCTGCAAAAATTCTTGCGAAGGCAATGGTGAATATTGGCCGCTCACTTGGTAGGGATACTCGTGCGATGCTCACGGACATGGATCAACCTCTCGGATTGGCAATAGGTAACCGCAACGAAGTCTTAGAAGCTGCTCATACGCTTCAACTAAAAGGTCCTGCTGATTTATTAGAATTATGTGTTCAAGCGTGTTCAAAACTTTTAATTCAAGCAAAGCAAGCGACTCACATGGATGAAGCCAGAATGAAAGTAATGGAAGTTCTATCCTCCGGAAAAGCCTATGCAAAATTCCTTGATTTTATTCAGGCTCAAGGTGGTCAATTTGAAATGTTAAAAAAACCTGATTTATTAAAAACAAAATTTGAACATCAAATTCTAAGTACAACAGTAGGTTATATCCATCACATCAATGCCTTATCCCTTGGACAAGCAGCTTCCTTATTGGGTGCGGGTCGCTTAACCAAAGAGTCTGTAATTGATCCTAATGCCGGCATCATGCTTCATCATAAAATTGGTGATCGAGTTCAAAAAGGAACGATCTTGGCTACTTTATCAACCAATTTAACGATGAATAAAGAACTCCTTCAAGACATCCAAAATGCATTTATTATTCAAGATAAGCCTATTAAATCTCAAGCGATTGTTCATGCTTGGATCGAATCATGAAATTTGTCATTCAAATTGTTAAATCATCAGTTTTATCCATTCAAAGCAAACGCATTACGCAGATCTCTAAAGGGATGGTTGCTTTCGTTGGTTATCACCATTCCGATTCGCCTGCAGTGGTCCATCGATTAGTCAACAAACTACTCCAACTTCGCATTTTTCCAGATTCCAATGGAAAAACCAATTTAACGGTTCATGATATTCAAGGTGATATCTTGTGCGTCCCCAATTTTACCCTTTATGCAGATGTTAAATCTAGTCGGCGACCCTCCTTTATCAATGCTGCAAAACCCGAAGTTGCAAACCAATTATTTTTACTTACCAAAGAACTCATGATTGCGTCATATCCTCGGGTTCAATTTGGTGAATTTGGTGCTGATATGAGCGTTGAAGTTCACAATGATGGACCTTTTACTTTAATATTAGATAGTGATGAACAATAAAAATATACGCGTGATGATTGGGTTAAGTGGTGGAGTTGACTCTGCTGTTTCCGCCTATTTACTCAAAGAGCAAGGTTATGATGTCATTGCCGGTTTTATGCGTAATTGGGATGCTTTAGCAAATGCTGATCAATTAGGCAACCCCACACTCAATCAAGATTTATGTCCTCAAGAGGTCGATTATCAAGATGCTCAACTCGTTGCAGATAAACTAGGCATTCCTTTATATCGGATTGATTTTATTAAAGAATATTGGGATCATGTTTTTTCTTTCTTTCTGAAAGAATACGAACGTGGAAGGACACCTAATCCAGATATCCTATGTAATAAATACATTAAGTTTGATGCTTTTTACCAATTTGCAAAATCTCATGGTGCCTCTTTAATTGCGATGGGGCATTATGCAAAAAGAGTTGATCATCCTGATGGTTTAGCCGGCATGCATTTATCGATTGATGATAATAAAGATCAAACTTATTTTTTATCGCAAATATCACAAACTCAACTTGCTCATACCTTATTTCCCTTGGCTGAAATACCTAAAGAAGAAGTACGGCGCATCGCCAAATCGTTAAATCTTGCAGTCGCAGAAAAGAAAGATTCAACAGGGGTCTGTTTTATTGGAGAACGTAATTTTAGAGAGTTTTTAAAAAACTACATTCCTGCCCAGCCAGGTATCATGATTGATATTGAAACTAAACAACCGGTGGGTCACCATGAGGGTGTTTACTACTATACAATCGGTCAGCGAAAAGGTTTAGGTATTGGTGGTTCAAAATCACTCGGCAGTGATAAATGGTTTGTTGTAAAAAAAGATGTTAAAAACAATTTACTTTATGTTGCGCAGGGAGAAGATAATCATTATTTGTTATCCGATGAAATCACCGTCGGATCTCTGAATTGGATTCGTACCATTCCAAAAATGGGGAAAATTTATCTTGCAAGATTTCGTCATCGACAAACGCTATTACCTGTGACCGTTAAATCACTGACTGACCAAACACTCACGTTATCATTTCCTGTAGGATATAAAGCGATTACACCTGGTCAAGGTGCCGTCTTATATAGTCAAGGTGAATGTTTAGGTGGTGGCCTCATTGATCAAATTTACTACCAAGGTCAGCAACGACTTTAATATGTTATAATTTTCTATATTGAAGCCAATCATTTGCAGTGTTACTAGCGACAACGATATGGTGAAAGCGTTGAACATTGCTCTCGAGCGCCACTTCAATCTAAGCAACTAATCATTGCCGTTTACCGCGTTAAGGTTAAAGAGTGCATTGTGAAAATCACAATGAACAAGGATGGTACCGCGATCAATTCGTTCCTTGCGTAGGTACTTTTTTTCTTTAAAGGAGAAATGATGAAACGTTTAACAAGTTCACAGGTTCGTCAAATGTGGCTAAAATTCTTTTCAGAAAAAGGCCACCAAATTATTGAGGGTAAAAGCTTAGTTCCTTTTCAAGACCCTACCTTATTGTGGATCAATTCAGGGGTTGCCGCTTTAAAAAAATATTTTGATGGATCTGAAATTCCTCAAAATAAACGATTGACCAATGCGCAAAAAAGTTTAAGAACCAATGATATTGAACAGGTAGGTTATACTGCTAGACACCATACTTTTTTTGAAATGTTGGGAAATTTTTCCATCGGTGATTATTTTCGTAAAGAAGCGATCACATGGGCTTTTGAATTATTGACTAGCGAACAATGGTTTGGTTTTGAAATCGAAAAGCTTTATATGACCTATTCTCCTTTAGATCAAGAAACCCCAAAAATATGGCAAAGTCTTGGCGTTCCTGCCGATCATTTGTTTGCCATAGAAGGTAACTTTTGGGAAATTGGTGAAGGACCTTGCGGACCCAATACAGAAATCTTTTATGATCGCGGTTCTACATACGATCCAAAAGGATTAGGTGTTCGTTTATTAAAAGAAGAAATTTCTAATGATCGTTACATTGAAATTTGGAATATAGTTTTTTCACAATTTAACGCAGTTACCGGCGTTGCTAGAGATAAATACAAAGAATTACCTTCTAAAAACATCGACACCGGTGCAGGATTAGAAAGAATCGTAAGTATCTTTCAAGCAACTCCAACTAATTTTGAAACCGACCTATTTTTACCCATTATTCAAGCAATAGAAAAAATGGCATCGATTGGATATGAACAAAGTGAATATCGTCCATATCGCGTCATTGCTGATCATATTCGTACGCTTACATTTGCACTTTCAGACGGTGCCATGTTCTCTAATGAAGGCCGGGGTTATGTATTAAGAAGAATTCTAAGAAGAGCTGTTCGATATGGAAAAAAGATTGGCATTCAAAAACCATTTCTAACGACATTAATCCCAATTGTGTTATCCATTATGGTTAACGATTATCCGTACTTAAAGCAACATGAAACCACAGTAAGTAAAATGATTCTTCAAGAAGAAGAAAAATTCTTAGCCACTTTACAACATGGAGAATCGCTTTTAAAACAATACCTTGATAAAAAGCAAAATATCACCGGCGAGATTGCCTTTAAACTTTATGATACATTTGGTTTCCCCGTTGAACTCACTAAAGAAATTGCAGAAGAACACCAATTAAGTATAGATATGGTTGGATTTGAAAAGTTGATGGAAGATCAACGAGAACGAGCAAGACAGGCAAGACAAACCGTTGGATCAATGGCTAAACAATCTGCGGATTTATTAGCATTCAAACTCGAAAGTCAATTTTTATATGAAGGCACACCTATTCAGGCCAAAGTCCTTGGTATTTTTAAAGATGGTGTTCAACAATCCTTATTAGAAGATGAAGGTGAAATCATTCTTGATCGGACGAATTTTTATGCTGAAAGTGGTGGACAAGCTGCAGACTCAGGATTGATGGCGAATCCTCACACTCAATTAGAAGTCGTGGATGTTCAAAAAGCACCTCACAAACAACACCTCCACAAAGTTCACGTGCGATATGGTGTCGTGAAAGTAGGCGATACATTAACATTGGAAATTAATCGCCAAAGAAGACAAACCATTCGTCAGCATCACTCCTCTCTGCATTTACTTCAAGCAGCCTTAAAGCAACATCTTGGTGCTCATATTGTGCAACAAGGTTCCTTTGTGGGTGATCAATATGCTCGATTCGATTTTTCTCATCCATCCAAGATTTCAGAACAAGAATTAGCCATTATTGAACAAGATGTGAATGACCAAATTTCCGCTGCTTCTGATTGCGTGATTGAACTTATGCCCATCGAACAAGCTAAGCAAACTGGAGCAACAGCACCCTTTGAAGAAAAATATGGGGATATCGTACGAATCGTAACCCTAGGACCTCGTTCCAAAGAATTCTGTGGTGGTACGCATGTCAATAACACACAAGAAATCGGAATGTTTATGATTACCTCTGAAGAAAGTATTGCCGCCGGAACTAGACGCATTAGTGTGGTAGCAGGCGCGCCTGCATATGCCTATTACACACAAAAAGAAAGATTAATGAAAGCCTTAAGAGAGCAACTCAAAGCAGGTTCTTCAAAAGAAGTATTGGAACGTTTAAAAGCACTTGTTTTGGAAAAGGATAATTTAAAGGATGCATTAAGTAGTGCTCAAGATTCACAAGCACAACAACTTTATCTTTCTTTGTCTAATCAATTATTTCATCAACCTTTCTCATATGGTGTCTTTAAGATTCCTTCATTAACACGTGCTTTACTTATCAAAGTCATGGATCGATTAAAAGCTAAATTTCCTGAATCGATATTAGTTTTAGTTGGAGAAGAGAACGGAACCTATCCTATCGCTACCTTTGTGGGAGCTAGTTTAAGAACCCCTGACCGAAATGCATCCATGATCACAAAGAACCTTGCTCAACTCATGAAAGGTTCAGGTGGAGGTAAACCTGATTTAGCCTTTGGAGCAGGAAAAGAAATGATAGACATCAATGCTTTCATCAAGACATGGATACATTAAAGAAAAAGAATCAAACCATCATTGGTTTTGATTTAGGATCAAAATCTTTGGGCATCGCCATTAAAAACAAATTAGGTATGGTTTTTCCTTTGCCAGCATTGTTTTTTAAAAGTGTGGATGAAATCGCGTTGAGAAAATCCATTCAACCATACATAGAAAACTATCAACCTCATGTCATTATATTTGGAATTCCATACCATGCAGATGGTCGTGAAAGTGATCAAACACGTTGGGTAAAGGGTGTGGTGGCTCGTCTTCAACCTTTTTTTACGATTCCAATCGAAATGGTAGATGAACGACTGACCACCATCGAAGCCAAAGAAAGACTCCATGCTTTAGGAATACCTGAAAAGAAGCAAAAACAATATATTGATTCTTTATCAGCATGCGTTATATTAGAACAATATGAATCGAAACCTCGATAATACAATAGAAATTGTTTTAGATAATGGAAAAACTGAAATTTTTTATATTTATTTTACCTTCGTTTTTCAATCCCAAACTTATGTGATTTATTATCATCCTAATGCCGAAGATGATTTATACGTCAAACAATACGATGATATAACCCAAGCATTGAAAGAACCCTCTGAAGAGGCTTTAAAATATGCCGAAATGATGATTACTAACTATGAAGAACCCGAGGATGAGGATAACGAAAAGGATGGAAATTAATCAACTTTATTGCTAAAATAAGCAAGCACAAAGACAAAAGGAGATTCATCATGGAAAATGAAAAAGTTCAATTAACGCGAGAAGGATACGACAAATTAAAAGCCGAATTAAGAAATTTAATCGATGTTATTCGTCCTGAAGTCATTGAACAACTTGCATATGCACGTTCTTTAGGCGATCTCTCTGAAAATGCTGACTACGATGCCGCAAAAGCTAGGCAAGCAGATGTAGAACAACGGATTCGTCAACTTGAAGATATTTTATCGAATGCTTCAATCGTAGATGACGCGTCTGGAAGTACTAAAATTGTTAGTTTTGGTCGCACGGTTAAAATCTTAAACCTATCAAACAAAAAAGAATATACATTTAAGATTGTTGGCACCCATGAAACGAATCCACGGGATGGAACCATAAGTAATGTATCACCTTTGGGTGAAGCGATTATGGGTGGAAGAGTCAATGATAAAGTCACGGTCAAAGCACCCAAAAGTTATCAAGTGCAAATCCTAAAAATCGAATAAGGAAACTTTTTACATAAAAGCCCAAAAACCTCCTATTGATAATTGGAGGTTTTTTTATGTTTAAAATCATGATTGGAGTTCTGTTTTTTACGATTGTTACACTTGTGGTCTTCTTAAATCTAGATCCGAATATTGTGCAAAATTCCATCACAGAAACGAGTTCATTAGCAAATGACTTCATGACTGTGACGTTATCAGGTGAGATACAAAAACCTGGCACATATATTATTCAAAAAGATAAAACTCTTGGCGATGTGATTCAATTAGCTGGCGGGACAACCACGAATGCCGATGAACATGCATTTCATTTAACAACATCATTAATTGCCAATTTTCAATATTACATCGCCCCAGCATTCGATCCCAATGATGTATGCGGAACAACACCCCTTATCAAGGTGGGCATCAATAGTGCTTCAGAAAGTAATTTAATGACGCTTTCCAATATTGGGACAAGTCTAGCAAAGGCGATGATTGAGTATCGCGAAAGCCAAGGTCCTTTCCAATATATCGAACAAATCATGGAAGTTCCTGGTATTGGACAATCCACATTTACACGAGTTAAGAATTACATCCAACTCCTTTGAAATATTGGTTTTTTTTAGGATTAGTTTGTTTTTTCCATCTTGGTTTACTAAACCATCAGGTAATCTATTGGATTATTTTACTCATGCTTTTACTTTTAATTATCATCAAAGAACCTTTGATGGTGAAGTGGTTTGTAGTGTATGCTTTTTCCTTTTTTATTTTTCAATGGATAGCCCAAGGATTATTTCAAAACCAGGAAAATTACTATTTAGTGATAGACCAACGTTCAACTTGGGCAATCGTTCATAACGGGATCAAATCTTTTTACATTGAAATTCCAGAAAATCTAGATATTCATGTAGGCGATATCTTGTGGATTCATGGTTCGTTGAGACCCATTAGCATGACCACCTATGAAGGGTTGTTTCAATTCCCAGACTACCTCAAATCGATGGGTGTTTCTCAACAAATTGAAAGCAACTCGTTAACTCCATTGTTTCGTTTTCCCTTACGCATTGATCCTTGGTTAAATGGAAGACTAACAAAATTAAATCCCGATGTTGCAAACTTTATATCGCAATTATTATGGAGAAGAAAAATTGAACAGACGACGACGCTAGAGGGTATCACTGAATTAATCCATTATTCGGGTTTTGGTTTTTATATGACCAATCAATGGATGGATTCGGTAATCAAAATCAAATGGTCATATCGTCAAAGTCTAATCTTTCGGATTATATTTTTCCTTCCCTACATCCTTATTAACTTTAGGCAATTTGGGATCGTAAGGGTTTACTTTATTGAATTATTGAAGTGGATCATGCCAAGCTTAAACATTAAGTTAACAAGAGTAATCGTCATCAGTGTTCAAAGTTGGCTCAATCCTTTTCTTTGGTTGCAAGAAGGGATGTATATGTATTTGATGTATCAAGGATGGATTAGGTTAGTCTTGCCATTATTTCCAAAATTGAAAGGTTGGAAGAGATGGTTGAGTTTTATTTACCTAGGATTAGGTTATACATGGTTCAAGGAGGGAGTGATTTTCAGTTTTTCCAGACTTTGGTTTGTTCCCGTTTCCCTTTTCAATGGCATCATATTCCCTTTCTGGATTTTATATTTTTATATAGGATTGCCAATGCCCATTTTGACTTGGATAACGGAAAAATGGTTAGGACTCATTGAATTAATCGGTAAGTATGAATTTGTTTTGATAGGTGGGACTGTTTCCTTTTGGATGCAGTCACTATTCATTACACATATTGTCTTGTTGGGTGTTATCAGTTGGTTGAAATTAAAACATTATCAGCCTTCCATCATTACTTCTTTTTTAATGACATTCATTCTTCAGTTCAGTGGTTTAGAGAACCATTTCCAAACCTTCGTCCATATGATCAATGTCGGTCAAGGTGACGCTACGCTTGTCCATTCAAATGGTGAAACAATGCTAATTGATACTGGGGGCGTTAAACATTTTGATATTGCAAAGGATCTCTTGATTCCATATTTAAAAAAATTAAAAATCATCAAACTCGACTATGTCGTCATTACGCATCCTGATTTTGACCATGATGGAGGATTGTTATCGTTATTATCGTTATTTCGTGTAGATGAAGTGATCAAGGAACCCTTCAATACAATTAAAGTCGGAGACCTCTTGGTAAAAAATTATCAACAATTTCATGAACACTTAAAAGATGATAATGAACGTTCTTTAGTATTAGGCATCCAACAGCATGACTGCCAATGGTTAATTATGGGGGATGCTACATTTGAAACAGAAATCCTTATTCAGAACTATTATCCAAATTTAACTGCAAACATCTTAAGAATTGGCCATCATGGTTCGAATACGTCGACTTCAACTTCATGGTTGAATCAAATTAGACCCAAAGAGGTGGTCATTTCTGTAGGTGGAGGCAATCGATATGGGCATCCACATCATGACGTACTCAATAGAATTACCTCATTGAACATCCCGATCAGACGAACGGATAATGAGGGGACAATTCGTTATCAAACGTGTAAAATATAATTATGATTTTATTAATTAGCTCCCCTTCATTTCAATTATTAAATCAGAAAGTACAATCCCAACTTCAACAACGACCTTCATCTATCACGATTGAAAAAATTGATGCCTCCACCATGCCAATATCTTCTTGGTTACCCGACCTAATTCAACCTAGTTTATGGTCTGAAAAGAAGACCACGATAATATCTCAAGGCTCATTTTTTGGTAAATCCAGTAGTCGGCAATCCAATTCCAAGAAAGAAGAGGATGAACTTCTTGAAAATTTACTCAAACAACCGAACCCTGACCTCGATATAATTTTCCTTTATCAAGGTGAAATTGATGAGCGATTAACTTTATCTAAATTAATCATAAAACATCATCAATGGTTACATTTAGAAATCCCTTCATTAGATCAAACCCTCGGTTTAGCACAAGCATGGATAAAGGGAAGTGGTGCATCCATTCAACCTAAGGCCCTCCATCAACTCGTGGATGCCACTTACCCAGATATCGATAGACTTTACCAAGAAATTCAAAAGTTGATGGTCTTTGGATCATCGATTGATGAGAAAACTGTCAACATATTGGTAAAACCTAATTTAGAAGATAATGTTTTTGAATTAACCAATCAAATCATGGCAGAAAACCTGCAAGCAGCTTTAAAAATTTATCAAGATTTTATGGTACTCCAGATTGAACCCAACGTCTTAATTAGTATGTTAGGAAAGCATTTCCAATTGTATGCAAAGGTTGCTTATTTATTAGATCAAGGGTTTGATACTTATAAAATCGGTCAATTATTAAAAATCCATGAATTTAGAGTTCGCCTAATGTCACAAGCAAAAAAAAGATTCCCTTTAAAGAGAATTAATCTTATTTTAAAAAGTCTCGATCAATTAGATCAACGTATTAAACAAGGTCGACAAGACAAGACTGAGGGCCTTAGTTGGTGGTTAGTTAATTTTACAAAGCTATTTCTTAAGTAATCGTTGATACATATTCGGTCTACGATCTCGGAAGACACCCCACGAATAACGCATTTTATCGATGGCATCTAAATCAAAGGTTTGTTGAACAAAGCCAGTTTTGAGTCGATCCATTTGCTGTAAAATGGCACCGTCATAATTGGCGATAAAACTTGTCCCATAAAATGTCATACTATGTGCCCCGTAAGATTCTTTTCCAATCCGGTTAGATGCAATTAACGGCGTGAGATTGGCGGCAGCATGTCCCATCATGGTGTGTTGCCAATGGGGTTGGGAATCTACTGGTAAAGTGGGTTCAGATCCAATTGCAGTAGGATAAAGAAGTAATTCAGCACCTTCTAGGGCTAAAATTCTTGCAACTTCGGGGAACCATTGGTCCCAGCATATCGCAACTCCAAGATTTGCGTATTGAGTCTTAAACACCTGTAAGGGAGTATCACCAGGTGTAAAATAAAATTTTTCTTGGTAAGATTCACCAGTTGGAATATGCATTTTACGATATTGCCCGAGTATGCTACCATCGGCGTCAATAATTGCAATTGAGTTATAAAAAACATTATTTGCACGTTCGAAGTAGGAAATAGGAAGAACAACTTGTAAATTCTTTGCTAGATTTTGAAAATATTGTAAATCCGAATTATGTTCAAATGGCTTAGCTAAGGAAAAATGGTCATAATTTTCCACTTGGCAAAAATATTTACCCATAAAAAGTTCGGGTAATAAGATGATATTAGCGCCGCTTTTAGCTGCTTGATTAACAAGTTCCGTCGCGACTTCAATATTTTTTTCCTTTGATTCTGACATTGCCATTTGAATGGCGCTTACATTGACTTTTCGCATCGTTATAAGACCCCTTTAGGAATTTGTTGGGTTATACAATGAATATTGCCTCCACCCAACAATACTTCTTTAGAATCAATCATAATGACTTTTCTTCCGGGTAAGGCTTCTTTGATTTGTTGAAACGCGATTTCATCAGTTTTTTGATTAAATTTTGGAACAATTACCCCACCATTGACGAAGTAAAGGTTAAGGTAGGAAGCAGCCAATCTTTCATTCATGGGCCGATTTTTACTTGAAGCAGTAGGCGATAATCCGGCAGATTCAAAATAGGTACGATGAATGGCTTTAGGCATCACAACTGTGGTAATTTTTAAAGGTTTTCCATCCAAATTAGTTTGAGATTTTAATGCTAGCAAAGTTGCTTGAGATAGAGGTTGTTGAGCATCGCGTGGATCAACAGATTCGGCAACTAGCACATGTCCAGGACCAATAAAAGTCGCAACATTATCCACATGCTCTTTCGTCTCATCGTTATAAATTCCTCGAGGTAACCAAATCATCTTTTTAGCACCAAGCATATCAAGTAGCTTTGTTTCGATTTGTTTTTTGGATAATTTAGGATTTCTACCTTTATGAAGGAGATTGTATTCAGTTGCCATGACTAGACCTTCACCGTCGACATGAATAGCGCCACCCTCCATGATGAAATCATCCGTTCGATAGCTATCTAGTTGGTATTTTGTAGATATTTTTGACGCGAGGGCATCATCGAGGTCCCATGGTGAATAAAGACCAAAATCTTTACCACCATATGCATTAAACTTCCAATCAATTGTCCTAAATTGACCAAATTTGTTTTTTAAAAAAGTAGGACCAGTGTCTCGAATCCATGCATCATCATACTCAATTTGAAAAAAAGAAATGTTCTTTATTTTACTTTTCTCGAATAATCCCCATATTGTAGGATGAACTCCTATCATAACCGGTTCAAATTTAGCAATTTCTTTTGCGATTTTAAGGAAAACTTCTTGAGCTTCCTTTGCCTGGTTACGCCAAACGTCGGGCCGAAAAGGCATTAACATCAAGGTGCCATCGTGAGCTGAAAACTCCGAAGGCATAAAATAACCATCTTTTGAAGGGGAAATAAATTTAGTTTTCATTAATTAATTTTACAACAAATAATGGTTAAAGTTAACCAAAAAGATTAAGCTAATGTCTTTGCTTGTTGATTAAAATAAGTCATCAATCTTGATTTTTGTCTTGCAGCGGTTTGTGACTTTTGAATGCCATGGGCAACTGATTTATCAATTAACTTAATTGCTTGATTAAGTGCCAATTTAGCACCAGCAAGGTCTTTTTTTGCAAGTAAAGCTTTAGTTTTCTTCATTGCAGTTCTCATACTCGCTTTAAAAGTAAAATTGTGATCTTCCGCTTTGCGGTTAGTTTCGATTCGTTTGGTTTGAGACTTAATATTAGCCATATGGACCTCTTTTCATTGAATATTTTAGCATAATTTAAGAATCACAGAAAGATTTATTCGTTTTCCTTAATATTTTTATCGTGAGATATTAAAATTTTGTGAATACTTGACATAATTAAGCGGAGTGATAACATAGTTTCATACTATTAAAGGAGACCTTGCTATGGTTTTAGAAAAAATCCGAGAAGTTGTTGCAAAAAAATTTAAAGTTCAACCAGAAAATGTTAATGCTGCTACCCGTTTAAGAGAAGACTTAAATGTGGATTCATTGGATGCAGTCGAATTAATTATGGAATTAGAAGACACTTTTAATGTCAAGATTGCTGATGATGAAGCACAAAAATTAAAAACTATCGGCGATATTGTTAACTTTATAACCCCAAAAGTTAAGTCATAAATATGGATTTCAAAAAGGTCCAAGATCTCATTAAATTTTTTGAGTCTTCAAAATTAACGACAATGTCGATTGAGGACGGGACTTTTAAGCTTTCTTTATCAAAATTAAAAGAATCCGCCCCAATAGAATCTAAAAACACTGTTACTAACGAACCAAAAATCCTTCCTCCTAATGTTAATCCTAAATCTCAAACTAATGTTGCCAATAAACCAACAGAGGACATCTTATTAAAGGATGTAACTTCTCCATTAGTAGGCACTTATTATGCTGCGAGTTCACCAACAGCTGAACCATTCGTTAAAATTGGTCAACGTGTGAACAAGGGCCAAACCGTTTGTATTGTTGAAGCAATGAAAATTATGAATGAAATTGCCTCTCCATATTCTGGTGTGGTTGAAAAAATTAATTGTAAGAATGGTGACGTGGTTGGTTTCAACCAAGTCGTTATTTCGATAAGACCCCAGGAGTAAATATGGCAGAAAAACTTCTCGTCGCAAACCGCGGGGAGATTGCCGTGCGGGTTATTAGGGCCTGTAAAGAACTTTCAATTCCAACGGTCGCCGTCTATTCAACGGCAGATCGAGATACGATGGCGGTCAAATTAGCCGATGAATCTATTTGTATTGGCGAACCTAGATCTAAAAACAGTTATCTAAATATCAATAGTGTCATTTCTGCTGCAGTCGCAACTGGGGCAACCATGATTCATCCTGGTTATGGTTTTTTATCTGAGAATGAACAATTTGCTGAAATTGTAGCAAGTTGTGGCATTAAATTTGTCGGTCCTTCAGCAAATGCCATTCGTCAAATCGGAGATAAGGCATCTGCAAAAGCAATTGCTCGTAAAGCTGGTGTTCCTGTTATTGAAGGTTCTGAAGGGATTGTGGAAAATCTCGAAGAAGGATTGAAAGTTGCTAAAAAAGTTGGTTTTCCCGTGATGATTAAAGCGACATCAGGCGGAGGAGGAAGAGGTATTTCCATCATTCGTTCTGAAAAAGAATTTAGAGATGTTTTTGACCGCACCTCCATGGAAGCTGAAGCAAGCTTTGGCGATAAAAACCTTTATGTTGAAAAGTATATTGAAAATCCTCGGCATATTGAAATCCAAATCCTCTGCGATAGTCATGGGTCGTGTGTTTATTTAGGTGAAAGAGATTGTTCATTACAACGACGTAATCAAAAAATGGTTGAGGAAGGACCTTCTCCCGTTGTTGATGATCGATTGCGACGTAAAATGGGAGATGCTGCGGTTAAATTAGCAAAAGCGGTTGGCTATGTTAATGCAGGCACGATTGAATTTTTAGTTGATAAAAACCTCAATTTCTACTTCATAGAAATGAACACTCGAATTCAAGTTGAACATCCTGTCACTGAATTCATTACAGGCATTGATCTCGTTAAAGAACAAGTGAAGATTGCCATGGGGAAAAAGTTACCTTTCACCCAAAAGCAAATTAAAATATCCGGTCATGCCATCGAATGCCGTATTAATGCTGAAGATGTTAAAGCCAATTTTAGACCAGCTCCTGGAAAAATTACCCAACTTATCATGCCTGGAGGAAATGGGGTTCGCATTGATACCCATATTTATCCTGGTTATGAAGTACCTCCATATTATGATTCTATGATTGCAAAGCTAATTGTTCATGCCCCAACAAGAAAAGAAGCAATTCGTAAAATGCTAGTTGCTTTAGAACAATTTATGGTTGATGGAATTACCACCAACATTGAATTTCATTATTCAATTCTCCATACCCAAGAATTTGTTTCGGGTAATGTAGATACTGGGTTTGTGGGAAGGTTCCTTGAACGAATTAAGGATATGCATGAGTGATATTTTTGCAAAACAAAAACCTAAACTTCGCACCTTTTTAAAAGTTGCGGAAAAACCCATTCCAAAGAATCAAATTGATATTCCTGACGGGCTATTTATCGAATGTGAACAATGTCACTCTGCCATTTATCAAAAAGCATTGGTTGAAAATTTATCAGTTTGTCCTCATTGCCAATTTCATTTTCGCCTGAATGCGAAGGATCGCATTCAATTAGTGGTGGATGACAAATCGTTTACTGAAATCGATGCTAGTTTAACTTCGAAAAATCCACTTTCGATGCCTGAATATGATCAAAAATTAGCGATTTCAAAAAAAAGTACTGGTCATGCAGAGGCCTTTATTTCTGGTCGTGGACTCTTGCAAGGTTTACCAGTTGCCATCGGTGTCCTCGATTCCTTTTTCATGATGGGCTCAATGGGATCGGTTGTAGGTGAAAAAATCACCCGTTTAATAGAATTCGCTGGTAAAGAACGTCTTCCATTGATTATTTTTTCAGCAAGTGGTGGTGCACGAATGCAAGAAGGTATTTTATCCTTGATGCAAATGGTTAAGACCTCAGCCGCATTGAAAAAGTTTGATCAACTTGGAGGCTTATTCATTTCAGTTTTAACGCATCCAACGACGGGTGGTGTTGCGGCTAGTTATGCTTCTTTAGGTGATGTAATTGTTGCAGAACATGGTGCCTTAATTGGTTTTGCTGGTGCGCGTGTTATCAAGCAAACGATTCAACAAGACCTTCCAGAAGGCTTTCAAACTGCCGCGTTTCAATTAAAACATGGTCAAGTTGATCTGGTCGTAGAACGTAAGCAATTAAAGCAAACTTTAATTCAGATATTAAGATTTCATGGCATAAACGGAGAACCAACACGTGAGTAATCAAGAAGAAAAAATTTGGGAAAAAGTAAGACTTGCTCGTCATCCTAAAAGACCAACTGCAAGTTTTTTAATTAAGCAATTATTTCCTGATTTCATCGAACTTCACGGCGACAGGCAATTTGGAGATGATAGTTCTTTGATTGGCGGCTTGGCAACGTTTATGGGTCAACCGATCACCGTAATTGCCCAAGAAAAAGGATCGACCACAGATGAAAAAATAGCTAGAAACTTCGGGATGCCTCACCCTGAAGGTTACCGAAAAGCATTACGGTTAATGAAACAAGCTGAAAAATTTCATCGCCCTATTGTGTTAATCATTGACACACCAGGAGCCTATCCCGGGATTGGTGCAGAAGAACGAGGCCAAGCCCAAGCGATAGCTTTTAATTTATTTGAAATGATCGCGATTCAAACTCCGATGATTGGTGTTGTTCTCTCTGAAGGTGGATCGGGAGGCGCGTTGGCAATTGGGGTTACTGACACTTTATTAATGCTTGAAAATAGTGTCTATTCTATCATTTCACCAGAAGGATTTGCCTCAATTCTATTTAAAGATTCAACGAAAGCAAAAGCAGCTGCTGCATTAATGAAACTCACTGCCGATGATTTATTATCGTTCGGCATTATTGATGCCATTGTTCCAGAAGTAAAAACTGGATTTCATGAAGATGTTCAATTTACCCTTTCTCAACTTCGCATCTTATTACAAAAACACCTTAAACAATTATTAAAGCTATCCCCAACGACTTTACTTAAGAATCGAGAAAAGAAATTTAGAACGTTTGGCGTTTTCGAAGAACAAACATTGGAGAAAACTCATGGAAAATAAATTAACCATCAAACTCATTGGCACTGGAAAATATGTTCCAAAAGGACTTATTACGAATGCTGACTTAGAAAAAATGGTCGATACCACTGATGAATGGATTGTATCTCATACAGGCATTAAGACTCGCCATAAAGTTGAAGGGGAAACAACGGCAGATTTAGCTTATCAAGCAGCATTAAATGCAATTGAAAAAGCAAAGTTTGATAAGGAAATGATCGATGCCATCATTGTGGCTACCATTACCTCAGATTTTGCTTCACCTAGTATGGCTGCAGTCGTTCAAGCTCGTTTAGGTTTAAATCATCGTGATATTACTTGCTTTGATATTAATGCAGCATGCACTGGTTTTGTCTATGCATTGCAAGTGGCAGCAGCATTATTAAATAGTCCTAAATATCGTAATATTCTTGTAATTGGTGCAGAAAGTTTAACAAAAATCATGGATTATACAGACCGAAATACATGTATTTTATTTGGAGATGGTGCGGGTGCTTTATTGGTAGGTCGAGGTCAACCCCAACAAACGGTTTCTTTCTATACCGCCTCTGAAGGTGATATGGAAGACGTTTTGTCGGTAAAAGAAGTATTAAGAATGCAAGGTCGAAGAGTATTTAAGTTTGCGATTAACGCCATTGAAAAATCCATCAACCGCCTGTTAGAACTAGATGGTAGCCGCCTTGATATGATTACAAAAATTATTCCTCATCAAGCAAATTATCGGATTGTTGAAGGGGTTGCAGAACTTAAGAAGTTACCGTTAAATAAGTTTTTCTTAAACTTAGAACATTATGGCAATACTTCTGCAGCATCGATTCCCATTGCGCTTGATGAATATGTTGCTTCCACTCCCTTACAACCTGGGGATAAATTGATGCTGGTTGGTTTTGGCGCAGGATTAACTTGGGGTGGAGCATTAATCAATATATGAAACGATTTGCCATTTTATTTGCAGGTCAAGGGGCACAATCGGTTGGAATGGGTTTATCTGCTCTTCAAGAAACACCTTCATTAGCGCAATATTTTAATCAAATCCAACAGCATTTATCCTTTGATTTAAAAAGTATATTAAATGGACAAACCGCAGGTATCAATCAAACTGAATTTACTCAACCTTCATTATTAGCCACTTCATTACTCTATTATCAACAATTACAACACTCCTTTCCTATTACACCTTCGTATATGATTGGTTTTTCTCTAGGCGAATATACTGCTTTGCATCTTGCTGGACACCTTGATTTAGCAAACACATTACGCTTAATTCAAGTTCGGGCAAATGCTATGGCAAAAGCAAGTCTTTCAAATCCTGGAAGTATGGCTGCAATATTAGGATTATCGTCAGAGGTTCTTGATTCCATTTGTTTACAAGTGAATAAAACAAATCATCAAGTGATCATTGCCAATTACAATAGCCCCGGACAATTGGTTATATCAGGTCATGCGCTTGCCGTTAAAGAAGTAATGGCAATGGCAACTGCACAAGGGGCAAAACGAGCAATTCCTTTAAATGTTTCAGGGGCATTTCATTCTCCCTTAATGGCAGATGCAGGTCGCGATCTATCGATCGCTCTTCAAGGGATTGAATTTCAACCTAGTCAAATACCTATGATTTTTAATTGGACAGGTAAACCACTACCACAACTAGCGGACCTTCCACATTTCCTTACCCAACAAATTCAATCATCTGTTCAATTTGAAGCTTCTATTCGCTATTTGGCAACACAACACATTGATACTTTTTTAGAAATTGGTCCAGGAACCGTCCTTGCTGGTTTAGTGAAAAAAATACTCCCAGATGCTAAAGTGAGCTCATATAACGGTCTTCAAGATGTACCAATGGTAAAGGAGTTAATGGCATGAACGAAAACAAAAAAGTAGCGATTGTAACAGGGGGAGCGACTGGAATTGGCCTAGCCATTAGTCTTCAACTTGCTCAAGATGGCTATGTTGTGGTGGTTAACTACAATTCATCGGCACAAGCTGCACAAGAACTCGTTCAACAAATTCAAACTAATGGTGGCCAAGCGCTCGCGGTTCAAGCTAATTTAAGTAAAGTTAGCGAAGCAGAAAAACTTATTCAAAAAACAATTGAAACCTATCAACGTCTTGATGTTCTTGTCAATAATGCAGGAATCACGGATGATACATTGATGCTGCGAATGACGGAAGCTCAATTTGACCGCGTTATCGAAACCAACCTCAAAGGGGTTTGGGCAATGTGTAAATTTGCTTTAAAACCACTCATGCAATCAGGTAATGGACGAATTATTAATATAGCCTCAGTTGCAGGAATGATGGGCAATGTAGGTCAAGCAAATTATGCTGCTGCGAAAGCTGGTGTAATTGGCTTAACTAAAACGCTCGCTAGAGAAATGGCTTCAAGAAATTTAACCGTAAATGTGGTTGCGCCTGGATTTATTGAAACGAACATGACTGCCAAATTATCTCCACAAATTAAAGAAACTGCCACAGGTATGATTCCACTTAAACGCTTTGGTACACCGGAAGACATTGCCTATATGGTTAGTTTTTTAGCGTCGAATAAAGCACAATATATCACCGGTCAAACGTTTGTAGTTGATGGTGGTATGACCATGTATTAGGAGGATAAATTCATGAAAAAAAGAGTTGTCATCACTGGTTTAGGTGCCGTAACCCCGATTGGAAATAATGTTTCCACGATGTGGCAAAACATGATGCAAGGCGTTAATGGTATTGGCATGATTTCTTTATTTGATACTGCAACTAGTAAAGTTAAGGTTGCTGCAGAAATTAAACACTTAGATCCTAGTAAATATCTAGACGAACGAAGTGCTGCCAAATTAGATCGTGTGATTGTTCTCGGGATTATGGCAGCAAGTGAAGCATATGAAGATGCTCAATTAAATGTAAATTCGGTTGATCCTTATCGATTTGGAACTTTTGTCACTTCCGGTATCGGTGGTTTAAATTCCATTTGGGCGGAATCCCAAGTGGCAACTTCTCGTGGCCTTGATCGGGTATCTCCACACTTTATCACTAATGCCATTATCAACTTAGTGGGTGGGAATATTTCCATGCGGTTCAAGGCAAAAGGCCCCAATTTACCAGTTGTCACGGCATGTTCTGCAAGCACCAATTCAATTGGTGAAGCCTTTCGCTATATACGCGATGGGTACTTAGATGTGGCATTTGCTGGTGGTTCAGAATCGTCCATCAACGCTTTAGGGATTGCAGGTTTTGCAGTCATGAGAGCCCTTCATAGTGGTGATAATCCAGCACAAGCGAGTATGCCCTTCGATAAAAAACGATCTGGCTTCGTGATGGGAGAAGGCGCGGGTGTTTTAATTTTAGAAGAATACGAACACGCAAAAGCACGTGGCGCAAAAATTTATGCTGAGTTAGTAGGTTACGGTTCAACCTCTGATGCGTTCCATGTGACTGCACCTGATGAAACAGCAGAAGGCATTAGTAAGTGTATGGAATTAGCCTTGAAGGATGCAAATATACAACCTCAAGATGTTGATTACATCAATGCTCATGGAACTTCTACGCCATTAAATGATCGGATTGAAACCTTAGGGATCAAGAAAGTATTTGGACCTCACGCATACCAATTGAATGTATCGAGTACCAAAGGTATGACGGGCCACATGCTAGGGGCAACAGGTGCGGTAGAATCGATTGCCTGTATATTAGCATTAGTCAATCAAACCGTACCCCCAACCATCACAACTTCAGAGTTAGGACCTGATTGTGATTTAAATTACACGTTAGGGCAACCTGTAAAAAGAAAAGTTCAATATGCATTAAATATTAATTTAGGTTTTGGTGGCCAAAATGCCGCTTTAATTTTTAAAAAATAAACATGAAATATAACTTAGATCAAATTAAGACAATTATCCCGCATCGAGAACCTTTTATTCTTATCGATCGCGTCATCGACAATGAACCTTTAGTCACGACAACGTCAGAAAAAGATGTTGCTCACAATGAATTTTGGGTGCCAGGCCATTTCCCAAATAACCCCGTCTTTCCAGGGGTCTTAATGGTTGAAGCCTTTGCCCAAACTGGAGCCATTTGTATTTTAACCGCACCTCAATACCAAGGTAAAATTGGATATTTTTCTTCGATTCAAGAGGTTAAATTTAAGAAGCGAGTCGTTCCTGGTGATACCTTAAAACTTCATGTCAAATTCCTCAACGCAAAAGTAGGATTTTTCTTTTTTGAAGGCGAAGCATATGTAAGCGATCAACTTGTATGTATGGCTAAATTTTCTGTAGCGGTAGGTTAAGACATGCATGTCATCACGTTTGATTCAATCGATTCTACGAATAATTATCTAAAAATACATCACCAAGACTTACCCCACTTCACTGTGGTTAGAGCAAGATATCAAACTGCTGGCCGAGGTCAATTATCTCGCCAATGGATTAGTAATCCAAATGAAAATCTTCTCGTGTCGTTTTTATTTAAAGACATTAAATCTCCGCTTCAAGTCCAATCCATTGAAAAAATAGCCATTTCACTTTGTATTTCGTTTTTCAAAGCATACGGCATTCAAGCAACCCATAAATTACCAAATGATATCTTAGTAGATGGGAAAAAAATTGCGGGAATGCTAATTGAAACGAAACAAATGGATCAATCGTTTGCTTATGTAATTTTAGGTATCGGCATCAACATTAATCAAAGAATATTTACTGGATTAGACAGTGCAACCTCTTTACATTTGTTAACGCGTTCAACTTATGATATCGATGAAGTATTTAGAGATTTTTTAGAGGCATCTCGTGCTTTTGAAACCATGTAATCGTGCTAAAATAATGAAGTTAAGGAGCATATCAATATGTTACATGTAGGAATTATCGGCTTAGGTAGAATGGGCGAAAATATGTCCAGACGTTTAATTCAAAAAGGATTTAAAACGTATGGTTATCGAACATCGATTGATAAACTAAAAGAACAAGAAAAATTAGGATATATTTCTCACGCTTCCGTTGATTTACCTAGTTTAGTCAAGGTTGTAAAAGCGAATCAAAAAAGAGGAATTTTTCAACTCGTTGTGCCCGCCCAAACTGTTGAAGAAACCATCCAAGCCTTACTTCCTTTACTAAGTCCTGGCGACATTTTGATTGATCATGGCAATTCGAATTTCAAGGATTCTCGCCGGCGAGCTTTATTCTTAAAAACCAAAGGAATTGATTACTTAGATTGTGGAACTTCAGGTGGGGTCTATGGTTTAGATCGTGGTTATTGCTTGATGGTCGGTGGTGATAAAGCTGCCGTCGATTTTTGTGCACCAATTTTTGAAACCTTATCACCCCATATTGAAGGGGCACCTCGACTCCTCCCTGAAACCCCTGAAACACCTGCTGAACATGGTTGGTTACATTGTGGTCCTGCTGGTGCAGGTCATTTTGTAAAAATGGTTCACAATGGAATTGAATATGGCATTATGCAAGCTTATGCAGAAGGTTTTAATATTTTAAAACAAGCAAATTTAGGGAGCTCTTTTATAAATAAAGGTGATGCTGAAGTTGCCCCGATGTCAGATCCAGAAAATTACCAATACACGATCAATGTTCCAGAAGTCGCTGAGTTATGGAGACGAGGTTCTGTGATCGGTTCTTGGTTATTAGATCTCACTGCAGAAGTCTTGAAAAAAGATGGCGCTCTAAATCAATTTGTTGGCGGCGTCTCGGATTCAGGTGAAGGACGTTGGACCGTCAATGCTGCGGTTGACTTAGGTGTGCCTGCTCCTGTTTTATCCAATGCATTATTTGCCCGATTTGAAAGTCGGAATCAAGGTGACTTTGCTCGAAGAATTTTAAATGGTATGCGTTATATGTTTGGGGGACATCATGTCCGAAAATAACGTTTTAGTTCTTTTTGGATCTACTGGTGACTTAACCTATCAAAAACTTCTTCCTGCTCTCGCTGAATTATTAAAAAGACAACCGAATTTATTAAAGAAAATTGTTTTGATTGGTCGTCAAGGTTCCACGCTTGAATCTTATTTACAATATGGGTTAGATCGTGGATTAGATCTACCTTCCATTCAAGCAATTTTACCCTTGTTTCAGTATGTTTACATGCAAGCGACCGAATCAAAAGAATATCGTCAACTTCAACCTATTCTCAGTCCTTATGAAGGTCGATTTTTCTATCTTGCAACCCCACCAACGATGTTTCATGTGATTACTGAAAATTTATCTCAGCATCAACTAATTCAAAAACAAAATATAAAGCACCGTTGTGCTTATGAAAAACCATTTGGTGAAAATAGAAGCACCGCAGAAGTGCTCAATCAATTACTCCATGAATCTTTAATTGAAAAACAAATATATCGGGTTGATCATTATTTAGCAAAACCTTTAATCCAACAACTTATTAAATTACGCATGCAATGGGCAACCGTTGGCATGGAAAAATACTGGCAAGGAGATAACATTTTACGTGTAGAAATCCTAGCCCATGAAACCGTTAGTATTTTATCGCGTGGTAAATTTTACGATGTCACAGGAGCCCTTAAAGACATGGTGCAAAGTCATTTATTGGAAACCCTTGCTTTATTATTCATGGATCTACCCACACGAATAGATGATGTGGATGCGATTCAACTTGCAAAAATTAAATTTCTTGAAAGTCTAGTACCGGATTTAACGAATACTGTTTTTGGACAATATGAAGGGTATTTACAAGAGCTCAATGTGAATCCATCTTCAATCACGGAAACCTATGTCTCATTACCCATATCCTCAACATTACCTCGTTGGCAAGGAACGTCCATGATCATTCAAACCGGCAAAAAACTGGATGAAAAGAAAACAAGAATTGTGATTCATTGGCGGTCCGGTGGAACCTTGACGTTCCATATTTCACCCCAGGTTCAAGTAGAGTTTTCAAATGATTGGTATTCCATTTTACCGAAACCAATCCAACAACACCTTACTGCATTACACCAACATCCATTTGCAAAACATGATGCCTATTCAACGATTTTTTCCGATTTAATTCAAGGAAATCAAACTTTATTTCCTTCGAATAATGAAATCCTTGCCACATGGGCCCTCATCGACATCATCAAACAAAATCCCATTCTGCCAATCAAATATCAATCTAATCAAGATTTGATAAAAGGATAGTTAAAGATGAAATATATTGATATTTCTATGCCCATTTATCCGGGAATGATGGTTTACAAAAACAAACCAGAAAAACAACCTGTGCTGAAGGCTAACGATCAATTATCCAAAGGTGGTAGTTTTGAAACGAGCCTTGAAATGAATTTGCATACAGGTACACATATGGATTTTCCCAAGCATATGCAGGCAGAAGGGGCAACGGCCACAAATTTTAAACCAGAAACGTTATTAACGATGGTTCGCGTCATTGATTGTGGTCAAACCACCTTGATAGATGCAAACTTTCTACATGCACAAAAGTTAAAAGCAAATGAATTTATTTTATTTAAAACTTTAAGTAGCGAATCATCTACTTTCTTACCTCAATTTCCTTACTTAACGAAAGATGGCGCTGCTTTTTGTGTTGAACAAAAACTTTCTGGTATCGGGATTGATAGTCTTGGCATTGAACGAGATCAACCGCACCATGAAACGCATCATTTGCTCATGAACGCAGGAATTTTGATTATAGAGGGATTACGATTAAAAGGTGTCCCCGCGGGTCAGTATCAAATGATTGCATTACCATTATCCATCCCTGAAGTGGATGCACTACCAATCAGGGCATTATTGGTTCAACCTACATGAAAGATATAAAACAAATGAATCTCTTATTGATGGGAACACCCGAGCTTGCTCGAGATGTTTTTCAAACCATCCATCAAGAAGGTTATAAAATTGTGGGGTTAGTATGTCAACCCGATACGGTGACGGGTCGTAATCAACTCGCCACAAAACCTCCAACTAAAATTTGGGCAGAAAATCATCAAATTCCAGTTTTTCAACCAGAAAAAATTAAAGATGATCATCAATTTTTAAACACCTTAGATATCGATTTTATTTTGACGCTTGCCTATGGTCAAATCGTTCCTCAGATTGTGTTAGATAAACCTAGATTTGGTGCTTTCAATTTCCATGGAAGTCTATTACCAAAGTATCGTGGAGCGTCACCCATTCGTTATGTTTTGATTAACCAAGAAAAAGAAACCGGAATGACATTGATGAAAATGGTGATGGCAATGGATGCTGGTCCAATTTATGCGATGAAAAAAATGTCAATTCTACCTGATGATCATTACACTTCACTCTTGCAACGATTTTCAGGATTTACTTCACAATTTGCCTTACAAGTTTTACCGCGATTATTTCGGGGAGAGTTGTCACCAATTTATCAAAATGAAAAAGAGGTTACCTTTGCACCGCTCATTAAAAAAGAAGATGAGCACCTTAATTTGTCTTTATCCATCGATCACTTATTAGGTTGGATAAAAGGGCTTGCTGATAATCCCGGTGGTTATTTTTTCCTCCAAAATAAAAAACTTAAAGTGTTCCATGCGACCCAATTCAATTCCACTCAAGGCCAACCTATCGGCACCATTTTGAAGGCTGATCATGAAGGTTTTCACCTTCAAGTCAAGGGTGGTGTCCTTCAATTATTGTCGGTGCAATTAGAAGGGAAAGGAAAAATGCTTGGCACCGTTTTTGGTAATGGGCATCATCAGTTAGTCGGTCAAAAACTTACTTAACATGGATTTATTTCTATCCGTCCATGACATTGTTGATTTTGTATTAAGAACAGGCGATTTAGATAATCGCATCTTTAATCGTTCTACGATGCAAACCGGTACCGATATGCATCAACAATATCAACAAAGTATCAACATACCTGGGTATCATCGAGAAATGTCGCTACAACGTGAATATGCCTTTCAAGACTTACGTTTTATCATTAGCGGCAAGGCTGATGGATTATATGAATTAAAGGATACCGTGGTCATTGAAGAAATAAAAACTACCATTGCAGATTTGAAAACCTTCCATCAACAACATGAAACTTGGCATATGATGCAAGCCTTGTTTTATGGTCATATGTACGCCTCACTCCATCATCTCAAAAAAATTCAAGTCAAATTAATCTATTTAAGTCAAGTTAACGACGATCGGTATGATCAGGTTTACGATTTTACCATGGAAGAAGCGCAACAAGATATTCAAGCAGTGATTGATGAATATGGACAATTTTATCAAACGATAATTCAACAACAACATGCGTTAAAAACATCACTTCCGAATTTAAAATTTCCCTTTAAAACCTTTCGTAAAGGGCAAAGGGAACTCGCTAAATATGTCTATGGTGTTTCACAAAAAGGTGGTCGCTTATTTGTAGAAGCTCCTACGGGTATTGGAAAAACGATGTCGACTTTATTTCCAATGATCAAGGGATTATTTACTCATCATGAAAAGGTTTTTTATTTTACGGCTAAGAATTCAGGGAAAATGGCAGCAGTTGAAGCTTTAGAGCGATTACGGTCACAAGGAATTCCTATTCGTTATGTGGTCATTACCGCAAAAGAAAAAATCAGTTTTTGTCCCAAAGGTAAAATCAATCCTGATGATTGTTTATATGCTAGAGGTTACTATGACAAAATTAAGGATGTCTTATTAGAAGGCCTCTCAACCTATCAAGCATTCACCCCTGATACAATTCAATCCCTCGCCGAAAAACATAAAATCGAACCCTTTGAATTAAGCTTAGATTTATCGTTATATGTTGATGTTGTGATTGCGGATTATAATTATCTCTTTGATCCAAATGCCTACCTTCGCAGATTTTTTGAAGATGTCCGTTATCCCTATGCAGTCCTGATTGATGAAGCGCATAATCTAGTTGAACGTAGTCGAGATATGTACTCTGCAATGTTACAAGACTCAGTCTTTCAAAAACTTGAAAAAGCAACCAAAAAAGGCAGTTCCATCGCCTTCAAAAATCGTGTCAAGCGCATGAGTAAACAGTGGAATCAATTGATGAAGGATTGTAAAGATCCAAGGCAAATCGATGTTGAAGCGCCATTCATTAATCAATTGGATAAATTTATCACAGAAGCCCAACTTGAAATGCGAACCAAGCGAAAATCTTTAAGTGATGAGGCCATGGATAGTTACTTTAAAATCCTACGTTTTTATCGTTTAAGGGAATTAATTGGCGATCATTATCGGGATTGGTGTGCAATTGAAAATGGAGAACGATTTCTCAAATTTGAATGTTTGGACGCATCAAGTTATTTACAAGCGATTACCAATCGACTGCACGCGGTCGTCTTTTTTTCAGCGACGTTAACTCCAATGGATTATTTTTTACCCATGCTAGGGGCCTCTGAACAAGACCCTCGTATTTCACTAGCATCTCCATTTGAAAAAAAACAATTTAAAGTCGTGATTGCAAGTAAGGTATCTACAACATTAAAGACAAGGGAAAAAACATACCTTGAAGTTGCGCTGTATATCGAAAAACTTATCGAAAATAAGATTGGAAATTATCTCATCTTTTTTCCTTCTTATCCTTATTTGAAAGCAGTACAACAACATTTACAATTCAAAGGCGATACAAAGTTGTTAGTTCAAACCAAAGATATGACACTTGAAGCTCGGGAAGACTTTTTAAACCAATTTACTTATCAACCTCAGCAAACCACTGTAGGTTTAGCGGTTTTAGGTGGTGTTTTTTCTGAGGGAATTGACTTAGTGGGCGATCGATTAATTGGGGTTGGTATTGTCAGTGTTGGATTACCTCAACTTTCATTCGCAAGAGATTTAATAACAAATTACCATCAAAGTAAAGGCAGGGATGGATTTACCTTTGGATATGTTTATCCAGCGATTAATAAAGTGTTACAAGCGATGGGTAGGGTGATTCGTACGGAGACTGATCGTGGAGTAGCTTTATTGATTGATGAAAGATTTCTTCGCGAAGATTACCAAGCAATTCAAGATCGATATCCACAATATGAAGTTGTCCACAATCCTGATGAACTTGAAGATTCGCTTGCAACATTCTTTAGTAAAGATTAGTAGCAAATAACCCATTTTATCGGTATGATAAAGACGTGATTTATGGCATACGACATTAAAAAAATTAGAAATTTCTCTATTATTGCTCACATTGACCATGGGAAATCCACCCTTGCAGATCGTATTTTGGAATTGACCGGGGCTGTTAGTAAGCGGGAGATGAAAGATCAACTTCTTGATTCAATGGATTTAGAAAGGGAACGTGGCATTACGATTAAACTCACCACGGTTACTCTCCAATACAAAGCCAAAGATGGTCAAGAATACACATTTAACCTGATAGATACCCCAGGACACGTTGATTTTACTTATGAAGTATCTCGTTCCCTGGCTGCCTGTGAAGGGGCTTTATTAGTGGTCGATGCTTCCCAAGGAGTTGAAGCTCAAACCTTAGCGAATGTTTACTTAGCAGTCGATAATAATCTTTGGATTATCCCGTTGATTAATAAAGTTGATTTACCCCAATCGGATCCAGTCAAGGTAAAAGCTGAAATTAAAAAAAGAATAGGCCTTGATGCAGAAGATGCCCTTGAAATCAGTGGCAAAACAGGCAAGAACGTCTTAGAAGTTTTAGAAAAAATCATTCAAGAAATTCCACATCCAGAAGGTGCTTATGATGCTCCACTAAAAGCTCTCATCTTTGATTCATTTTATGATTCTTATCGAGGAGTTGTCGCTTTAATTAGAATTAAAGAGGGTCATGTTAAAGTAGGAGACTATATCAAGTTAATGGCATCAGGCCATGTTTATCTCGTCACGGAATTAGGCATCTTTAGACCTCAACAAGAAAAACGGAACGAATTGGCCTCTGGTGAAGTAGGGTATCTCGCTGCCCAAATTAAAGAAATCAAAGACGTTCGTTCGGGTGAAACGATTACTTTAAGAGATAATCCTGCTACTAATCCATTACCTGGTTACCGTGATTTGAACCCAATGGTTTTCTGCGGTTTATTTCCTGTCGATGGCAAAGAATATACGGATCTAAAAGATGCATTAAGTAAGCTTTCTTTGAGTGATGCAAGTTTAAAATTTGAACCTGAAACTTCACAAGCTTTAGGCTTTGGTTATCGTTGTGGATTTTTAGGTTTACTCCACATGGATGTGATTCAAGAACGATTAGAACGGGAATATAATCTCAATTTAATCTTGACTGCACCGAGCGTGGTTTATCACGTTCACTTGCACAGCGGAGAGATGATTTTGTTAGACAACCCCAATAAACTACCTCATTTAACCTTAATTAAGGAAATTGCCGAACCTTACGTAAAAGCAACCATCACAACACCAAAAGAATACGTCGGTGTGTTAATGGAATTATGCCAAAACCGACGGGGAATTTATAACGAATTAGAATATATCGATGAAACCCGAATGACCTTACATTATGAAATTCCACTCGCAGAAATTGTTTATAATTTTTTTGATAAACTCAAGAGTTTATCAAAAGGTTATGCCTCTTTTGATTATCAACTTTCTGACTATAAAGTAGGTAACTTAGCGAAGATGGATATTTTATTGAATGGAGAAACGATTGATGCCTTATCCACAATCGTCCATAAACCTTCAGCCTATGCTCGAGGTAGTTTTATCGTTGAAAAATTAAAGGAAATCATTCCTAGACAACAATTTGAAATCCCAGTGCAAGCCGCGATCAATGGTAAAGTGATTGCCCGAACCGATATCAAAGCAGTCCGCAAAGATGTATTGGCAAAATGTTATGGCGGTGATATCTCGCGAAAACGTAAACTTCTTGATAAGCAAAAAGAAGGTAAGAAACGAATGAAAAATATCGGTTCTGTCGAAGTTCCTCAAGAAGCCTTCATGTCGGTTTTATCTATCGACGATTAGTGATAAAAAATAGCTACTAATTTTCTACTATTTTTAGTAATATTGTGGTATATTTTTAACCAGTAATTATGCCAATCAATGATTTAGCAATCCGATTCACGGATGACCATTATGCCACTAAACAAGATGTAGCAAAACAACTTGGAACTGCGGTCGTGGATGCCCTTTGGGGAACCATCATTCAGTACCGCTCAACCTTTGCTAGAATTTTACCTTTGCAAGCGATGGATAAACAACCATTACAAATTGTTTTAACACCATCCTTGTTGGAAAAATCAATCGCCTTTGATCGAAAAATGTCAAAAGCGGTAAGCTTATTTAATTTTCATCAAATCCAAAATCAGTTACCAACCCAGTTTCAAAAATTATTTTTCCCAATTCTTACCAGTATTGGTAAGCAATATGGTGCTTCAACAGCAGAAAGAAATTTAACCTATATTCTTGAAGAAAAAACCGTGGAAAGAAAAGCAGAGTTATTATCCGTAAATGCTTATTATCAAGCATTAAAGTTAATTGCCAATCGTCGTCAAAGTAAATTAGATGAAGATTTAATGGGCGAGCTTTTAATGTTGTTAACTAACACGAAAGAGTTGAATATGTTTTATCGTGAAAAGGATTTAACAAATCGCCCACGAAGTTTAGTGGCAAGGGTTTATGAAGCCGCTCCTTATCCGATGATTGAACCGATGATGCAAGCATTATTAAACACGGTCAAACAATTAACACTCTCCCCGATTATCGTGGCGACCATTGCTCTTTATTATCTTGACTACATCAAACCATTTGAAGTGTTTAACGACGAAATCAGTTATTTATTATTCAAAAATATACTCGTTCATAGTGACTATGAATCTGTTCCTTGCTACTTAAATATCGAACAAATGATGGAAAACGAAGAATATGAAAAACGGATGTTAGAAGTGCAACGATCGGGTGATATCACCTATTTACTAGATTTTATTCTCCCTTTTATGCATGCCAGTATTGATCAATTATTGGATCAACTTGTCAACATTCAAAAACAACAATTGATTCAAGAACAAAAATCGACCAATACTCCAACAGTAAATATTCCTTTACCTGCACCTTTACCTAATGAAACTGCACCCTTTGCGGTCAGCGATTACACAGTTGGTGAAGTTGAAGCAAATCGACTACAAAAACATTTATTAGAGACGCACCCAAGTATGAAAAAAGGAGAAGCCTACTTTTATTCCCGACATCATTCTTTGGGAAAATACTACACACTTGCGCAATATAAAAAGTTGCTAGACTGTGCATATGAAACAGCACGAACTTCGATGGAACATTTAGTGAAATTAGGGTATTATCGTAAAGAGAAATATAAAAATAAATATGTCTATACAACGGTAGACCTCAAAGGAGTCAATCATGATTAATCTAATGTTCACTGGTTTCTTTAATAACGGTATCGTCACGATTATCTTATTATTAATTATTTTTTCTATCATCGCATTAATTGCAAGCTGGTTAAGAAAACTTATCTGGCCATCAACCATTGAGGATGCTAAGGTTGATCCCAAAAAGGCAGTGAAAGAAGAACTTGATCGAGTTTTAGTCCCATTAGCGGAGCCTTTAACTGAAAACAAAAACCCTACAAATAAAACAAAGTCTACAACAACGAAGACGAAATCAGTTGGCAAAAAGAATGCAAGTAATCGAAAGAAATCTTCATCCTAAATCTTTATACGTTCATATTCCTTATTGCGACCACATCTGCCATTATTGTGATTTCACAAAAATGTTAACGAATCCGAAACAAACTCGGATGTATGTTGATTTGCTGTTAAAAGAAATCAATCAATATGGTTTTCACCAATATGACACCATATTTTTTGGTGGGGGAACGCCGACTGCTTTATCGGATCAAGATTTAGAAATCCTTTGCCAAGGCGTAAAGCCCTTTGCCGCAAAAGATTGTGAATGGACCGTTGAATGTAATGTTGAATCAACGACACCTTCAAAATTACAAATATTAAAAAACGCCGGTGTCAATCGCTTATCTTTTGGTGTCCAAACTTTCAAAAAAGATGCCTTGGTATTTTTAAATCGCCATCACGATCATCAAGATATTGTTAGCACCATTCAATTAGCTAAAAATATTGGGTTTCAATCAATTAATGTCGATTTAATTTATGATTTACCCAAAGTAGCAGATGAAGACCTTAAAGCAGACCTTCATCATTTCTTATCGCTTGATGTGAATCATATCTCCACCTATGCATTAACCATTCATCCCAATACGGTTTTTGGTATTCAAAAATTAAAACCAGTCACGGATGAAGTTTCTCGCCACCATTATGAAATGATCTATCAAACCCTTACTGCTCATGGGTACGAGCGATATGAAGTTAGTAATTTTGCTCGTCATCACCAAAGATCTAAACACAACATGACCTATTGGAAAAACCAAGAATACATCGGCACAGGTTTAGGGGCAAGTGGTTATTTTCAAGGAATTCGTTACACCAACACGAAAAACATGACGAAGTACCTACAAGGAATGTATCGAGACCAAGAAGAGCGCATTGATGAAAATATGAAACGATTTGAACACATCATGTTAAATTTTCGCTTACAAGATGGTTTTTCATTAAGTGAATTTAAGCAATTCTTTAATATTGAATTTCATACTTTATTTGCAAACACCTTACCATCTTTACTAGAAAAAAAATTAATCTTGATTGAAAAAGATCAAATTAAGCTAAGCTTCGAAGGCATGTTATTACTCGATTATGTCGTATTAAAACTTACCAAAGATCTAATTTAGCACTTAATAATTGACAGTGCCAAAAACCTTGTTATAATATTTTTAGCACTCAAGAACTTTGAATGCTAAGGAGGTTAACATGGAATTATCTAGACGAGATTTAATCCTCAAGCATATCGTTGAACATTTCATTAAAACCGCTTTACCCGTGGGTTCACAAACACTCATTCAAAACTACGATCTTAATTTTTCCTCGGCAACCATTCGTAACGAAATGCTTGCCTTAGAAAACGCTGGATTACTTGAAAAAACCCATACCTCTTCAGGAAGAATTCCATCGAGTAAAGGGTATCAATATTATGTTAATCATCTCCGTAATAAGAGCGTGGATGAAAGAATTAAACAACAATTACAAGTCATTCTGTCACAAAAAGCACAATCGGTGACAGAAATCATTCAAAAGAGTTCTGAAATTCTTTCGAATATGACTAAGTTAGCTTCTGTTGTTTTAGGACCCAATGCTCAACAAGAAAAGCTCATGAGTATCCAAGTAACCCCTTTAGAAAACAATTCTGCCACGGTTGTTTTCATCACTGATTCTGGATATGTTGAAAATAAAACCTTTGTTTTGCCAAAGAACATAGAAAAAGATTCCTTAGCAGATTGCATGAATCTCATTAATAAACGTCTACGCGGAACACCTGTATCTGAATTGTCTGAAAAAATGGAAGCAATTAAACCTATTCTAGAAGATTATATTGCCGAACATGATGTCGTCTATCAAGCCTTCACTCAAGCGTTTTTAAATTTTGCTGGGGAACGCTTAAAACTTTATGGCAAAGATTCACTTTTCAATCAACCTGAGTTTGCCCATGATGGCGATAAATTAAGAAAGATTCTCACCTTACTTGAATCACCCAAGCTAATCAATCAAATGTCAAAAACAAGTGGAAATGTCGCAATTAATATTGGTAGTCAAGAACAGGACCAAGACGTATCGATTGTTTCAAGTAAATTAAAAATGCCTGGTGAAAAAGAAAGTCGGATTGCCTTAGTAGGGCCAACGAGAATGGATTATGATCGCGCCCTATCGGCACTTGAATATGTGACGGAGATGTTAGAAAAGTATTTTGAAAAGTTAAATGATAAATCAAAGGTGGAAGGTAAAGAAAAATGAAACAAGAAAAAGATGATTTAGAAAAAGAAAAAACTCAGTCAACACAAACCAATCAAGAAGCGGCTGGATCAAAAGAATTAACAGTTGAAGAAAAACTAAAAGCCGCGGAAGCAGAAATCTATGCCTTAAAGAATAAATACGCCATGGTTTTTGCTGATATGGACAACTTAAGGAAGAGTCAAGATAAATCCTTTTCTGAGGCATTAAGATACCGTGCAGAAGGTTTTGTTGATAAATTGCTACCAGCGCTAGAATCATTCCATATCGCCTTAAAAAATCCTGTTGATGATCCAAAACTTAAAAATTACTTAATTGGCTTTGAATACATTTATAACCAAATCAATCAAGCTTTAGCAGATGAAGGTGTTAAAGAAATTCCAGTTAAGGTACATGATGCATTTGATGTGATGACGATGCATGCATTAGAATCTGAAGTCCATGAAGGTCCGCCGAATCGTGTTCTTAAGATCCTATCACCAGGATTCAAACTTCATGATCGAGTTGTCAAACAAACGCTTGTGATTGTTTCAAAAGAACCAGAAAAGAAGCAACAATCTGATACGCCAAACGATACGAAAGATAACGGCAAATTAGCCGCATAAAAAGGAGAAATATTATGGCAAAAAAAGAAATTATTATTGGAATCGATTTAGGAACCACGAATTCCGTAGTGTCTTATGTCCAAGCTGACGGTAAAGTTAAAGTAATTCCTAATCCAGAAGGTAAGAACACGACCCCATCTGCTGTGGCTTTTAAAGCAAATGGTGAAGAAATCATTGGTGATGCAGCAAAAAGACAAGCTGTCATCAATCCAGACACGGTATTATCCATTAAACGTTTAATGGGAACCGATCAAAAAGTCACCATTAAAGCATTAAATAAATCTTTTACACCTCAAGAAATTTCTGCAAAAATTCTTGCTTACATGAAAAAATACGCAGAAGATTCATTAGGACAATCGATCCAAAAAGCAGTTATCACTGTTCCTGCATATTTTAACGATGCTCAAAGACAAGCAACAAAAGATGCTGGCCAAATCGCGGGATTAGAAGTAGTACGAATTATTAATGAACCGACTGCTTCTGCATTAGCATATGGTCTAGAAAGTAAAAAATCCGGAAAGATTCTTGTTTACGATTTAGGTGGTGGTACCTTCGACGTTTCAATCTTAGAAATTGGCGACGGTACTTTTGAAGTCATTTCGACTGCAGGTGATAATCGCTTGGGTGGTGATGACTGGGATTTAGAAGTTGTGAAATGGATTCAAGAGCAAATTAAAGCGCAATTTAATGTAACGCTTAATGACAAAATGGCTTTACAACGATTCAAAGACGCTGCTGAAAAAGCTAAGATTGAATTATCTTCGATGATGGAAACGACAATTTCGTTACCATTCGTGGGTCAAAATGCCAATGGTCCCATTAACTTCGAAGGCAAATTAAGCCGTGCTAAATTCCAAGATATGACCAAAACCTTATTAAAGCGCACCGAAGAACCTATTCGCAAAGCTTTAGCAGACGCTAAATTAACGGCGAATGATATTGATGAAGTCTTAATGGTTGGTGGTTCTATTCGTATGCCTGCTGTTCAAGATCTCGTTAAAAAAATGTTGAATAAAAACCTCAACTTCTCGGTGAATCCTGATGAAGCCGTCTCAGTGGGTGCTGCCATTCAAGGGGCCGTAATTTCTGGAGACGTCAAAGATGTCGTGTTATTGGATGTTACGCCATTAACCCTAGGTATCGAAACCATGGGAGAAGTCATGACCCCATTAATTCAAAG
>JBMSKF010000009.1:0-51249 GCA_049419605.1 Bacilli bacterium
AAGAAATTGTTGGTGAAATTTGGGATGAAACCGATGATATTTTGCCGCCAATTATCAAACAAAGTGATCAAGTTTATCTTGTTGAAGGTAGTTTAAATATTGAAATTCTCTATAAAGAACTGAATTTACCTTATGTTGAAACCTCTGATTATGCCACGGTAAGCGGATGGGTTCTTTCACACCTTGGAAAATTTGCTAAAGTTGGGGATCAATTTACCTTACAAGAATTTCAAATTGAGGTTTTAGAAGTAGAAAAATTTACAGTTGAGAAAATTAAGATTACCTTACCAGAAACCCAAGAGGATTTAAGTGATATCGATTAAACTTTAACGATAAATGTGGTAAAATTTTGCGGTATCATTTATGAAATATACTGCTTGGCTAAACCAAAACATTGCTGATTTATCGAATAAAACCATCCTAGTCACAGGTGCAAATAGTGGCTTAGGTTTTTTTGCTGCGAAACAATTAGCGTATCGCGGCGGTCATATCTTGATGGCGTGCCGAAATTTAAAATCTGCTGAGGAAGCTAAGTTAGCCATCCTAAAAGAGATTCCCAATGCTAAATTAACAATCATTCCTTATGACCAAAGTTCATTTGAAACGATTGATTCATTTGTTAAACTCATTAAAACCCAACACGCAAAAATTGACATTCTGTTACTGAATGCAGGTATTATCATGCCTCAAGCGAAACTTAAAACAAAAGAGGGATTTCCCCTTACAACGGGAGTTAACTTCTTTAATGTTTATTATTTGTTGAGAGAATTGCTTGGATTTCTTGATCAAAAAAATTCGGATTTAAGATTAGTATTCGTTGGGTCCTACTCATCTTACAAAGCAAGACTTACCAATATTCAAGGTCTACTGAATGCAAAATTACCAAGAATGAGACAGTATGCCAATAGCAAACTTGCCATTGCCATGCTACATCATGTTTTTCAAATGAATTTAAACTTATTTGATTTTCCTGTCCTTGACCATATTTCTTCCATATTGGTGCATCCTGGCATTGCTGCCACAAATATTGTCCGTTCCTTACCCAGTTGGTTACAAAAACTCATCAATGGATTCATTTCCTTAACCAGTCATTCTGCTGAATCAGGAGCCTTAAGTTTAACCTATGCATGTGGTAACCCATATGTTGTAAACGGTAGTTTTATTGGTCCAAATGGTCCAGGAGAAAGCTTTGGTTTCCCCAAAAAATTGAAATTAAAACCTCATTTTAGTAAAGGCAGTGCCAAACTAACTTATGATGTTGGAAAATATTTAGAAAAGCTCGGAGGACGTTGAGATGTTAGAAGTAGGAAATGTATCGCTACAATTTGGTGGGCGAATTTTATTTAAAGATGTATCGCTTTCATTTACGAAAGGAAATTGTTATGGGATTATTGGTGCCAATGGTGCTGGAAAATCCACCTTTCTCAAGATTTTATCTGGAGAAATTGAACCCACTGCAGGTGAAGTTTTTCGTGATAAAAAAGAAAGAATGTCGATTTTAAAACAAGATCAAAACGCATTCAATGCTTATACTGCTGTGGATACGGTCATGCTTGGTTTTCCGAAAATTAAATTACTTCGTGCTGAACTTGATGCTTTATACGCTAAACCTGACTTTGATGAAAAAGATGGTATTAAGGCTGCAGATATGGAGAGTGAATATGCAGAGCTTGGTGGTTATGAGTCAGAAGCGAATGCTAGAAGTTTATTGAACGCACTTGGCATTAAAGAAAATAAACAAGATGTATTGATGAAGGATCTCGATAGTAAACTAAAAGTTAAGGTCCTATTAGCCCAAGCTTTATTTGGCAATCCTGACATCTTAATTTTAGATGAACCGACCAATAACTTAGATGCAGTTGCCTCGCACTGGCTAGAAAACTTTTTATTTAATTTTGAAAACACTGTGATTATTGTTTCCCATGACCGACATTTCTTGAATAAAGTTTGTACAAGAATTCTCGATGTGGATTACGGTAAAATCAGTATGTTTGTAGGGAATTATGATTTTTGGTACGAATCAAGTCAATTGGTATTGAAACAATCTAAAGATGAAAACGCAAAGAAAGAAAATCGCATGAAAGAACTTCAAGAGTTTATTGCGCGATTTTCTGCCAATGCAAGTAAAAGTAAACAAGCAACTTCTCGAAAAAAAGAACTTGAAAAAATCACACTTGAAGATTTAAAACCTTCGTCTAGACGATATCCATTTATTGATTTTAAATTTGAAAAAGATTTAGGGCAGGATGTTCTAAGTTTTCAAGGGTTTAAAAAGCCGGGTTTAATTCCCACGCTTAATTTATCAATTCATCGTGGAGAAAAAATTGCAATCTTATCAGATAGTTCTCAACGTATTACCACCTTGTTTGAGATCTTATTAGGAACGAAAACCCAAGAAGAAGGAACTTTTAAATGGGGGATCACAGTTACACCGACTTATTTACCTCAAGACAATAGTGAGTTCTTTAAAGAAAGAATGCATTTGGTGGATTGGTTAAGACCTTACTCTAAAGACCAAACTGAGTCTTATTTAAGAGGTTGGTTAGGTCGCATGTTATTTTCTGGAGAAGAAGCATTAAAACCCGTGACTGTTTTATCGGGTGGTGAAAAAGTAAGATGTATGTTTGCCCGAATGATGTTAACTGCTGGCAATGTGCTCCTGATGGATGAACCCACAAACCACCTTGATTTAGAAGCGATTACCGCATTGAATAAGGGTATGATGAATTATAAAGGTGTCATCTTATTTACCAGTCATGATCATGAGTTACTTGCCACGGTTGCCAATCGCATTATTTATTTAACAGAAGATAAAGTTTACGATAAACGAATGGGTTATGATGAGTTTATTGATTGGGCTGAACAAGAAGGTATTTTTTAACTAACTTTGATATAATTTTCATAATAGAAACTTTCAAAGTTTCGTGGAGATAGATGATGAAGTCGAATTATTTAGGGATCGTGCCCTTTATCCTCACGATATTGAGTGGTTGTCAAAATTCAGGACCTTATCTTAATTTATATACGGATCGCCATTATGATGTTGATCAAAACCTGTATGATGCTTTTACGGAAGAAACTGGCATCCAAGTCAACGTTGTTAAGCTGGATGCCGACCCGTTATTGACACGATTAGAAACTGAAGGATCTTCAACCGTTGCAGATCTAGTTTTCTTAACTGACGCTGGTCGATTGGGTCGAGCGAAATCTAAAAATTTACTACAATCCTTTGGAGAAGAATCGTTTTTGGATCTCGTACCAGACTATATGCAGGATGATGATCAGCAATGGATTGCATTGACAAAACGTGCAAGAATTTTAGTTTTTAATCCAGAGGTGACGAATGTTGCGTCTCTTTCCACCTATGAAGACTTAGGGAATACGCAATGGTTTGAAAAAATTGCGGTTAGAAGTTCTAGTCATGTTTATAATCAGTCTATGGTCGCGGCAATGATTGAGGAAATCGGTGAAATTCAAACTCAACAGTGGGTGGAAAGTCTTGTTCATAATTTTGCAATCCGAGATCCACTGACCCAAAGTAAACATCCCGTTGGCAATGATCGTGATCAAGCCAAGGCAGTCTTCAATGGGGTTGCCGAAGTGGCAATCATGAACTCGTATTATTTTGGAAAAATGTTGTACTCAGAAGATCCCTCAGAAGTTGCAGTCGCGAATGCATTAGAGGTATTTTTTCCCAATCAAACTTCATTTGGCACCCATATAAATATCTCAGGTATGGGTTTAACTAGATATAGTCAACGTTCTGAACACGCAAAACGACTTGTTGAATTTATGTTATCCGTGAACGCACAAAGAATTTTTGCGGATGCAAATTTTGAATATCCTGCACGGATTGGTGTTGAGCCTCACCCCTTGTTATCTTCATGGGGGCCATTTATTGAACAGGATGTACCTTTGTCTGTTTTAGCAACACGAAGTCAGCAAGCTTTTCAAATGATGGTTGAGGCAGGATGGCAGTAATGCAAAAAAGGATTTTCAATCCCTTTACGTTCGTTACCATCATTGCTTTATCTTTTGTTTCAATATTTTTATTTCAATTTATTCCTCCACTTTTTTCTGAAACTGGACCCATGTGGACCTGGATGCAGGCTCACTGGTTTCCTGACGTTTTATTTCAAAGTTTAATCTTAGTGATAGGAACCTTACTATTAAGTTCATGCATCGGTGTGTCATTAGCATATTGGATGAGTTTTTATCGTATACCTTTTGCAAGACTTTGGGATATTGTCTTGGTGCTACCACTTGCAATTCCGACTTACTTAATTGGTTATATCTATGTTGATTTGATGAGCGGTTCTTGGTACCAGCCTTATATCGTGATCACAAATTTACCTGGGGCCATTATTCTTTTTTCATTGACGTTGTATCCTTACATTTACTTAGCAATTCGCTCCTTTTTAAGTAAACAACCCCAAACCATGTTTGCTTCTGCCCAAAGTTTAGGCGCTAGCCGAATATCGATGTTTTGGAAGATTATTTTTCCTTTATTAAGACCAGCGTTGATTGGATCTATGGTTCTTGTTGCAATGGAAGTTTTAAATGATTATGGTCTTGTTCAATATTTTGGATTAAGAGTCTATGCAACCACCATTTTCCAAGCTTGGTTTAATGGCAACGACCTTAACACTGCGGTTCGCTTTTCTATTCAATTGATTATGTTTATCGTGGTCATCCTCTGGATCGAAACAAGTTTGAGAAAATCTTTTAAATATAGTTATTCCACAACCCAAATTAAACCTTTGATGAAAAGCCCATTACCTCAATCAACCGCTTGGTGGTTTTATGGGATAGCTTCATTCACGATTTTAATGGCTTTAATCATTCCTATTCGGCAGTTATTAATGTGGATGCCAGATGTTCCTGTAAATGTGTATCAGCGACAATTTTGGGATGGTTTATTTTCAACGGTGATCATGGCCTTTTATCCAACTCTCATGATTTTAGTCTTATCGCTGATGATCATTAATTTTCAGCGATTGATGCCAAAACCATGGAAGAAATGGATTCAGAGAATTCTCACTTTAGGGTATGCGCTTCCAGGTGCAGTCATCGCCGTAGGAATGATTTTAATGTGGGTCCCTTTTGATCGTTTTGTTGCCAATATATTTCAGACTAATACCATGTTGATATCTGGATCTTTGACTTTATTAATTCTTGCACTCGTTTTAAGGTTTTTTGCAGTAGGCAGCAATATCATTGAAGGAACTTATCATAAAATCGGCATGAAATATACCACGGCAAGTCATGCGCTCAATAAAGGTTATTTAAAAACTTTATTTGCAATCGACTTACCATTAATAAGTCATGGTGTGCTTGCTGCCGCATTGATTGTCATGGTTGATTTATTTAAAGAATTACCTTTAACTTTAATTTTAAGACCTTTTAATTTTCAAACCTTGGCAACGTACCTTTACCAATATGCCGGCGATGAACAAATCAATCTAGCGAGTCCGATGGCATTAACGTTGATTATTTTAACTGCTTCAGCGGTGACCTTCGCCAGTGATATGATGTTAAAGGTTAATACGTATGAGTCTTAATATTCAGCAACTTTATTTTCGATATAAGTCCACTCAACCATTAATTGAGAACCTTTCTCTTCACATTAAACAAGGTCAAATCGTTGCCCTAACTGGTGTCAGTGGTTGTGGAAAATCAACTTTAATTCAATTGTTAATCGGTACCCTTAAACCAACTAAAGGGGTCATCTCGTTTGCACAAAAAACGTTTGTTGATGAGAAACAAATCTTAACGCCTCAAGCAAGAGGTATTGGAGTTGTTTTCCAAGACTATGCATTATTTCCACACCTCACGGTTCGTCAAAATATTGGATTTGGTTTAAAACATAATCAACAAGCCAAACAAAAAGAAATTGATCAATGGTTAAAGATTTTTTCTTTAGGGGATGTTGCGTTTTCCTATCCTCACCAATTATCTGGAGGACAAATGCAACGCGTTGCGATTGCCCGTGCCCTTGCACCTAAACCAACCTTATTATTAATGGATGAACCCTTTTCAAACCTTGATCCGAACCTTGCTCAAAGAATTCGGCAAGAACTTAAACCTCTGTTTAAACAGCTTAATATGACTGTATTGCTGGTGACACACCATCGGGCTGATGCGGACCATATTGCCGATGAAATCATTGATTTTTCAACTTTAAACCATTAATTAGCGTTAGGTCATAAAATCAGTAATCATATTGCTTGTAAGCGCTACCATTTTCTTTTAAGATAAGGTTTAGAAAGTAATAAAGGAGGACCTTATGTCAGATATTACTTTACAAATATGGGAATTCGAACTTGTTTCCCATATCCTCACGCTCGGCTATGCTGTGATGGCAGCCGGATTGCTGTACTTCTGGTTGACGATTCGTCAAAATCATCCGAAGTTCCGCATGTCGAATGTTCTATCCGTTGTCGTTTCCATTTCTGCTTTACTCTTATTGTTCGCTCAACAACAAAGCTGGGTTGCAGCCTATGAACTCGTGAATGGCGTTTATGTATCGAATGGAACTTTCTCTAATGGTTTCCGTTACTTAAACTGGCTCATCGATGTTCCTAATCTATTAACTCAAATCTTGTTCGTTGCATTAATTTCCGGAAAAGCCTTCCGTAAATATTGGTATGACTTCACGCTTTATGGCATGCTCATGATCGTGACAGGTTATATCGGCCAATTCTATGAACCAGGAAGAACTGACTTTGTTGCGGGTAATGAATTATGGTGGATCGTTTGGGGTGTTATCTCAACCGTTTTCTACGTCTTTATCTTAATTACCATGACCAAAGTTATCGATGAAGGTGCAAAGAACATTAAGAGCAGCAAGCTTGTTGGTGTCTTCAAATTCATCAAGCCATGGTTCTATATTACATGGACCATTTATCCAGTGGCCTACATCATGCCAGCACTCTTTGGTGTCGGTATCGATTCCTTCGTGGTTGTGTCTCAACAAGTTCTTTATACAATCGCAGACGTCACGTCTAAAGTTGTATACGGTATTATGTTAAACACTGTCTCCACCTTCTTATCACAAGAAGCGAAATTCGAAGAAGCAGCTTAAATTTAATTTAAGTCTAAGAAAAACATCTAGTGAGAACTAGATGTTTTTTCTTTTAAGTGTTGTTGATAGAGTTGATAAATTCTATCGCTAGCATCTTCAATCGTTACCGTTTCGTTATCGATTTCGTAGTCAATTCTAGGCATTGTTTTGCGATTGAAATTGATGACATCAAAGGCGAGTCTTTTCTTAGCAAATTCAAGATCTTGACCCCGGATAATCATCCGATTGATTCTTGTAATTTCATTGGCTTGAATAAAAAAGGTTACGAATCGAGGGTTGTTCAATTTTACAAAAGCATCCAATCCATTTGCATCAACGATGAGTACTTTCTGATCCCCAACTTCTAACTTTGAAGTTCCATATTGGAAACCATTATAAAGGGTGGTTTCAATAAAACCTTCTTGGGCTTTCATGGTATTAAAATTATCTTCAGAAACAAAATGATAATCAATTTCAGGGATTTCAGTGGGTCGAATAGGCCGAGTAGTATGCGTGATTACTTTTTTAATTCCGTATTTAAAAAGGAGTATCTTGGCAATCTCAGTTTTTCCGCTTGCTGAAGGTCCAGTTAAAATAATCATGCATCTATTATATAAACTTCTAAACTTATACTCCAACTCAATATTTATGGTTGCGAAAACGCTTTCATGAATTAATGTTTTCACAGAGTTGATTGTTTTACTAAAACTATTGCTATTCAAAAGGATTTTGAGTATATTTTGTATGCTAGCAAAAAAAGATTTCACTAGCATATAGAAAAGGAGAATTGTGATGATCTTAGGTAAATTCGATCCGCAAAAGAAACAACGGTTTGCGATTTTAGATGAAAAGGGCAAGGTAATTGCACCTGAATATGAACCCAAAATTGATGAAAAAACACTTTTGAAAATGTATCGGACGATGAAGTTAGCGCGTATTGCAGATATTCGCGCTCTTCAATATCAACGTCAAGGAAGAATGTTAACCTTTGCTCCGGTGCAAGGTCAAGAAGCTGCTCAAATCGGTACCATGGCTGCGTTAGATAAGAATGATTGGATTTCCCCAGCTTTCCGTGAACATGCTGCGATGCTTTATCACAACGTACCCTTAGAAAATATTTATTTATATTGGTTTGGTAATGAACGTGGATCGCGCGTTCCTGATGATGTCAACGTTTTGCCAGTCAACATTCCAATCGGTTCTCAATATGGACACGCATCCGGATTAGCTTATGCATCGAAAGTGTTAAAAAATAACAAGCAAATTGCCGTCACTTACATTGGTGATGGTGGTACCTCACATGGTGAATTCTATGAAGGTTTAAACTTTGCTGCGACCTATGATGCACCCATGATTGGCATTATTCAAAACAATCAATGGGCCATTTCTACCCCACGCCGTAAAGCGACCAAAGCTGAAACACTTGCTCAAAAAGCAGTGGCGGTTGGTGTTCCAGGTATTCAAGTCGATGGTAACGACGTGTTAGCGATGTATGCAGTTGTAAAAGAAGCAGCTGAACGCGCCCGTAAGGGTGAAGGACCAACGCTAATCGAAGCATTTACGTATCGTCTTGGTCCGCACACAACTTCAGATGATCCAACCATTTATCGTAAAAACGAAGAAGTTGAAGAATGGAAGAAAAAAGATCCACTCATTCGTTTCAAAGCTTATATGGAATCAAAGGGTCTTTGGGATGATGCTAAGGAAACTAAACTTGACGAAGAATTAGAAGCTTTCGTCAAAACAACATTTGAAAAAGTGGAAAAAGAAGGACCGATCGTCACAATTGATGAAGTCTTTGACCATACTTACGCAACTTTAACTGACGAACTCAAAGAACAAAAAGAGTATTTGAACAAAATCGTCAAAGAAACGGCAGGTAAATAACCATGGCAGAAATGACATTGTTACAAGCAATTAATACTGGTTTATTCGAACAAATGAGAAAAGACAAAACCGTCGTTGTCTTCGGTGAAGACGCGGGTTTTGAAGGTGGTGTCTTCCGTGTCACCGCTGGTCTACAAAAAGAATTTGGCGAATTACGCTGCTTTGATACCCCAATTTCAGAAGCAGGAATTGTTGGTTCCGCAATCGGGATGGCTATTAATGGTTTAAAACCCGTTGCTGAAATGCAATTTGATGGATTTATGTTTAACGGATTTAACCAACTTGCGGTTCACGCAGCTCGTATGCGTAATCGTAGCCGTGGTCGTTTCACTGTCCCAATGGTGCTTCGCGTACCGATGGGTGGTGGTATTCGTGCTTTAGAACACCACTCTGAAGCCATTGAAACTTTATTTGCCCATATTCCAGGTTTAAAAGTTGTGTATCCTTCCACACCATATGACGCCAAAGGATTACTTGCCTCTGCCATCCAAGATCCGGATCCAGTCGTGTATTTAGAACCCAAGAAAATTTATCGCGCGTTTAAACAAGAAGTTCCCGAAAATGAATATTTAATTCCAATCGGTAAAGCCAAAGTTTTCTACGCTGCCAAAGATCCTAATCTTACCGTGGTCAGCTGGGGTGCGATGGTCCATGACACATTTAAAGCTGTCAAAGCTTTAGAAGCAGAAGGTGTTAGAGTTGAACTCATCGATCTTCGTTCGATTGCACCAATTGATTATCCTACTATTTATGCATCTGTTCGTAAAACCGGTCGATTAATTGTGGTTCAAGAAGCGATTAAAACGCTTGGTGTTGCCTCAGAAATTATCACCCGCGTGACCGAAAACTGCTTCTTATCTTTAGAAGCAGCACCTGCCCGTGTCACCAGTCCTGATATCACCGTTCCTCTTGCGCGTGGTGAATATCACCATATTCCAGATGTGAAGAGAATCAGTTACGAAATTAAAAAACTCATGTCGTTTAAATTTTAAGGAGGTAAACCATGTACGATTTTAAATTTACGGATATTGGTGAAGGCCTTCATGAAGGACAAATTTTAAAATGGTTCTTTAAAGTTGGCGATAAAGTTAAAGAAGGCGATGTTTTATGCGTGGTTGAAACCGATAAAGTAAACGCAGAAATTCCTGCCCCAGCCACTGGTTTTATTATGAAATTGGGTGCTGAAGTAGGTCAAACAATTCACGTCGGCGAAACCCTTGTCATCATTGATGATGCTGCAAAATCAGCAGCTCCAGTCGCGGAAGCTCCAAAAGCGGAAGTGAAAAAAGAAGCTCCAAAACCAGAAGTAAAGAAGCAAGCTGCTGAAGAAAAAGGCGCTGCAGTTGTTGGTGAAGTTGTTGTATCCAATGAAGTAATTGCCAGTTCTAATGAAGGTTTTGAAAACGCGGAAGTCGCTGTTGAAAACAAAGGCAAAGTATTGGCAACTCCTGTTGCTCGTAAAATGGCTGCTGATTTAAAAGTGGACATTACTAAACTTAAAGGATCAGGTGAACATGGTCGGATCATGAAAGCCGATATTCAAGCTGCGGCAAAATCATCCGGTTCAGTTTCAACATCACAAGCCACTTCGACCTTTGCATTCCAATCCGTTGCGATGCCAGCATTACCCAAAGATGGTGTCAAACGCGTGAAGATTTCAAAATTAAGACAAGCGATTGTCAAATCGATGAATACGGCCAATTTAGTGATTCCATCCACCACATTAATGGATGAAATTGATGTCACGAAACTCGTGGAATTCCGTAAATCTCAAAAAGCCAAATTAGAAGAAAAAGGCATCAAATTAACTTATTTACCATTCATTGTTAAAGCAGTTACGATGGCGATTAAAGATTATCCAATTTTCAATGCTTCTTTTGATCATGAAGCAGAAGAAATTGTCTACAAAGATTTTATTAACATTGGCGTGGCAGTTGATACACCGGATGGTCTTATTGTTCCAAATGTAAAAAATGCTGACCAAAAATCAATTGTGACCTTAGCTAAGGAAATTGAAACCCTCGGTGCTGCAACACGAGCCCGTACAGTAAAATTAGAAGAATTACAAAACGGAACATTCTCGATCACGAATTATGGTACGACGGGAATTAAACTCGGCACACCTGTGATTAAGCATCCTGAACTCGCCATCTTAGGTGTTGGCAGTATTTACCGTAAACCAGTTGTCGAAGGAGACCAAATCGTCATTCGTGATGTTTTACCTTTATCTTTGACAATTGATCATCGCGTGATTGATGGTGCAGACGGTGGTCGCTTCTTATTGAAGGTGAAAGAACTATTATCAGACCCAATGCAAATCTTCCTATTTTTAAGCTAGGTATCACGCATGCAAAATTTTGATGTCCTAATTGTTGGTGGCGGTCCTGGTGGTTATGTTGCCGCGATCAAAGCCGCTCAACTTGGATTAAAAGTTGCAGTCGTCGAAAAAGATAATGTCGGAGGCGTTTGTTTAAATTGGGGATGCATTCCCACGAAGACGCTTTTAAAATCTGCGAAGGTCTTTGAACAATTTAAGCATGCAAAAGATTACGGTATTGATGTCAAACCTGATGCCTTTACCGCTAATTTTCCTGAAATGGTTAAACGGAAAGACTCTGTTGTCCGACGATTAACGGGTGGTGTTTCTTCATTAATTAAAAAAAATGGGGCTACCTTAATTAAAGGTTATGCAGAAGTGTTGGACGCTAATCATGTCAAAGTCGGCGAAGAAACTTATGAAACAAAGTTCCTTATCCTTGCCACCGGGGCAAGTGTGATTATGCCGCCCATTCCAGGTTTAAAGGAAGCATTTGAATCAGGATTTGTTTTAACGAGTAAAGAAATTTTAGATTTAAAAGCTATACCACAAACCCTCGTCATCGTTGGTGGTGGCGTCATTGGTTTAGAATTTGCTACGATTTTTAATTCATTAGGTACAAAAGTCACGGTCATTGAAAGATTACCTACTATCCTAGCTTCTGTTGATGATGAATTAAGAACATTATTCCAAAAGAAAATTACCAAAGATGGTATTCAATTAATTACGAATGCTAGTGTTAATGCGATTGGTGCGGATGCAGTAAGTTATGAATTAGATGGTAAAACCATTGAAATCAAAGCTGATAAAGTGTTGATGGCGGTTGGCATGAAACCCAATACCAATAGTTTTGCATCACTCAATCTAACCATGGAAAAAAATGGTGTTCAAGTTAATGAACATATGCAAACCTCGATTCCAAATGTATATGCCATTGGAGACGTGACGGGTAAATTTATGTTAGCCCATGTTGCTTCCCATGCTGGATTAGTGGCCATTGATCATATTCAAGGTAAAGATGCCAAAATGGATTACCACGCAATACCAAGCGGGATCTACACGTTCCCTGAAATTGCGATGGTGGGTGTAACAGAACAAGAAGCCAAAACAAAAGGTATCGATTATAAAGTTTCAACATTCCCAATTGCTGCCAATGGAAAAGCAATGGGTGAAAATGAGAAAGATGGTTTAGTGAAAATTATCGTTTCTAAGCCCTACAATGAAATCATTGGAGTGCACATCATGGCACCATCTGCCACGGAAATGATTACCGAAGCATCCCTCGCAATTAATCTTGAGGCAACTGCAGAAGAACTCGTTCACACGATTCATCCGCATCCGACACTTGCAGAAATGATGATGGAAGCTGCCCACGGAATCATTGATAAACCCATTCATATTTAAATAAGCATTCAATGCCAATGGAAAAGCCATCATATCCATGATGGCTTTTTTACTTTCTTGTACCTAAGCAAATAGGCAATCTAAGACATTATCAATTGTGATTTTTAAGAAATACTCATCCAGATTGAAAGAACTTAGTTTTTGATTTACCGCTTCACGTTGAAATATCGTATTGGATAAGGCTTGCTCAATATCCACAATGTCCTTGGTTCCTAAGAAGTCACCGAAGATTTTTACATTTTTAATCAGTCCGTTTTCAACATTCAAACGAAAGGAAACACCGCCCCCTTCATATCGGCCATATTTTTCTAATGTAAAAGCAGGAGATTCACCATAATTCCATTGCCATGTGGAGAATTTGGTTTTCACCAATTCATCGATTTTCGCTAAATCTTTAGACGTTAATGTGTAGACAAAGGGGCGAATATCTGAGGTGTTTAATAATTTTTCTAACAATCTACTCTTGAATTCTTGCATCGAAGGAACCGTCTTGAAATATGGGAGAATGTTGGTCACTCTTGAACGAACTGATTTAATACCTTTAGATTCAATTTTATCGGGTTTTGGATTTAAAATTTTTCCTAGCATTGTTAAATCTGCATTAAATAGAATGGTGCCATGGTGTAGAAAGCGATGTTTATGAAATGCTTGAGCATTTCCAGAAATTTTCATGCCTTCGACAAGAATATCATTACGTCCTCCAAACTCTGCAGGAACGCCATAACTTTGTAAAGCTTGAATCACAGGATCTGTGAATTTACGATAATTATTGACGTTATCTTTGGTTGTATTGGTAATAAATGAGAAATTCAAGTTTCCTAAATCGTGATAGACGGCACCGCCTCCAGTAATCCGGCGAACAACATTCACTTGGTGTTGTTGGACATATTGAGCATTAACTTCTTCAATGGTATTTTGATTTCTTCCAATAATCACAGAGTTAGCATTTTGCCAAAGAAAAATAAAATCTTCGTTTGTATCAAGATATTTTAAAACATATTCTTCCAAAGCGAGATTGAATCTTGGGTCTAAAGACTCGTTAAGAATGGTTTTCATTAGGTTCTCCTTTGCCAATTTTAAGAGATAATATCGAGTTTTGCAATTAAGATAAAGCCATATAAGCCGATTTACATGAGTATCTCAATTGATAGGAGCTTAATTTTGGTGCTTTTCGTTGATAATGGCAAAAGTTTATGCTATTATTTTTTTCGCGTAAATCTACGCTGCTGCCTACTTAGCTCAGCGGTAGAGCAACCGGCTGTTAACCGGTTGGTCGAAGGTTCGATCCCTTCAGTAGGCGCCATGGCCCGTTGGAGAAGCGGCTTAACTCACCACCCTTTCACGGTGGCATTCATGGGTTCGAATCCCATACGGGTCACCAACGTAAACAGAAAAATCTACTTAGGTAGATTTTTTTCTTTAGGTAATTCGATTGTGAATTGACACCTTTTGGGTTATTTTAAAAAGAACGAGGAAAATTTATGAAAACCATCGCTATACTTGTTGCTGATCTTTACGATGATAATGAACTTTATTATCCATATTTTCGTTTGCAAGAAGCAGGCTTTGCCGTTCATTTGATTGGGGCCCTCAAAGGACAAACGTATAAAAGTAAGCATGGCATGCCAGCAGTCAGTGACCTTTCAGCTAAAGAAGCGAATCCGAGTGATTACGCTGGCTTAGTTATTCCTGGTGGTTTTTCACCTGATTATATGAGACGTTCTAGCGATATCGTATCGTTTGCAAAAGCTTTTGCAGAAGCAAAAAAACCAATCGCCGCGATATGTCATGGTCCATGGTTAATGGCCTCTGTTTGTGACTTAAAGGGGAGAAAATTAACGAGCTATTTTTCCATCAAGGATGACCTTATCCATGCCGGTGCGATTTATGTGGACGCTCCAGTGGTTGTGGATGGTAATTATGTGACGTCAAGAACGCCAAAAGATTTACCTGTTTTCCTACCAGCCTTTATTCAATTAATTCAAGGTTAATCTTTGAGTTCCACACGAGAATCGACCACGATTCGATGTGGATAATCTTTGCCAATTTCAAATTGATACAAATCCATTTCTAAACCATTAATTAACCATGGTTGGAAACGAAGTGGGATGGGTAATTTAGATAAATTCGGTAACCAATAGTTAAGATATTCACCTTGTGGGTCATATTTTTTAGCCTGAAGGGTCACATTAAAAACTCGATCTTCCCGGGGATCAACCCCAACACCGGAGATATATTGCCAGTTTCCATAATTACTTGAAACATCATAATCTAATAAGAAGTGTTCAAATAAAGCAGCACCGAATCGCCAATCTAATTGTAGGATTTTTGAAATGAAGCTTGCTACATTTTGTCTACCACGATTGGACATCCATCCAGTTTGAAAAAGTTCCAAGAGGTTGGCATCCACAAGAGGGTATCCAGTTTTTGCAATTTGAATTGCTTCTAAATATGGTGCCTTCAATTGCCATTGCTTACGAACACCCATGATGCCTTCTACAAAGAAAAATTGATCTCCATGTCGTAAATGGAGATAATAGAAAAAATCTCGCCAAAGTAATTCAAACCAAATCCAGTAAGTCGATTGATTTTTCTTTAAGGTTGCTTCCACATTTTTCAATTGCCAATAAATGGTTCTTGGTGATAACAATCCAAGAGATAAGGCAGGAGAGAGTTTACTCGAATCGGTAAATTTCAACATGTTATTTCTTGTTTCTTTGTACGTTAACACATGTTGTTCTTGAAAAAAGTATTGATGTAAATGGGAGATTGCTGCATCCTCACCGCCATTGATGATGAGATGCTTTTGTGGATTTAACGTGATAAGGTTCTCAAGATCATCTTCTATGTTTTCGATTGGATGTTGAGGTTGGATGGTAGGAAGGATTGACGCGACTTGAATTTGGGATTCTATTTTCATCCGCGCATCCGTAAAGCGATTTGGTAAGTGGCTGATGAGCCAAGGGTAATGTTGCGGAGATAATAAGGGTTTATCATGATAAAAGAATTGATGTTTACTGCCGAGTTCTTTTTGAAATTCATCAAGAAGATTGTTTTCCTCTTTCCCTGGTTCAATTGCCGCAAAAATACTATCCACTTCATATGTCTGAAGAAGGTGCCTCGCAGCTAAGACAGGACCTCTTGTGAAAATTAATAATGGAATATGTAACTTAGCGAGATTGTGTTTTAAATTTAGTAAACTTTCAATGAGAAATTGAAGACGGTAAGGACCCATCTTTTGAAAACCATATTTCGTTTTTTCAAATTCAAGCGGATTGAGAAGGTAAATGCCTATCATCGGTAAACCATGTTGACTGGCTGCAGTAAGTCCGGGATGGTCATGGATTCTTAAGTCATGTTGAAAAAAAATGAAATTGACTTGTTTCATCGCTTTGATCCTAAATGAACTTTGGCTTGTTTCATCATTAAATCTTTTTCGGTTGGTGACATTTTTTCTAAAACTTTCACCATCATACTCATTCTAGGATTACTTCGAAGTTTAGAAGATTTTTGATTGATGTAATGCCAATAAAGACTATTAAAAGGGCATGCTTTTTCACCGGTTTTTAATTTGACTTGGTAAGGGCATGAATCGCAATAATTTGACATCTTATGAATGTAGGCACCACTAGAAATGTATGGTTTTGTTGCCATTTTTCCACCATCTGCATGGAGTCCCATTCCCAAAACATTGGCGGCCACAACCCATTCCGATGAATCGATATACATTTCGTTAAACCATCGGTTAACTTCCTGAGGTGAAACTTCTGCAAGATTGGCATAATTACTTAAGATCATTAGTCTTTGAATGTGATGGTTATAACCATGGTCTATTGTTTCTTGAATGGTAGTTTTTAAACATGCCATGTTGGTGTTCGCATCATAATAAAAGTTGGGTAAAGCTGCATCGTGTTTAAAGTGATTGACATTAAGATAATCAGGGCCTAATACAAGATAAACACCACGAATATATTCTCGCCAACCTAAAATTTGTCTAATAAAACCCTCGGTTGCAGCTAAAGGGGCTTTGCCATTTTGATAAGCTCGTTCAGCCTCTTTGATGACTTCGATAGGGCTTAATAAACCAAGGTTGATGGAGCTAGATACTAATGAGTGGGACATCCATGGATCGTTAACTAACATCGCATCTTGATGCGTGCCGAAAGTTGCTAATCGATGATGGATGAAATGGTCCAATGCTTTTAAGGCATCTTTACGTGTCACTGGGTATGCAAAGGAGTCGATGTTTCCAGGGTGATTTGAAAATTGACTTTGAACCTTTTGCATGGCGGAACGTGTGAAAGCATCAGGTTTAAACCATAAAGGAGGGACAAACGTTAACCCCTTTGTTGGTCCTTGGCGATTTTCAGAATCGAAAGAATACTGTTTGCCAACGGGTTGGTCTCCATCCATTAGAATGGAAAACTTTTTTCTGAATTGTTGATAAAGTGGATCTAATTTCCAAGATTTATTGGACGGTAAATATTGTTTCCATTCTTTTTCACTGATTAAAAATAAAGGATCTTCAAGTTGGATGAGGTTGGTTTGATGTTCAAGCCAAACCTTCTCATAAAAATTAGTGGGTGTGTAACACACCACTTGCTGAAGACCTTTTAAACCCTCATGAAATAAAGGGGATTCAATGAGCCTTGTTTTCCAACCAGCTTGCTTTAATTCTTCGATGCGATGGGCCACTGCAGAAAAATGCAGGACCAATCGTTGTTGATGAAATTGGTACACTGTCCATTGATCTCTTGAATCAATAAAAATAATTTCATCTGTCTTCGGATTAAGCTTTGCTTGCTCCACATAGGAAGGATGAAGTTGATGGGAAAATAATAATAGTGAGCGTTTCATCTCTATCAATGTAGCACAAGTAGTATGATGAATTCATATGGATGCTATCGTTGAAACTGAATTATTACAATTAATCAAGGAGATGAAAGATTTTTCAAAAAATCAATCTCAAAATCGACCTTGGATTACCCTTAGTTTTGGCATGTCCCTTGATGGCAAAATTGCTACTTACACTGGGGATTCTAAATATATCTCTGGCCCTTTAACCCGAGATTTTGTTCATGAACTTCGTCATCGTCATGATGGCATTCTCGTTGGTATTAATACGGTTCAACTTGATCATCCTTTATTGACGACCCGCTTTAAAGATCGGCAAGGTAAAAATCCTCAACGCATTATTTTAGATTCTCATTTACGAATAGCATTGAATGAACCGATGGTTGAATCTGCTACGCATACACCCACCATCATTGTGACCAAAGCAGATCAACATGCAGAAAAAATAGCCGCCTTAATCAAGTTAGGTGTCATGGTGCTATTAGATCCAACACCTTCAAGAACGATTGATTTAAATTGGTTGATGGCAACTTTAAAAAAGATGAACATCGCCTCACTCCTTGTTGAAGGTGGTGGCACGATTCATGAAAGTTTTATCAAAGAAGGTTTTTTTGATTGTATTTATGCTCAAATTTCCCCCGTTATTATCGGAGGTAAAGATGCGAAGACACCGGTTGAGGGTCAAGGATTTGCCAACTTATCTGAAGCAAGTCATGTTGCGTTTAGCAACCATTTCAAATTAGGCAACGATATAATTGTCGTATCGAAGAAAGGGCGCTAGGTAATTTAAAGTCTATGCTTAAATTTTTGTCAGTTATCGAAGCCGTTCAACGGTTACAATCAGGTGAAAAACTTTTACTTGTCGATGACGAAAAATTAGATTCACCCGCTCATTATGCTCAACTAGCAGAATCTGCCATCAAACATAATAAAGTGCAAATGCTCCATGCAGTCCCTGGTATGGTGATGCTTTCTTTAGGCTTTGATAAATATGCGACGATCACCAATTCTTTAAAGGATACGAATAATGACTTTATCATTCCGATGTCAACATTAGGTGCAGTTGATTTGGGATATGCTTTAAATGCTCAATTCTTTGAATCGATGATCAAAACTTTGATTTCACCCAATGCGACACATGAAAATTTTAGATTTGATGTCGGGTATCAAACGTATCCTGTTAAATTAGGTGGAACTTTAAAAAAGGCATCTCCTTTTGAAGCAATTATTGATCTAGCTTATTTAGCAAAAGTAGAACCTGTTGGCATTGTTATTCCTAGTTGCGACAGTGTAGGTCGATTATTGACGGGTCACCAACTCAATCAAGTTGCCGATGAAATCCCAGCGCTTTCGATTGCAGATTTAATTGCCTTCCGTCGCCAACAAGAATCTTATATCGAACGCATTGCCACTGCGGAAATGCCTACCAAACATGGGGTGTTTAAAATGGTGGGATTCGTCAACAAACTTAATGGTGAACACCATGTAGCCCTCGTTAAAGGTGATGTGACAACCGATGAACCTGTGTTGGTGCGTGTGCATTCAGAATGTTTGACTGGAGACGCCTTTGGCTCGCAACGTTGTGATTGTGGTCAACAATTACAAGCGGCTCTAAAACGAATTGAAAAACAAGGAAGAGGCATTCTTCTCTACATGCGTCAAGAAGGTCGTGGTATTGGTTTAATTAATAAAATTCGCGCGTATGCCCTTCAAGATATGGGTTTAGATACAGTTGAAGCAAACTTAGCATTAGGTTTTGCTGAAGATCTAAGAGAATATGGCATCGGGGCTCAAATTCTAAAACATTTAGGCGTATCTAAAATTAAACTCATGACGAATAATCCTACTAAAATCAGATCCTTATCTGGTTTTGGAATCGAAATCGTCGACCGCATAAAAATTCAATTAAACCATCATGAACGGACTGAATTTTATTTGAAAACTAAACAAGATAAAATGGGCCATATGATTAAGATTAAGGCAAAGTCAAGAACACCCAAGGCTTGAAAACGCTTTTATACATTCTTTCCTAGAAAAGGGGTATGCTAATCCCCTTTTTTTGTTTATACTTTGGGTGTATGAATTTAAACCTTTTTACCGCATTAAAACCACTTCATATAGACGGTCGTAAAGAAAAGAGCTCTCATCAATCGATTTTAGAATTACCTGAAAAAGTTAAGCAATTGATTTATATTCCATTAGTAGGTCCGAATGGTGTTGATATCGAACTAAAAGTAACGCTTGGTGATGCTGTCAAAGTTGGTCAAGTCATCGGCATCCGTAAGGACATGTATGTCCCTTTCTTTAGTAGTGTTTCAGGAAAAATCATTAAAAAAGAAGATTATTATCATCCTTTAGTAGGACGTGCCGTTCCTCATTTCGTTATTGAAAATGATCATCAATATCAAGCAAAATATCCTTTACAACCTTTATCAATCGAACCAACACGAGACCAAATCATCCAGCAAATCAAAGAAGGTGGTTTGACAGGTTTAGGGGGTTCAGGTTTTCCAACTTACTTTAAATATCAATCAGCGAAAGATGTCGAATATGTGTTAATCAATGGGGTTGAATGTGAACCTTATTTATCCACCGATTATCAAGCTGCGCAAATGTATGCAGAAGAAGTTTTACAAGGTTCTGAATATTTCCGAATCGCTGCCCAAGCCCAAAAGGTTATCATTGCATTCAAACAAACTAAAATTGCGATTAAAGAAGCATTGCAACCTTATCTTTCTCAATTTCCACATATTGAAATTCGTTCTGTTCCTGATGTATATCCCATGGGTTGGGAACGGACACTTGTCCGCACGGTTTTACATCGTGAATATGATAAGTTTCCTTTAGAAGCTAAAGTCATCGTTTCAAATTTAACATCGGCGATTGCACTTCATCAACTCGTAAAATTTGGCAAACCGGTCATGGAAAGAATTCTCACTCTTTCTGGCGCTGGCCTACATCAAGATATCAACGTGAAAGTGCCGGTTGGTATGTTAATGTCGGATGTTGTAAACGCAATCGGCGGATATGCAATGGACCAAGTTACCGCATTTATTGGCGGTCCTATGTCAGCAAAAGCAGTGAAGGATGATCGTTTTTCAGTTCAACCCCATTTTGGTGGATTTACTGTTCTGGCTCCCATTGCTTCTCAAGAAGAAACTTGTTTACGATGTGGGGCATGTACTAGCAACTGCCCAGCCAATTTACAACCGATCGAAATCAAACTTGCACTGGATAGTCAAAATACCGCAAGACTATTAAAACTCGATGCGATGAAATGCGTGGAATGTGGAATTTGTACTTATGTGTGCCCTTCAAAAATTGAAGTCACAGAGGCTGTGCGCTTAGCGAAAACGAAAACCCGGATTGAATTGGCGAAACAATTGGTAAAAGCATCATGACAACATTTGTAACATCTCCAGGACCATTTTTGAGAAATCCAGTTGCGCAAACTAAACGAGCGATGCGTGATTATACGCTTGGATTAATTGGGTTATTTATATTTTCAATTGCTTTTCATGGTTTGACGCACGGAATCGAATATGCAGTCAAAGGCATCGGGATGATGGTGACGTCTTTGATAGTGACATTACTTGCCGATCTTTTTGTTGCAGCTCTTCGTTATCAACATCAGAATGGTCGATTAATTCCTTATTTTATTACTTTTGTTAAAAAGCATTATTCTTATGTAACAGCGGTAATTTTGACACTGACTCTACCGATTGGTACTCCCTATTATGTTTTAATTTTAGGTAATTTATTTTCCACCCTCCTTGTCAAATATACCTTTGGTGGATTTGGCATGAACATTTTCAACCCTGCGGCATTCGGGAGAATTTTTGTGGGTCTTGCTTTTGGCGGGCAACTGACTGCTTACTTAGATCGTATTCAAGATGTGCCTAGTTTATCGCAAACTGGACAAACGATTACCACTGTTTTCGCAAGTACATACCCAAATTGGATTGCGAGTAATCTTGAAGGAATGCCAGTCAATTCTTTATGGCAACTAATTTTAGGAAATTATTCTGGGGCATTAGGGGAAACTTCTGTTTTATTAATCGTCATCTTAGGTTCGATTCTTACCATTTTGAAAGCTCATAATTGGCGTCCTACCGTTTTCTTTTTATTTACCGTTTGGTTTGGTGCGTTCGGGATTGCGCTTGCCCATCAAATCAATCCGCTTTGGTATGCTTTTACATTTGTGAGTTTAGGTTCTGTGTTTTTTGGTGGCATGTTCATGTTAACGGATCCTGTTACATCCCCAACTTCAAACTTTGGTAAATCATTGATTGGCGTAATTGCGGGTATCGTTGTCCTGTTAGTGAGAACGCAAACCTCACTTCCAGAAGGTATGGTATATGGCATTGCTGTCGCGAATTTAGTTTCCCCAGTGATTGATCACTATACAGTTGGTCTTACTTCACAATTCCTGAAACAACGGTATGCTTTATTAAGTGGCCTGATGGTCTTTGCAGTCGGGGTTACGGTATTACCCACGCTTGTAGTGGCTGAAACCAACTCTTCACCATCTTCAAGTGAAGTAGTGGTGATTCCTTATGCAACATATCGTGGTCGTTATACTGGGTATTTTCATGAATATGATGAAAATCCGACCGAATTAATTGTTGATGTTGGTGTCGATCGTGAATTCCACATTGTAAAACTTGATCTCATTCAAGGCATCACGAGTAGTGAGTACACCTCTATTTGGCAATCTTCTAAGCAAAGTATTTTGAATCAGTATCTTGCCATGAATGTGAAGACGCTACTTGAAATTGATGAGATGAATATCCCAGAAAATCTCACCATTACCGGCGCGTCGACAACCACGTCAAGATTACTAAAAGCCATGCAACAAGCATTTGAAAATATCATCATATTAGAAGGATCAGCATCCAGTTATGCTTGTGATGAATGTGATGAACCAGACACAGTCCAAACCATCATTTATGTTGATGAAACGAATGATGAAATTCAAGGGATTGACGTTTCTGGCATTCTAGCAACCAGTCAACCCTACTTAGGGGTCGTTCAAAATGAACTTGAAGATGTTTTAGATTATTTTATTGGTATGACAGTTTTAGACGTTTTAAATTTATCAGCCTCCGGACCTCTTTATCCAAATTTCAATCCGACTGGAAGTGGAGCGACGATAAGTTTCACTCGCATCTTTGATGCAATTTTAAATACACTTGGAGCATATTATGGCTAAACCTCTTCCGTCTTTTATCACGGTTGGATTGACTGCTATTACAGCTTTTTCTATTTTATTTGTAACGCAATTCCTCACGCAACCCATTCTTGAAAATCGAGAAAATCAAGTTTATTTAGACTTATTGGACTTGAATAGTTTTTCAGGTTATACGTTAGGCGAATTCGAAACTGCCACTGGAGAATTATTGGAAGCAGGCATTCAACGTTATCGGACTTATAGGATGGAAAATCAAATCGTTGCCATGACTTATGAAGTCAACACGAATGGATATGCTTCGGGTTTACAATTTCAAATTGGAATACGTGAAGGTATTATTCGCCAATTGCTTGTGATGCAACATAATGAGACGACTGGATATGGCGCCGATGCTTTATTGGAATTTCCTGATGCGATGAATGGATTACCATTAAATGATACCAATGCTTGGACTGCTGAATTAGTCAGTGTGTCCACGGGTGCAACCTTTACGCGTCGAGGGATTGTGCTTAGTTTAACTGCCATTCAGGCGGATTATGCTTCTAGAATAGGAACCTAATATGAAAGCATTTAAAGAAGCGCTGAAGTCCCAACATTTAATTCTATCTTTAGGGTTAGGGATTTTTATCTTATTAGCCGGTGGTGTATCCTTCACGAGTGCTTGGATGATGACGCTTGCTTTGTTTTTTAACTTATTTTTATCCACGAGTATTTTGTATGTTCTAAAAAATCAATTTCAGGAAGAAAATAAGTGGATTCTTATCATGATCGTGATGGCAAGTGTTGCTACGTTTGTCCAAATGGTCGCCGTTGCTTATCTACCCGGTTGGACGGTTGGTTTAGGCGAAATTTTACCTTTTATTGCGATTAGTGGCTTGGTTTTGGCGAGAATAGAAACGGTGGTCATGACCGAGACTTATGCAAATCTTTTTTGGAATACGCTTGGTTCCGTTATCGGATTTGCTTCCTTAGTTTTACCCATTGGTCTTTTCGCAGATTTTTTAGGATTAGGCATGATTCAATTCGCCAATCCATTCTCCGTCAATGAAATGCTATTTCAATTTGAAATGTTAAGTGAATCGTTGAGGATGCCTATCTTTCAAGGTAGTCAAAGGGCCATTGGTATCTTACTCCTTGCCTCCCTTTGGATTGCACTTGTTCAAAGACTTCGAGGTAATCCATGATGAATATCGTGAATATTTTTTTAGTCGGCCTTATTGGTGGTAACATTGTCCTCACTCAATTCATCGACATTTCATTATTGAGAAATTTAAGAAAGTTGGATGTTGCCTTCGTGGTTGGCTTAGTGATGGTTGATGTTAGTTTGCTAAGTGGCCTTATCTTTTATGGGGTGTATTATGGATTGTTGATTCCGCTTGATTTAACGTTTTTATCATTTATCAGTGCAGTTTTGATTGTGGCGGGTGTGAGTCAAATCGAAGCTTGGATTGTAAAAAAGTTTTTCCCAACATGGTTTGAAAAATATGGGTTTTATTTACCTTTGGTAACAACCAATGCCGTGATTACGTATATCTTAATGACCGCGATACCTTCCACATTGAATCTATGGGATATCATCGCAACATCGTTGGCAGTTCCTATAGGATTTGTTATGATAAATATGCTTTTGGTTATCTATCAAGAACGCCTTGAGCGCACAAGCCGAATTCCCAAACCATTTCAAGGATTAAGTATGACGTTTATTATCCTTGCTTTAATGGCCATGGCGTTGATCGGATTAGGAGGACTTTAATATGAATGAAATCGTTCGCTTTTTATTAGGTATTGGTGTCATTATTGTTTTGATTGCCGCTTATGCAATGGTGACCAATGTCAGAAGAAAAACCATCGCCGCTAGTCAGCTTGAAAGTTGCGACACCAACCCACAAGGTGGTTGTTGTGGCCAACACGATGCTTGCAGTTTTGAAGCAAAAGTTCAAAAAATTGACGGTTCAAAATAACCTTCCATTACTTGTAATTTTGTCTTCTTTGCTTGATAATTTGACTAGGTAAAACCTAGTCTTTTTTTATGAAATTAAAACCCTTTTCTTTAACAAAAAAATCCGGTGATGTGTATGGCTTTTCCATTATTCTTATTTTGTTATCTTTATTACTTGTCTATATTAATCTTTTGAACCGTCCAGGTGGAGATTTATATGTTTCCGTTTATATTGAAAACGCGTTCATCCATCAATACTCTTTATTTGAAAATCAAACCATTACCTTTGCTGAAGAAGATTATCCGATTTTATTAGGGGATATTGTCCTTGCGATTGAAGATCAACAAATCCGGATTGTAGAAGAGACATCTCCTCTAAATATTTGTTCTGAACAAGGTTGGGTTCGCACCCCAGGGTTACCTTTGATTTGCGCACCGAATTATTTTATGGCAGTAATTGAGGCGCCACGATGATCAAAGAAAATCAAGTGAGAAAAATAACGCGTTTAGCGATGCTATTGGCATTAGGTGTTTTACTTAATTACACCGAAGCGGTGTTATTACCGACCGCTTTTATTTCACCCGGTGTTAAATTAGGTTTGGCCAATACCGTCGGATTAATCGTTCTTTATTTATATGATGACAAAACGTATATGTTTTATGGGTTGATGCGAGTGATGATGACAAGTCTCTTTACTGGATTTGGTTTTAACTTTTTAATTGCCATTTCAGGTTTTTTAGTTGCCTCCTTAGCAGTCTTAATCGTCAAACACACGAAGCAAATGTCTATTTTTGGATTATCGATGGTATCCGCAGTGTTTCACGGAATCGGTCAAATCATGATGGTGTCGTGGTTATATCAATCCATTTACATGATTAACTATTTACCCATTCTTGTTGTCACGAGTTTATTTGCAGGACTGATCATTGCTAAACTCAGTCAACAAGTTTTATTTCGCATTGAAAAGGTGTTGATATGAAGGCAATCGTGCAATGGTTTAAACAAACCTTTTCATTGAAAGAACGCTTAGTTTTAACCATGAGTATTGCGATCAGTGCGATGATTTTATCGACTTTATTTTGGGTTCGTCCTGTTGAACAAGGGGTGAACCCTTATCAATTATTAGCCTACAATATTGACGTTCGCGATATCCAACAAAACAAACTCGACCCTTTCTATACTATTTTTTTCTCGAACTATGAAGCAAAAGCACCCGTAGAAGAAAAAGAAGAAGTGACGCGCATTCTCACAGAAGAAGTTCAACGTTTACATCCATATGCCGATCGCCATCATCAATTTATCGATGCATCGGCTCAACCTATTCAAAATTTACAGACGTTGAATGCATCCATGGGAGACAATATTTGGATTCCAATTGATCCTGTTTTTTATACATTGTTGTCAGAAGCAAAAATCATGACGAAGTTAACCAATGGAGCCTTCAATATGTTCATTGGGGCAGTTTCTGATTATTGGGATGGACTCTTAGATAATCCGTATTACCGCATGTTTTATCGTGACTATGATCCTGCTTATCAACCTGAGCAAAGAAGGCAATTAGAAAGATTAATGACTTTCATTCCCATGACGTCACAAGCGATTGATGACACGCTTGAATTGAAAATAGAAAATGAACAACCATACGCAAAGTTCAATTCATTTCAGGGTTCGTTAGCAGGTGACTTAAAAATAACGTTAGGCGCCATTGCTAAAGGTTTTGCAAATGATGTGATGGCAGATCGATTATCCGATTTAGGCTATACGCGCGGCTATCTTTCTAACGGGACTAGTTCCATAACAACACTGGGACCTCGTTATGGAAACACACCCTATCGTTGGCAAGTCACGTCACCCCACCCATCCGCGACATACGCTTTTTCAATTGAAAAAGCTGGTCGTCATAGTCTATCGACCTCAGGCGCATATAATGGATTCCTTATGCCTTTAGGTTCAGGAAAAATTTTAAGACATCACATTATTGATACACAAACAGGTTACCCTTCAAAACCTGCCATCGAACTGAATGTCATCTCTGCAACTTATCCTGCAGGACGATTAGATGCGCTTTCTACGGCAATGATGACACTGAGTAAACAGGAAGCGTTAGCATTAAGATCACTCATTATCAATCAAGGTTATGATTTAGAAATGGCCTGGGTAGAAGTTGATGATGACAAAGTGAAAGTATTTTATTCTGAAGGGTATGCCTCGATGATGATCCAAGATCCTGATGTCACTTATTCGATGATGAAAATTCCTGATTAATCATGTAAGCGTTTTCAATTAAATTTTAAATTGCACGTAAACCATAGATAATTGACAATATGATTGTAGAGAAAAAACATTTCTGAAGGAGGAATGGAAATGAAAAGAATAGGACTCTTAGTAGGTGTTGTCGCTGCGACCTTCTTAGCGAGTTGCGGACCAACAGTCGAAACGAAAGTTGGCGTGGGTTATGGTCTTGTTCACAGTCACTATGTGGGTGTAGCAGAAATCACGACCGAAGATGATGTCGTTACGGATGTGCTTATTGAAGAATATTTCCTTCCCTATAGCTGGGCTAAAGTGACAGCGGAAGAAAACACCGCTAACACCGTTGCAGTGAAAACAACCTCTCGCACTGGTGCTCAAGTCACCACGGTGTATGGTCAATATTTAAAAATCGGGGATAAAACCTTTACCATCGAAGTCACTGGCGAAGCTTGGACACAAACCTTTAAATACACTTCCGAAGGCATTAGTGACATTGATGCATGGGTTGCCACGGAAGCCAATGCAAAATGGTATGTTGAGCAAATTCAAGCCGATGCTTATGGTTTTGTGGATGCAGAAGGTGTTGCTATTACGACCTTTGAATTAGCGGATGCATCTGCAAAGGTGGCGATGACCAAGTCAGAATCTGGATACTGGACTGTTGCAGCACCTGGATTAGGATGGACTGGTAACATGGCTGCTATTGAGGCAATGATGATCGGTTCTACCATGGATTTTGACCCCGCTGATTTTACCAAAGCAACTGAAGCTCCGCTTGTGTGGGGTAACGGGACGATTACCACAGGTGCAACCCTTACAGACTTTAAAGATTATGTAGCCCTTGGCCTTCGCGCTTACGCGAATCGCGTCATCTTAGAAGCTTAACTGAACCAAAACAAAACCTAGTCAAACCATGACTAGGTTTTTCTTTTGATTGAGAGTCGACTTAGCATTTGTTAAAATAAAGCACGGAGAAATCTATGATCATTGATCAAATCAAAGCTGCCAAAGTCGACGCGATGAAACAACGTAATGACGCTGCCAAAGGAATTTTATCCTTATTAGCAGATCGTTATTTATTACAAGCAATCGAAGCGAAGGCGAATGGCAAAGAGATTGGTGATGTTGAAATGACCGCGATTTTAATGAAAGTTGGCAAAGAGCTTGATGATGAACGCGCGACCTATCTCACCAATGGTGCTCAGGATCGAGTTCAAAACATTGACTTACAAATCGCAGTTCTTAAACAATTTCTTCCAAAGTTACTTTCTGAAAGTGATATCCGTGCAGAAATTAGCAAACTTGCAGATCAATCTTTGCCCAGCATTATGAAGCATTTTAAAACCAATTTTGCTGGTAAAGTTGATATGGGATTGGTGAATCAAATCGCCAAAACCAAATAGCCACGCTAGGGGTGTAGTTGAATGGCACAACTACGGTCTCCAAAACCGTCGATGGGGGTTCGATTCCCTCCGCCCCTGCCAATTGAAATGAAAACCACTTCGGTGGTTTTTTATTTATGAAAAAACCGATTCAACTCAAGTTAGAAGACCTCCAATATCCTTTTCAAGGATTTTCTCATACGCGTCCCAATGCGAGAGCCTTGCTCCAAAATGACCAAGGTTTATTTGCCTTCAATCATATCCTCGCCGATGATAAATTCGGTCATCGCGATTATCCTGAAACTTTAGGAGGTGGTATCGATTTACATGAAACCCCTCCACAAGCAGTCATTCGAGAAGTGGAAGAGGAATCAGGTTTATTAGCCAAAGTCATGTTCCCAATTGGCGTCATTGAAGACGCGTATCATTTGATTCAAAGAAAAAATATAAATCATTACTTTTATCTTCGCGTCATTGGCAATGGTCATCAGCATCGTACACTTCAAGAGAAAACTTTAATCCATGATTTGAAATGGTTAACCTTAGAGGAAGCACTAATGTGGTATCGACGTTTACCAGATGAGGGTATCGCCCAATTAATCAAACAGAGAGAAGTACCGGTGATTGAATGGATGATAGATTGGATAAAAAGTCAGAAAATGAAGTAAGTTTGCTTTACTTTAGGTCTAGAAATTAGTAAGATAAAACAGCATATCATGGCGATCGTGGTGAAGTGGTTAACACACCTGACTGTGAATCAGGCATGCGTGGGTTCGAGCCCCATCGGTCGCCCCAAAAATAAATCAAAGACCAATATGGTCTTTTTTTTAATTTCATTATGAAGTATTGACACGAAGGGTATGTTATATTGAACAAGATGAAAAAAATAAAACGTCCGCAATCATTAGGTGAAGAAATCGCGAATGCAATTTCCCATGGCATCGGAGCAATTTTTGGTATTGTCGCGTTTATTTTAATCCTCATTGCAAGCGATAGTTGGCAAGAATATTTATCTGGCATCATTTTTTCGAGTGCCATTTTTTTATTATTTATTTCCTCAACGTTATATCATGCATTTCCTGCTTCTTTAGGTGTAAAAAGATTATTCAAACGCTTTGATCACATTTCGATTTATCTATTGATTGGTGCCAGTTTTGCACCTTTACTTATTGTGGTTGCTGATCAACCTTTTGGATTGATTTTCTTCTCCATTCAATGGATCATTATTGTTTTAGGTGTCATTTTCAAAGCTGTATTCATTGATAAATTACAAGTGCTTCACGTTGTGATGTTTTTATTACTAGGATGGTCTGCTTTATTGATCATGGGCCAATTTGAACGTTTACCGACTACCGCATTTTACTTAACCGTTTGGGGTGGAATTGCTTATTCGTTAGGGGTTGTTTTTTATGCAAGTAGTCGAAAATTTAAATATGCTCATTTTGTATGGCATTTATTTGTTTTAGCTGGTGTTGTCCTTCATTTCATTGCGAATTACGGATTTATTTATCAATAATTGATATGGATGCATTTTTTAAAATAAGGCGTATAATTTTTTTCGGTAAACGGTGGTAAACGAATATGATTTCACACATCCTCAGCGAAAATGATTACAACTTAATGTTAGGCCTAACGGTCATACTATTAACAGGATTAGCATTTGGTAAATTATCTAAATTTTTAAAGATTCCTAATGTCACTGGATACTTATTGGGTGGATTTATAATTGGGCCTGGATTTCTTAGATTATTTTTCCCTTCATTTAACGGCGTCATTGGTGAGGAGTTTATCCATAGTCTTAAAATTATTGCTGACATTGAATTAGCCTTTATTGCCTTTTCTATTGGTGCAGAATTTAAAGTTGAGTACTTAAAACGGTTAGGTCCTGCTCCAGTCATTATTGCCTTCCTTGAATCCTTTTTTGCTGTGGTATTTATTACTATCGGTTTGGTTGCATTTGGTTTTCCACTTTATATTGCTTTAGCTTTTGGTGCGGTTGGTGGTGCAACTGCCCCAGCTGCAACGGTGATGGTGATTCGTCAATACAAAGCAAAAGGCCCTCTTACAGAAATGATTTATTCGGTCGTTGCAATTGATGATGCAAGTGGTCTAATTTTCTTTGGCATCGTTACGGCGATCATCAAAATTTTAACGGGGCAAAGTTCTGGTTCAATCGGCTGGTTAATCGTCTTACCGGTTTTAGAAATTATTGCTTCGATTGTAATGGGAATCCTATTAGGATATCTTTTAAAGATTTTAACGAACTGGTTCACGGGTCGCGGCAATCGCATCTCTATTGTAATTGCATTATTGTTCTTCTCAATTGGGGTGGCGCGTTTTGTCAATTATGAATTAGGCTTTGGATTATCGAGTCTGATGGCTGGGATGGCGATGGGGACGATTTTTACTAACACATCTCAACATGTCGATAGCGTGATGCCTTTAATAGAAAGGATTACGCCTCCATTTGTGATTATGTTCTTTGTTTTATCGGGTGCCGATATTCAACTATCCAACTTTAATCTAGCGGCGCTCGCCATTTTAGTCATCTATCTTGTCTTCCGAGTTGGAGGAAAAATCTTTGGTAGTTTCCTTGGCGCTCGCATATCAAAGGCAGGAAAGAATGTTGAAAAATATCTTGGTTTTGGTTTATTGCCTCAAGGTGGAATTGCTCTAGGATTATCGATTTTAATGCTTGATATTATTCCCTCTTCCCTTGGGTTAACGTATGATGGAGGCCTATTAAGAGTCGTGGTCATTGGTGCAGTTTTTTTCTCTGAAGTGTTTGGTCCCATTTTGTTAAAAGAAGTGTTGATACGTTCTAAAGAAGCTACAGTGTCCAAGTGATAAAATAAGAAAGAGGAACCTTTATGAAATTATTAATTTATGTCTTAAGTCATGTTGAAAAGTTACCGACTTTATTAAAGCAATTTAATGAGGAAGGAATTTCAGGTGCTACTATTCTTGATTCAAGTGGTATGGGTCGCGAACTTTCTGAACGCGATGAATTCTCCATTTTTGGATCAATGCGTGCATTGATTGATCAAAACAATCGCACCACCAAAACGTTATTTTTAGTCGTGGAAGATGATGAAGTTAAAAAGATTGAAAAAGTGATTGAAAAAGTCATCGGAGACTTATCGAAACCTGATCAAGGGATTTTATTCACGTTGCCCCTTGATTATGTCAAAGGATATAAAAAGAAAAAGAAGTAAACCTTTCATTGATAATGAAAAACGCCATACTAGATGGCGTTTTTTTATTTGAAAAAAATAAATCGATTAATCGACGTTCACTTGTGGAATATAAAAGTCAAAGAAATCTTGCATCGCTTGGTTGTGATAGGGTTTGAGAATATCTCTTAAGGCTGCCGTTGAAGCGTGCACAGGAAGCGTTAAGGAAGTTAAATTTAAATCAGTGTATTGAAAAGGTCTGGTTCCATCAAAGTATGTTCTGGTCAGTTGCTGTGTCCACTCTCCATTTTCATTACGGCTCGAATCATTGTAGGTTACAATCATGTCCTGAATGATCGTAGGGTCCTCTTGAATGGATTGACCATTGGTTTCAATAAACATAAAAGTAGGGACGAATCCAGTTGCATAACCAAACGTAGTATTGATGACTGTATTCATGCCATAGTTCGTTTTAAACGTTTCCCAACCTGGGGTATTATTTCCGGTTGTTGCCTCTTGACCTGGAACGGTTGGCACGCGAATACCATTGACCATCACATCAAAACCATAAATCGTAGGTAAATTTGGATTTGCTTTTAAGAATGGGACTAGAAAGGTTTGAAATGCATAAGAACAATCTGGGCAATCTTCACGACCAATATATAAAATAAATTTCCGATTACTTTCTAAGAACAATTGATCTAAATTTGTCTTATTGAGAAATTGAAATGAAGGAAAGATAATGCGATTTTCAAACCATGCTCGAAGTAATGCTAAATCATAGAAGAAAGCATTGTCGCTCGATTGATTTGGATTATAAGCTTGATAATGTTCAAGGGTTCCGTTTTCAAAAATATTGAGAATAGGAACTCTGCCCGTGACAAAAGGGATTCCAAATTTATCCGTTTGAAATTCCAGTTCAGTGTATTCCAGGTAATATGTGACAATATCGGTTTCATCAATCCATTGTCTCATCACAGGTAAAAATTCCACCGTGCATCCACAGGTGGCATTCCCAATCATTAAAATGAACGTTTCTTCTTGTTCCACCATTAAGGCAAGTTGATTATATTCAGTTAATGTTTGATATTGGCCATCTTGGGTTTTGACCTCATCTGAAAAAGGAATGACAACCTTATCTTTAACAGGTGGAGTACATGCCGCAAGGGTTGGTATCAATAACAATGCTAACAAGGGATGTTTTATCTTCATGTTTGTAGACCTCAAATGTATTATAACCAATTATGAATTGGAAGACATTTTCCATTGTTAAAAATTGGTAAAATTTATCATTGACTATTGGGGTAATAAATAATATATTTTTCTCAGGCACAAAACTGATAAAAAAATAAGATTTTTTGTCAGATACGAAGTGCCTCTTTATTTTGGAAAAAAGGAATGGGTCAATGGATCAGGAAATAATCATTGAGCTTGCCGGTGTTTCGAAAAAATTTGATAGTAAGTTTGCGGTAGAAAATTTTCATTTAAAAATTAAGAAAGGTGAATTTGTCACCTTTTTAGGTCCCTCTGGTTGTGGTAAAACCACGACTTTAAGAATGATTGCAGGATTTGAGTTACCGGATACAGGTAAAATTTTATTGTCGAATGTTGATATTTCTAACCTACCTCCATATCGTCGACCCGTCAATACGGTCTTTCAACGGTATGCGTTATTTCCTCATTTAAATGTTTATGACAATGTTGGGTTTGGATTAAAACTTAAAAAAGCAAATGTCAAAATTAAACATCCCGATGGTAAAGAATCCTTTGAATACCGAAAATACTCCAAGGAAGAAATTCACAATAAAGTCACCAGAGCCTTAAAGATTGTTGACCTTGATGAGTTTGAAACCAGAGATGTCACCACCCTTTCAGGTGGTCAACAACAACGGGTGGCAATTGCTCGGGCGATTGTCAATGATCCGCAAATTTTATTATTGGATGAACCGCTTGGTGCTCTTGATTTAAAGATGCGAAAAGAAATGCAAATTGAATTAAAGGAAATGCATCGCAAACTTGGGATTACATTTATTTACGTAACCCATGATCAAGAAGAAGCTTTAACTATGTCAGACACGATCGTTGTCATGAAAGATGGTTTGATTCAACAAATTGGAACACCCACTGAAATTTATAACCAACCCATTAACGCATTTGTCGCTAACTTTATTGGTGAAAGTAATATTTATAATGCCATTAGTCTTGCTGGCAATAAGATTAAATTCTTAAATCAAGTTTTTGATGTACCTCATCAATTTCAAGAAAATGAAAAAGTGGATGTTGTCTTAAGGCCAGAAGATATTGAAATTAAAACTGAACAAAATTTACCGATTCAAGGTACGATTAACACCCGTATTTTTAAAGGTGTTCATTATGAATATCTTTTAACGGTCGGTAAAAACGAAGTGATCGTTCAAGACACAAAGTTATTTGAAGTTGGCACCACCGTCTCCTTATTTATCGATCCTAATTATATTCACATCATGAAAAAGGAAATGACCATTAATCAATATCGCGATGCCTATTTGAATGATGCGAACCAACTCGTGATTGATCAAGGCGTCTTTGATGTGAATGTTACTCAACTTTTAGAAGGTTCTAAACTTGATGATGAAGGTTATTTGATTGGACCCAAAAACAACAAATATAATTTAAAGAATTTAAAAGTCACAGCAGAAATTCCATTTACGGATATTGAATTGTATGGTGATGCGACGCCTGGTCAACTTGAAGGTAAAGTGATTTCTTGTATTTATAAAGGTGATCATTATCAAGTCATCTTAAGAACCGATGAGGAAGAAGAAGATTTTATTGTCGATACAGAATACCAATTTGATATTGGGACGAAGTTAACCATCAAAGTGGATGTAAATAAAATCAAATTAAAGTTACGTGGAGACATCACTGACTATGAGATTTAACTTCCAACGGAAGTATTTGGCATTTCCTTACATTGTCTTCCTGATTGGATTTATTGTCTTACCATTAGCCGTGGTCTTCTTTTATGCTTTTACGGATGTAAATGGTCAACCCTCATTGGATGCAGCACTAAGTTTTTTTAATAATCCTCAACGCATTACCATCCTCATCAACTCCATTTGGTATGCCGTGCTTAACACCGTATTATGCCTTGTCATAGGTTATCCAATTGCGATGATTCTTGCGAATAAAAAATATAACAAAAATGCCATTATCGTTTTGTTATTTGTCATGCCAATGTGGATTAACTTTGTTATTAGAACTTGGGCGACGAAAGACTTACTTTATTGGCTTGGTGTCACTGCAAATGAAAACCCTAATTATCCCCTTGCCGTAACTATTGGTTTAGTCTATAACTTTTTACCCTTTGTGATCTTACCCCTTTATACAACCATGCTCAAAATGGATAAATCCCAAATTGAAGCGGCCCAAGATTTAGGGGCGACTCCTTTGCAAACTTTTTATAAAGTGATCATTCCGATGACCATGCCTGGTATCGTTGCCGCTGCAACCATGGTCTTTATGCCGACGATATCTAGTCAAGTGATTCCGACCATTTTGTCGGAAAAGAAAGTCATACTTTTTGGCGAAGCGATTTATAATGCTTATTTCAGAAGTTCAACACCTGACGCAGTCAATATTGGATCGTTTATGTCATTAATTATGTTGGTGTTTATTGCTTTAACGTTATACCTTACCCGTAAGTTCAATAAACGTGAAGAGCAAGCGAGAAAACATTTATGGTAAAACGTTTACTCGCACAAAGTTATGTCGCATTTATTTTATTTTTAATGTACTTACCGATTTTTCTCTTGATTATGTTTTCTTTTATAGATACTCGTATTGTCGGTGTCATTGGTCCAAATTCGACTTTTACTTTAGATCTTTATCGCCGATTATTTTTGAATGAACGCGCGATGCAGGCTGTAGGCAACACGTTTATGGTTGCCTTTATCTCAAGTACCGTCAGTACAGTATTAGGAACGTTGGGTGCCATAGGCATTTTTTACATGAAAAAGACCGGACGACGCATCTTTGAAATGTTGACGCAAATTCCTGTCATCAATGCTGAAATCGTCATGGCCTTATCACTAGCTGTTTTGTTTTTATTCTTTCAATATGGCAATCGTGATTTATTTACCTTGGTCGTAGGTCATATCGTTTTAACCATTTCGTTTGTCTATTTATCTGTTAAACCAAAATTACAACAACTCGACCCCAGTATTTATGAAGCCGCTTTAGATTTAGGGGCAACCCCATTCAAAGCATTAACCTTGGTTATCCTCCCACAAATTTTTCCAGGGATTGTTTCAGGATTTGTTTTAGCGTTTACATTATCTTTAGATGACTTTATTATTACATCCTTCTTGAAACCAACATCAGGTTTTGATACGCTTTCTACTTATGTAGAAGCACAACTACGGGTGGGTATTCCCCCAGAAATTCGTGCGCTTACTACCTTAATTTTTCTCTTCGCCGTGGGTGTCTTGATTGTTAACTACTCACTCACAGGAAAAGGCGATAGAAAGAATATACAAGCGATCAGTCATCGCTAACATCAAAGGAGATGGAAATGAAAAAAGCATTAAGTTACGTTGCCTTGGTTCTTGCCACTGGCGCCTTAGCGGGTTGTGGACCACAAGCCGATGTCACTCTCAAAGTGTATAACTGGGGTGGTTATATCTATGAAAAGGATCCTGAAGTACCAGGGGATTTAGATTTAGTGGATCAATTTGAACAATGGTATGAAGAAGAATATGGCGTTACGGTCAATGTTCAATATGACATGTATGGTACTAATGAAGAAATGTATACGAACGTGGTTAACCTTCAAGGTGACTATGATATTTTTGCCCCTTCTGATTACATGATTCAACGACTCATGAAAGAAGGTTGGTTAACCAAGTTTGATGAAAACCAAGATGGTACTAGAAAATATTTAAGTAACTACGATACCTATGTTTCACCTTATCTACAATCCATTTATGAAGGGTTAGAAGTTGAAAATGTGGGTACTGTTGCTGAATTTGCTGCTGGTTATATGTGGGGAACCGTTGGTTTAGTTTATAACCCATTAGAAGTGAATGTTGAAGATATGACTTCATGGCAAGCTCTTTACAATCCAGCATATGCCGGTAAAGGCATGATTAAAGATTCCGTCCGTGAAGTATTAATGGCGGCGATGATGGATGTATACAAAGAAGATTTTGATGGTTTCCGTGCCGACTATGAAGCTGGTACGATTACGGGTGAAGCTTATAACGACTTGATCACCAACAAAATCAACACGATTAATAACGAAGTCTTAGCAGCGTTAGAACCTTCTTTAGAAGACTTAGTGGATAATGCGTATGGCTTAGAAACGGATAACGCGAAAAACGATATCGTCTCGGGTCGTATCGATATGTTTATGGCATGGAGCGGTGACGCAACCTATGCAATGGACACTGCTGATGAAGAAGATGGCGTGGCCCTTGAATATATCATTCCTGAAGAAGGAAGTAATATTTGGTTTGATGGCTTTGTCATGCACAAAGATATCGCTGAAGATGATGAAGGTGTAGAAGAAGACAAACAAGTGAAGGTCGTTGCCCAACGCTTTATTGATTATGTTTCGACCCCTGCTATTGCGATTCAAAATATGGGTTATATCGGTTATACATCCTTTATCGCTGGTGATGAAGTATTACAAAGTGTGATCGATCTCAATGATGAATACAATGATGGAGTGGATGCTGAAGATCTCGTCACCTTAGACTTAGGATATTTCTTTGAAGGAACCACAGAAACCTTGACTGCTGAAGACATGGTCATTGATGTGCAAAATCATCGACAAATCATGACGCAATATCCTTTACCAGAAACGATTATTCGCACTGCTTTATTCTCAGACTTTGGTCAATATAACGCCCCCATTGCCGAAATGTGGGAACGCGTCAAATCACGTTAATCCGTTAAATTATTGAAACCATCGAGTGATAATGTTAAAGTTATTAACGGCCATCACTCGGTGGTTCCTTAGCCAAGTGGTAAGGCAATTGACTGCAACTCAATCACCATCGGTTCGATTCCGATAGGAACCTCCAAATGGCAATGTGGCTAAATACTTTGCGCCCGTAGCTCAATTGGATAGAGCGTCAGACTACGAATCTGAAGGTTACGTGTTCGACTCATGTCGGGCGCGCCAAGTAAAATCGGGAAGTAGCGCAGTTTGGTAGCGCATCTGCTTTGGGAGCAGAGGGTCGCAGGTTCGAATCCTGTCTTCCCGACCATGAAATCCCAAAACACCCCTCAACGGGTGTTTTTTTGTTTATAATAAATAAAGCAAATTGTTCGCTTATTAAAAACTGGAGATAAAGTCATGAAGAAAATTAAACTCTTTGAGTTAAGTCCGTTTCAATTCTTTTTAACATCCATGAATGGCATGGTGTACGGGTTATTCGCAACGTTGATCATTTCCGTGATCCTTAACCAACTTGGTTTACTTTTGAATTTTCAATTAACCGAGACGCTTAATGTAGGAACCGAAATCACCAAAGTTTCTGGCATTGTTAGAGGGTTTCTAGGTGTTGGTATTGGGGTTGGCATTGCTTGGGCACTTAAGCTACAAGGACTCAAATTAATTGGCGCGATGGTCATTGGCGGTTTATCGACCGCTTCAGGATTAGCTTTGAGAGCGGATCCACTTGTCGCTTATGTCACCACGATTTCTGCCCTCATTTTAGTCGAACTTGTCTTCAAGAAAAAAACACCTTTTGATATTATTTTGATTCCACTCTTTTCAATTTTAACTGGAACTTTATTTACATTAATTTATTTCCAACCCATTAGTTCCATCGCCAGTGCGATTGGGGGATTTGTTAATTCTGCGACCACCTTACAACCGTTCTTAATGGGCGTGATTGTCAGTGTTTTAATGGGCATTATTTTAACCTCACCCTTTTCTTCTGCTGGCATTGCCATCTCTTTTGGGATTTCTGGTTTAGCAGGTGGCGCTGCTGTGATTGGTTGTGCGGTTCATATGCTTGGGTTTGCAGTGATGGGTCGGCGTGATAATGATTTAGGGACAACAATTTCTGTAGGCCTTGGGACCTCGATGCTGCAATTTAAAAATGCGATGAAAAAACCAATGCTATGGTTACCTGTCATCATCGTCAGTGCGATTTTAGGACCGGTTTCAACGATGGTGTTTCAAACCTTAACGGATGCAACAGGGGCTGGCATGGGCACCTCTGGATTAGTCGGTCAATTCGCTACTTTATCGGCGATGGAAGATAATTTAGTTGGTGCGTTATTATCCATTTTTGTTTTACAAATACTCTTACCAATTGTGTTAGTTTGGTTAGTGGATGGCTATGCTAGAAAATTAAAATGGTATGGTGAAGGTGATCTCAAAATTTAAAGAGTTTTAAAAGTCCCGATAACAGGGACTTTTTAAATTTTAAAAATAATCCTTTACATTCATAAAGTAAATTTGTTAATATAATCACATCTCTTAGATAGAGGCGCAGTCAACAATAGTAATGTGGTGAGAGGGAACTCTGTGATCCACACGAAAGGGAAGATTGCCGAAACAAGATATTGTCAAATATCTTGATTGGGCTAGGGAATAACATTCCTCTAGACTCCTACCATGTATTTGGTAGAGGCGCTATCGATTCAAGAAGACATTTCAATATTTGTCTCCTTAGGCATCGATAGGCGCGATGCTTATTTTATTTTTAAGGAGGTAAAAAAAATGAAAAAGCAATCCGCCTTACTAGCCGTTATGCCAGCACTTGCGTTAGCAAGTTGTGGCCAACTCCCACCTGCATTAGAAGATGGGATTCTAACCGTAGGCCTTGAATGTGGTTACGCTCCATTCAACTGGTCGACGACAACTGCAACCGACACAACGGTTGCCATTCAAGACTCATCATTCTTATGTGATGGGTATGACGTCAGAGTGTCTTCCTACTTAGCGGAAGAACTTGATGTTGAATTACGCATCATCAAAACGGATTGGGATGGTTTAATTCCTTCCTTAACTTCGGGCAATATTGATGCCATCATTGCTGGGATGACCGATACTCCAGCACGTCGAGAAACCATTAGTTTCTCACAACCTTATTTTGAAACTCGTTCGATTATGATCGTCTTGCCTGGTTCAGATTATGCTAATGCCACAACGGTCGCTGATTTTGAAGGAGCTACAGTTGTTGCTCAGGCTGGAACTTTACAAGATGATATGATCGCTGGTTATGCTGAAACCGATGGATGGGTTCAAGGGACTGCGTATCCTACGTATCCTGATGCTTTAACCGCATTATTATCTGGATCTTCTGGTATCGATGCGATTCTTGCTGAAGAACCATTCGCTCAACAAATGGTGACGCAACATGGATCGGCGATTGAACTTATCACGATTCTTGATGATCAAGAACAACCAAATGATGATTTCTTAATCACGGTCTCGGTTGGTTTAAGAAAAGCAGATACTGCTTTACTAGAAGGTATTGAAGCTGCCTTAACCGCTCTAAGTGAAGAAACTCGTTTAGCGTGGATGGCGGAAGCTAGCGAACAAGCGAGTAACCTTTAATCACGTATATGCCACAAGGTTTTTTTGAAGGGATTTGGTTTTTAATTACTAAACACTGGTTCGTGTTTGCAATGGGTGTATTTACCACCTTATTTATTGCGATCACTGGAACCTTGATTGGAATTGTCCTTTCCCTTCCCCTTGTGGCATTACGCGTGTTACCAAAGCAACCGATGGACTCAAAAGTCTATCGGTTTTTTCGTAACATTGGCAATGGATTTTCTAAGGTTTATATTCAAGTCTTTAGAGGGACCCCCATGATCGTTCAAGCAACGGTCATTTATTATGGTGTGATTTATTTTGCCGGTTACTGGCCTGCCTTTATTGCAGGTATCACCGTGGTAGGTTTAAACACCACTGCATATATTGCAGAAATTTTAAGAGGCAGTATCCAGGCGATTGAAAAAGGTCAAACAGAAGCAGGATTATCTTTAGGGATGACGTATGGTCAAATGATGATGAGAATTGTCTTTCCCCAAGCCATTAAAAACTCGCTTCCTGCATTTGGTAATGAAATCATCGTCAATATCAAAGACACCGCCGTTCTGTCTGTGATTGCAGTCAGTGATTTATTTTATTCTTCAAGATTTTTAACCACGACTTATTACCGTCAATTTGAAGTTTATTTTATCGTTTCCATTTTGTATTTGATTATGACCATTTCTTTTTCTGCTTTACTCAAATGGATTGAAAGGAAACTTCATGTGGTAAATCGAGTATCGATTCCGACTTCCCAAACCACGTTAGAAGTCGTGGATATTAGCGATGGCGCAGGACATCATTAAGTTAGAAAACGTGACCAAATATTTTGGTCATGTCAAAGTGATCCAGGATATTTCGGTTGGTTTTCAACCTGGACAAGTCACGTGTATTATTGGTCCTTCAGGAAGTGGAAAATCTACGTTGTTAAGAATGTTAAATTTACTAGAATATCCCTCCTCTGGTCAGGTCGTGTATCAAGGCAATCCATATAATGTTCGCGGAGCTGCTTTACAAACCTTACGAGCGGAAGTGAGCATGGTATTTCAATCCTTTAATTTATTCCCACATATGGATGTTTTACAAAATTGTGTGATTGGTCCAACCAGTGTCTTAAAGCGCCCTCGAGCAGAGGTGGCGACCCTTGCTCGTGAATATTTAAAGAAAGTAGGGATGGTGGACTTTGTTCATGCTTCTCCATTATCCCTATCAGGCGGTCAAAAACAACGAGTTGCCATTGCCCGAGCTTTAACCATGAAACCCAATATTTTATTGTTTGATGAACCTACCTCTGCCTTAGATCCCGAACTTGTTGGAGAAGTGCTTTCCGTGATGAAGGAACTTGCCAATGAAGGCATGACGATGATTGTTGTCACTCACGAAATGGCGTTCGCCAAAGAAGTGGCAGATCGGGTCATTTTTATTGATCAAGGACAAATCATTGAAGATGGTTCCCCTGAACAAATCTTTGACCATCCTCAACAAAAGCGAACCATTGAATTTTTAAAACGATTTCGCTAATTCGTATCAAATTGTTTTATAATATCGAAGTGTGCGCCGGTAGCTCAACTGGATAGAGTACTAGGCTTCGAACCTAGGGGTTGTGAGTTCGAGTCTTACCCGGCGCGCCATTCGCTTAAATTGCTTGTAAATTAAGTGAAAAAATAATAAGATTAATTCGCACGCTTGGTGCATATGGGGTCATAGCTCAGCTGGGAGAGCGCCTGGTTTGCAACCAGGAGGTCAGGGGTTCGATCCCCCTTGGCTCCACCAAGACATGGCTGCGTAGCTCAGTTGGCTAGAGCGTCCGGTTCATACCCGGCAGGTCGGGGGTTCGAATCCCTCCGCAGCTACCAAATTCAATCTAAACACCGAATAAGGGTGTTTTTTTATTTATAAGACCCTTATACTTGATGTAAGGAAATATTATGGAAATTTTAAAAACGATCGATTTATCCAAATCTTATCGAAAGACGAAAGCATTGGATGGGGTTAACCTTACCATTCAACAAGGTGATATTTACGGTTTTATTGGTAAAAATGGTGCTGGTAAAACAACCTTAATTCGAGTGATCGCTGGGATTGCAGAACCGACTAAAGGATCATTTGCTTTGTTTGGTGAATCCAATCCAATGGATATTGTTAGAGCGAGGAAAAAAATGGCAGCAGTGGTCGAATCCCCTGCCCTTCACTTAAATTTGTCAGCCTATGAAAATCTTAAACTTCAATGTATTTTATTAGGCATCCAAGAAGATCATCAATCTGTTATCACGCAAGTTTTGAAGAAAGTAGACCTTGAACGATTACTAGTGGAAAGAAAGAAGAAGGCAAAAAACTTCTCTTTAGGGATGCGTCAACGTTTAGGCATTGCGATGGCATTGATCTCGAATCCAAAGTTTTTAATTTTAGATGAACCGAATAACGGGCTCGATCCTGAAGGGATTCGTGATTTAAGAAATCTTCTATTAAAACTCAATCAAGAAGAAGGGTTAACGATGCTTATCAGTTCGCATATGTTAACGGAACTAGCGAAACTTGCCACGCGATATGGGTTTATTGATAAAGGAAAACTTTTAAGAGAAATCACCGTGGATCAATTACAAAAAGAGTCTAGACAGGCCACGGTGTTAACGCTTGGTTCAGCCTCATTCAATGTAGCATCTTTAAGATCGTTAGGGATTCAAGATTTTGAACTACAAGGACAAACGTTAAAAGTCTATGGAACACAGCCTTTACAGCCCATTTTAAATGAGCTCGTTAAGCAAAACATAGAATTGCTCCATATGAACAAAGAGAGTGATGACTTAGAAGCTTTCTTTATGAAGATGATTGGAGGAAAGTAACCATGAAACGTTTATTTGCAGTTGAATTTGCCCGTTTAAGAAGACAAACCTCCGCGTTAGTGATAGGCTTTATCATCCTTGCACTCGGGGGCTTTAACGTGTTACTTGCCTGGATTACTAAAATTGAAATCAATCCAGGAGAATTTGAATTCTTTTTTACAGCGAGAAGTATTTTAGAATCTAGTTTTCAAACCGGTCAAATTCAAATTCTACTCATCGGCGTCGTCACTAGCTTATTTATCGCAACGGATATAACTCAAGGAACGATTCGCAATAAGATCATTGCAGGATATTCAAAATTTGAAATTTATGTTGTCCAAATGTTGATGTCTGCATTCATTACTTTTTCTGCCCTCTTACTATTCCACCTATTACCATCTGCTTTTTCGTGGTTGATCACCTTTCCAACTTCGGTTGATGATGCCGGGACGATAGGAAATTTCTTTATCCATATGAGTTTTGGTTATGGACTGATGATCACTGGAGCTTTGTTGACGACTTGGTTAGCATTAAAAGCAAAAACAACGGCGGCAGCGATTATTTTCACCTTATTAATTTATGTATTAGGTCCAACTTTAACCACCATCGTAAAAACGATCATTGAGGCAACCGTGTTATTAGACATTGATCAGTTTTTAGATTTAGAAGCGTATCAAGTTGCTCAAAGACAAATTAATGGTGCTTTTGAATGGGTCTATTTTTATCAAGTCCAAAGACTCGCCAATATTAGTAGTTTCTTTGATTTTATTTCGCCAACTAGACTCAATTTCTTTAGCGAAGATACTCAACCTTATATTTGGAAAACGCTAGGAACGAATCTAGGTTTGATCACTATCCTAATTACTTTAGGTGGAAAAAACTTCGCTAAATCAGATCTTCGTTAAGCTAATCCACAAGCTTGGCGAGTATTCGTTGATGTCATGCCATAAACTAAACAAATATATTCTCGATGATCGATATAAGGGTTGCGATTCCCTTGGTTAGTATAAACGCGATTATTTCGTTGCATATCCCGATTCGTCGGAGGATATTGTAAAGCCCATAATATCGCTAATTCTGTGGTTTGAAAGTTGCCATCAATCGCAAATCCATAAATCGTATTTAAATAGAGGGTTGCCCTCGCCACTTCGCCTTTGGCCGCATCATTGGGTTCAAAAAAACCTCCAGCAAGGTAATTATCGGTCACTAAGTTACTGGAGTCCTTGACTTGAGTCGTACTATTTTTTGTTGTCACGATGCCAAAACGATAGTTGCCACGGGTACTATTGGTTTTCCAATCATCGGCAAAGATGTGATGGTTATCATCAAGAGCTGCACCACTGATTTTAGATTGAGGATAGGAATGTTCTCGGTTCCATGTGGCAGCAGTATTACCACTGACATGCGCGGTTTTTAAATAATTTCTTCTAGGATAAATGGTTAAAACTTTATTGGTTTCTGTTAAAGATTCATCCGCAGATTCATAACGCCACCAATCATAGGCAACACTCACATTCGATGAAATTAATAAATCTAAGGCATTTTTTAACTGCTCTCCAGAAAGCGATTGTGAGATATTTTGATAATATGCTGGGGCATTGGATGGAATCGTGATTAAAGAAGTAAATTCACTTGAGGGTGGTATTGAACTAGAAGTAGATTCACTACTGCTCGACGGTATCACTGAATATGAAGTGGTGATGATTTGAGATGCAGATGAAGTGTCAACACTAGAACTATTTAGGATTATTGACGAACTTAAATCTTCTTCGGATGAAGATAACTCCGATGAGTTTAGCGATGGTTCACTAGATTGAGCAGAACTTTCGATACTTGAACTAGACTGTTCACTATTACTTGGGAATGGTAGATCACATGAGACTATCAATAAACTAAAATATATTGCATTAAGTAGTAAAGTTTTTTTCATTCGGAAATTCATATTAATTTAAAAAGTTAAGAAACGATAAAATTGGAATCATGATGGGGCCATACTCTACATATATCCAGATATTATCAAAATCCCAAATTTGATTAAAGACAAAGTTGTTTGGATCAATAAATGCATATGGATCTTCAACTCTAATCATATCAATAGCGTTACCTGAGCCTACGCTATCGAGGATGTAGTTTTCAAATCTTCCTGTTCCCACATAACCATTGATGGTCCAATCATATGTGAATATTTCAGCTTCCGTTATTTGTAAAACATAATAAACCTGATACATATAGGTTAAAATTTGGCGATCACCAATAATACCTCCAGCAGAGCGGTCTTGAAAATTGTTATCGTCAAATCCTAATTGTAATGAAGCAACATATCCAAAATTAAAAGCATGGTAAATAGAAACTTCACCAAGGTTGGGGAATTCAAAATTAAAATCAACAGGCTCTGTCGCACCAATCAGACCACCAACATTATAATATTCAACAATCACTTCACCGACATTATAGGCATTTTTAATGGTGATATGAATTCCAAGGGTTGGACTTAACTTTCCAAATAATCCACCGGCATAATACTCCGATAATATTTGTCCGAAATTCATGAGGTTGAGGGAGATTAAATTCGTTCTTTGGTCGTTTAGTCCCATGACCCCGCCTACATTTAAAATTCCTCTAATGAATCCAAAATTCGCAATTTCGTTCATAAAAATAAATTGTTGAAAGAAGAACAAAGGAATGCCAGTTGAACCGATAATGCCACCGACATCAACCATGCCTTCAATGGCACCAAAGTTAACAACCTGATGGATAAAAGCCGACGCATAAATATAACCAATAATCCCTCCAAGATATTCAATGGGGTGATCGTTACCAAAAATAAATCGGCCTTCATCTAAGATTTCACGGTTGTAATCTAACACTACATCGCCATAATTATAGGCATTCTCGATGGCAACGAATTCTGTTGCCCCGACGACACCGCCGATCGATTGTATAAAAATAAGGTCGACTGGAAAATTAATAAGGATTCCAAGATCAATTTCATTTGAAATATTTTTAAGTAAGGTATTGACGGCAAAACCAATTACACCGCCTATTTTTATAAGACTGTAATAGTTTTCATCTAAGCTTTGAAATAAAAGTTCGCCAGTGGTAGATATTTCAAATAAACGATCATATCGAGATTCACCAATAACCCCACCAATATTAAAGCGGTCGACTGCTTGTGAATTACCACCTAATGAAATATATAATTGGCTATCAATCATCAGATAATGACTGCGTTCGGATGCACCGACAATGCCACCGTGTAAACCATAACGACCATCGATGGAAACATTGAGCGTTTGAATATGACTGAATTCGGATAAGTAAGTGTATCCTGCGATACCACCCAAATTATAATTACCTGAAATTTCAAGATCATCAATTGAGACAAATGAAACTTGGGAATCAACTAAGGAACCAGCAATAGCACCCACATAATCCCCACTTGAATTAATTCTATTTCCAGTAAAACGAATATTTTCAAAAACCGAATTGCTTGCCACGCCTGCAATTAAACCCATACGATCAAAATTCATCGTATAGAAACTGAAATCAACAATTTCAAGATTACGAATTTCTGCTCCCACCAATTCATCAAATAAGCCATAGTATAGAAAAGGTTCATACTCATTGATTGTTGAATAATAAATGGATCGAATTTGAAATCCTGCTCCATCCAAAACTCCTGAGAAAGGGTAGCGAATGATACCATCATAAATATTGATGGGTGACCAAGCTGGTGCGACAACGTTCATAAAATTAATGGTATTCAATAAAACATACTTTCCTGATGGGTTTGAAATCCCCATTAACTCTGCAGGTGTACTAATGCCAATATAACCTTGATTGGAAATGAGATTTTGAGCATAGGCTTGTTGTTTTTCTAAGCTTGAAAGGTCAACTTCAAGCGTTGCATTTAAAAGTTCGGTTTCTCGGTTAGATAACTCAAAATTCACAGATGGGAAAAATTCTTGAGCTTCTGATGCAGTAGAAGCAGATACGCCCGTATCTTCGTCTCCTATCCACCAATTTCCATTGAAACCAATATATGGCGAATTACCATCACTCCCACTAGGACCAGTCTCCCCAGAAGCACCTTGAGATCCAGGTAAACCAGATTCTCCTTGAGTTCCATTTTGTCCTGACGGTCCTGGTAATATAAGACTTAACGTAAGCGCGGAAACTCCCGTTACCATCGCAACTGAAGAAAAGAATAAAGATAAAGTTTTTGACATAAAAACTCCTTTTATTAGCGACATTATCGTATCATAATTTCTTACTTTTTTCTAATTTTCATCGTGATTAATTCTTTGATTTTTTTAGTTGAGGCCTTAAAATGGTAAGGGCTGCAAGCGTCGTATAATGGTAATACCCGACCTTCCCAAGGTCGTGCCGCGGGTTCGATTCCCGTCGCTTGCTCCAAAAAATAAAAAATTAATTGAATTTAAGTCGATTGCCTTGTAATCGTTTGCGAAATTTGTTAATCTAATCAAGCGCAAGTGCGCCCATATCGCGGGGTAGAGCAGCCTGGTAGCTCGTCGGGCTCATAACCCGGAGGTCGAAGGTTCAAATCCTTCCCCCGCAACCAAGAAATATGACTTACCGAAAGGTAAGTTTTTCTTTTCTAAACAAAACCCACTATAATAAAACTCATGCAAGATTTATTGATCATTGGTGCAGGTCCTTCTGGAATTTATGCGGGCTTCCAAGCTGGATTAAGAGGTGTCAAGGCGACGATTGTTGATTCTTTGCCTTTACAAGGTGGTTTGCTGACCACTTTTTATCCTGATAAACCCATTTATGATATTCCTGGATTCGCCAACATACGCGCTGATCATTTCATTGAAGAACTCATGAAACAATATCGACCTTTTGCTGAGCAAGTCCCCATTTATCAAGCTGAAAAAATTACTAAGCTTAATCCAATTAAAGATGGATATGAACTCGTTAGTGAAACGGGAAAAACCTTTCAAAGTAAATTTGTCATGATTGCCAGTGGTGCAGGGTCTTTATCTCCAAGAAAATTAGAATCTGTGACCAATGAAATCTCACCATATGTCCATTACAGTATTCAAAATTTAAAACATTTTGAACACAAAAGAGTGGTGGTTTTAGGAGGCGGAGATTCTGCGTTAGACTGGGCGAATACTTTACTGCCCATTGCTCAATCCGTAACCATTATTCATCGACGTCAAGAATTTAGAGCCTTGCAATATTCTCTCGATGTATTTAAAACAAAAGGTCAGGTCTTAACGCCATTTGAAATTCAATCGATTGAAAAACAAAAAGAATTACGGATTCACGTTAAAAACATTGAAACACAAAAAAGTTCAACCGTCATAGCAGATGAAATTGTAGTTTGTTATGGATTTTTAGCGGCAATTGGTACTTATCAAGCATGGGGATTAGATGCCAAGCAAGAAGGTATTGTCGTCAATTCTAAAATGGAAACCAATTTACCGAATGTCTTTGCTGTGGGTAATGCTTCCATTTATGATGGTAAATCTAAAAATATTGCCACTGCATTTGGCGAAGTTGCCGCGGTGATGGAACAAATAAACCTACGATTATTTCCTGGCAAAAAACACGTATATTCTTCGTTTTTAAAACGTTAATTCAGTGTAATCGTTGAAAAACTCTTGGCCGTGACTGTGAAGTTTTTTTCACTGTTTTCGTCAACAACAAAGGTAACTGTTTCGCTCGAATTACTACTGTTATAGACAAGGGCAACAAGTTGGTTGTCGGTATTGAGATAAACACTACTACTTACCTTAGCGTGTATTCTCATAAAGGCAGTATCTGATTTGTATTGATAGGATTGCATCGCTTGAATCATGTAGTAGGCCATGGAAAGTTCTGCAGGATATTCATCGGTTAAGATTTTGTTCGCATCAAATAATCCTAAGGCAGTCGTAGGATTCACTAATGCTTGCACTGGCCACATATAAGCGTACCAGCGGTCAACGGCGCCCCGTTTGGCATTTAAATACTTGTTATAAATAGAGGTCAATCTTGTTTTCTTTGCTTGACCTAAAATATAACTCGATAAATATTCACCAGTCGGAATCCATTGGATGCCATAAATGAAAGTAGGGTTGGCACCAAACCAAGTAGCGTAATCATACTTACCACCCCAAATCATCCCAGCAACACCCGCATATTCTCGGTATTTTTGTGTCCAAATATCTTGATCATAATCAAACCAATATTGTTGAGCTGCATACATTTCATTGGTGTATCCATAAATCGCAGCATCCATCATTTCGCGATTGTTTTCGAGTTGGGCGATGTGATAGGCGGCAACCCAACTATTGATCGCTTCTCCCGTCGATTCTAAGTTATTCCCTTCCGCAAAACTACCAAAGCCATGGGCCCAGGAGTGACCAGCATATCGATCTAAACTGCGCATGACAGGGAAACGTAGATCATCCGCATCATGATTCATATAATCTTTCATTAATAAAAGAATCATTTCACGATATTGCTCGTAAAACACCGGATCTTTTCTACCCAAGATGGCTGAAGCAAATATCAAATATCCATGAGTAAAACTATGGTCAGAAATTTCACTTGCGGTATTAAATTCATTATCAGAGTAATACGTTGTACCCCAGCGGTCATTGTAATAAAGGTAACGTTCATCTTCCGTGGAGCTAAAGGTAAACCAATCCATGAGGTGGTCTTTAAGTTTTGTCAAAAATTTGTTTTGTAAATTTTCATCTTGTAATTGTTCGGCGATTAATAACCCTTGTGATAATGGATACGTTGCTTTTGAATTCCAATAGGGAGTTGGTGAATTATAGAAGTTATCTGGATTGAAAGGATCAGTTTGTTCATCGAGATTGTTTAAATAATTAGTCATGGTCGCTGCAGAGAAAGCATCACCTTGGGGTAAGGTATAACTTGGAACCACACCATGGAATGGTAAGAAGTAGGTAAAACTATTCTTGGGTAACATCTTCAATAAACCCCGAACTGTTCGGGTTGAATATTCAGAAATAAACTCTTGTCCGACAATAATTTTATGTTGATGAGGAAGTAAGGCGAGCAAGGCTTGATCATTTAAATCTAAGCGCGTTCTCATGGTCTGTACATACATTTCATTTTCAACTAGATTACTGGAACGATTGACACTATAAAATCCATGACCTCGTAAAGGAATGTTATACGCATACTGATGATAGAATGAAGCCTCTTGAACATTTTCAATGGAACCTAATGATAGTAAGTTACCATCTCCTAATAAAATGGTGAGCTTATGATAAAGGCCAAAAGGATGACCGTTATTGCTTATTGTGATGTTTGAGTTTTGGGGAAGATTAAGTAAAAAATATCGATCCGCATACGTTGGTTGGCCCACGGATGCAGGTGGATTGGTTTGATAACCGACATGTCGTTGTTGAAATTTAATGATTAAACCATCTCCTTGATACGTGCGTTCATTGAGTAAGTTTCCGTCTAAAGTAAAGTACTCATAGTTGGAGACGCCGTCAGTACCTGCGGTGATGGTGATGGGATTACGGTTTCCCATTTCTGCAAAGATATAAGGAGAACCTTGGTTATAGGTGACCACCATATGATCGAGTGGACTGCCACTATTCCGCATCGCTACTTTAATCGTGTTATCGGAATAATCGATCACTTTGGTTTGATAACTACCACTTAAACTCGAAGGTTTGATCATGAAGTCTTTTAAGGCTAAAGAAAATTGGGCGATGGTTTGATTGCCTTCAGGATTCCAAAATTGCGTAAAGCCTTCTCCGGATTGCGTCACTTCCACGCCATCATTCGAAAAAGAAGAACGAAGGGGATTGTTATAGATGCCGTTACTATTGCCATAGTTTGACATCGCTAACGAGGTCCACCATTGGTTAGTTGGAACCGGTCGATCTAATAAATCCGCTTCAATAAAATTTGGTTGAACTGGATGGGAAATATCGGGAGCACTGCCTGTTCGGTAAGATCCTTCACCTAAACTAGCAAAAGGAGTGGTGATATAGGTTTTTGGATTCGTTGGTGGCACATAAGTTCCAGGAGCTACGGTAACTTGCCGGATATGTTGAAATTGTAAAGGTAACCGATTGATTCGATAAGTGAGAGGATAAGTTCCTGGTTGAGAGAAATCAACTGAACCTGTGATTTGTAACCGATTGGCGTAATCTTCGCCGGTATCAGTTAAAATCTTGACTCCTTTTAAAGGATTAAAGTAATGACCCACGACCGTCGTGGTGTCTTCTAAACCGATCACGGAAGTCACTTCAGATGGCATGACACTACCATCATGACTATTGTTATTCGAAGGTGTGCAGGATAAAAGGAGTGTTGCAAAGATGAGATATGTAAGTTTTTTCATATTCTTATTATAGATGAGGCAATCGATTTCCCCAAGGTAAAGTTTTTAAAGGAATGAAATGGATTTTCCTATAAAATAGA
>JBMSKF010000010.1:0-38818 GCA_049419605.1 Bacilli bacterium
TTCATTGACTTTAAGGCAATTGATTAGTATTATTTATCTCGGCACTTTATACAAGCATTTTTAAATTTGTTAATTGTAAAGCTGCAGTCTTAGGAGGATGATGTTATGCAACGTCAAACAACATTAGTAAAACCAGCCGAAGTAAAACACAAATGGTATCTTGTGGATGCCACGGGTTTACCTTTAGGAAGATTAGCTTCTAAAGTCGCATTAATTTTAATGGGAAAAACCAAAGCAAATTACACCCCAAACGTGGATGGTGGAGATTTTGTGATCATTATTAATGCTGAAAAAGTTTCATTATCGGGCAATAAGGTCGAAAACAAAAAATATTACAATAACTCCCAATACGTAGGTGGTTTACGTACTCGTACTGCTGGCGTGATGTTAGCGGATTATCCAGAAGAAATGATTGAACGTTCAATTTGGGGTATGTTACCCAAAGGTAAATTAGGTAAAGTTATGCATGATAAGTTATTTGTCTATCGTGGTCCAAAACATGAACACGAAGCGCAAAAGCCTGAAGTCTTAACTGTCACCTTATAAGGAGAATCATATGGCAACCAAGAAAAAAGAAATCACAAAATACTACGGTACTGGAAGACGTAAATCTTCAAAAGCTCGCGTCTATTTAATGGATGGCAAAGGTTTAATTACCGTTAATGGTCGTCCTGTAGATGAATATATGCCTTATGAAACCCTCGTGATGGATTTAAAACAACCATTAGTTATTTCCAATAATGCAGAAAAGTTTGATGTCGTTGCCACCGTTTCCGGTGGTGGTTTTACTGGACAAGCAGGTGCGATTCGTTTAGGGATTGCCCGCGCTTTATTAGAATCAGGTTCTGAACGTTCACCCCTCAAAGTTGCTGGCATGCTTACCCGTAATCCACGTGTGAAAGAACGTAAGAAATACGGTCTTAAAGCTGCACGTCGCGCTCCACAATTTACGAAGCGTTAATTTGTTTCCCTCGTTATCCCTTGCAGGATAACGTTAGGATAGATACCTAGGATGTGGATTCACAACCTAGGCGATGGGCCGTTAGCTCAGTTGGTTAGAGCACGCCCCTGATAAGGGCGAGGTCGATAGTTCGAATCTATTACGGCCCACCATCAACGAAAGAAAAACTGTAGTGGAAGCTACAGTTTTATTCTTAAAACACATGATTAAAACCTTACAAGACAAAGCCTTTATTAGAAAATTCTTTTCCATAAGTTTGCCCGTGATGGTGCAAATGTTAATCTCTTTTTTTGTTACTTTTATCGACAATGTGATGGTCGGTGGCATCTCTGATGAAGTTGTCGGTGCAGTTTTTGCGGTGAATCAAATTTCTTTTTTCTTCTTTGTGATCACATATGGGTTGTTATCGGGAGCAGCCATTTATGTTCAACAATTTTCAGGTGCTAAAGACAATCAACATTTACAACAATCTGTTAGATATAAAATGTATATTGGTTTGATATTTTTAATTATTTTTATTCCACTCATTTCAATTTTTGGTTCACAAATTATTGCCTATTACACTCGATCTTCAATCCAGCAAGAAGCGATCATTGCCGAAGCGTTAAAATATTTACCGATTATCATTCTCTCTTATATTCCTTTAATGTTTGCCAATATATATGGTTCTACCTTTAGAGAAATTGGTAAAACCAAGTTACCTGTGATGATTAGTGTTGTTTCACTTTTCACGAACGCTACATTAAATTATGTCTTTATCTACATCGTTAAAAATGGAATTGTTGGCGTCGGTATTGCCACGCTAATCGCTAGATTCATGGAGATGTTTTTATTGATTTTGATCTCTCATCATCGTCAGGAAAAATTTACAACTGGATTATATAAAGATTGGCGAGTGGAACTACCCCTTGTTAAGGCTATCAACCGTAAAACTGTGGTGATGTTAATCAATGAAACCTTATGGTCGGGTGGCATTATCATGCAACAACTCGCTCTTGCTTCAAGAGTGAATGTGTTATCTACACTCTCGATTGTAGCAACCTCTACAGAAATCTTTGGCATCATTTGGGCCGGATTAGCCGTGGGTGTTGGCGTGATGTTAGGCAATACCTTGGGTGAAGGAAAAGTAGAAGAAGCGAAATTACTTTCAACCAAATTATTATGGATGGGGATAATGATTGCTTTAAGTCTTGGTTTCATCATGTTTTGGTTAGCGCCTCTAATTCCTCAACTATGGACAACAGTTTCTTTAGAACAAAAAATGATGGCAACTGATATTCTAAGACTTTATATGTTTTTCTTACCATTCTTTAGTATTGCCAATGTAACCTATCACACCTTACGTTCGGGAGGTAAAACTTCCCAAGCTTTATTACTTGATGGCATGGTGATGTGGTTAGGAACGGTTCCTCTTGCTTGGATACTTGCATTATTAACGAACATTCCTCTAGTCTGGATGTGGTCCATCATTCAATGTATTGACTTACTCAAAGCAAGTTTTGGTATCTACCTAGTTAGGCGTTATGATTGGGCAAAAAACCTCACCAATCCTTTTGCAAAATCGAGCGATCCAACCACCCTTTCAAATTGAATTCAACGCGTTGGTTTGCTATCATTAAGTCTTGCGGACACTTAGCTCAGCTGGGAGAGCGTTTCCTTCACACGGAAGAGGTCACAGGTTCGATCCCTGTAGTGTCCACCAGATGCCGTCATAGCTCAATTGGCAGAGCAATTGATTTGTAATCAATAGGTTGTAGGTTCGAGTCCTATTGACGGCACCACGATGCCTTTTTGGGGATATGGCGAAATTGGCAGACGCGTTGGACTTAGAATCCAATGGGTAACCGTGCAGGTTCAAATCCTGTTATCCCCACCAATATGGAAACCATCAACTTGATCTTCTTTATTTTAATGAGTATCTTGGTCATCATTTTTGTGATGATTTTTTTATTATTACAATTAGCCTTTCGTCGTCGATTTGATGGCCATCCAAGACTAAAATATTTCACCATTAAAGACTTTCCTGAAATGGATTTTGATGCGGTTGAATTCACCAACAAAAGAGGGGTTACCTTGCGTGGTGGATTTTATTATGATGATCGGTTACAACCCCATCAACAGTTGATTGTTTTTTCTCATGGGATTGGCCCTGGTCATCAAGCATACACACATCTTATTATGGAATTTGTTAGAAAAGGATATCTTGTTTTTGCTTATGACAACATGGGATGTGGATTATCAGATGGCACCTCGATAAGAGGCGTACCCCAAGCGATTGATGATTTAGCCTCTGCGTTAACTTATTTATCTAAAACCACTTATGCAACATTACCAATATCCGTGATGGGTCATTCTTGGGGAGCCTATGCTTCAATTCGCGCTGCGATGATGGGTTACCGAATTCAACGCATTATTAGTCTTGCACCATTTAATGATGTTTCAGAAATGCTTGGAAAATATATTCCTTGGATTCGTATTTTTAACCTAATTGTAAAACTGATAACTTATTTAACTTTTGGTTATCTTGGTGTTTTATCTACAAAGTCCATTTTACGTAAAAGCAAAGTCCAAACTTTAATTATTGCAGGTGAAAAAGATGATGATATTCCTCTCAAAGGAAATTACATTGAATTTATCAAGATCAAAAACCCTTTGGTTACCGTTTCATTAGCAAAGGATCATCGTCATAATCCATACTTGAGTTTTCGTGCCGAACAATACGTGATTGATACTATTCTTCAAGGAACTCTGAATTCCATTAAAGAAAAAGATGCCTATAAAATTGATGCATTCTTTAATAGCCTTGATTATGCTTGGGTTGGCGAACACGATCAAAACATCATTTCTCAAATTGAAAAGTTTTTAAAATAATTCATTTGTTTTTTTTATTTCTCTATATAATAAATTTGAGGAATAAAACATGGATGGAAAATCATATTTTTTAAAAAAGAAAAAAGGGGCGATTCTTTTTGCTTTAATCTCCGCATTATCAGGACCTTTATTGTTATTTTTTGAACAAAATGCATATGAATTATCATCGAGTGAGGCATCTACTTCAGCGATGACAAAAGTGATTACCATCTCTGAAAATGGTGATGTCAATTTTCAAGAAAGTTTAAATCGATACTTTGCAACGCAAGTATTTTTCCAAGATATTTATTTTACCTCTGATCACGAAGATGTCCCAAAGAGTGTTTCAACACCAGCATTTGATACGACGAGATTTTCAACTGAAATTTACACACCGAATGACGAATTAATGATTGCAAGTGAGGGTGAATTTACCACTGGAACTTTTAACAATCATGATTTGATACTTGGATATTCTTGGGATCCAAATAGTCGTGATGAATTTGGTTATCCAATTGAAACAATCGATAACGAATCGGTTGCATGGTTTCACTATAACGCTGGAACTTGGGGAAACATTCGCGTCGAGAATGACTATTGGATCAATGGTGTGGCATTAAAATATGCTGACACAGCCGAATTCTTCTGGGTTGTCGCTGCTACCGATAACATGCTCACAGAGAATATTGATGTCAAAGTTGTCTTACCCGGTGTCGATTTAGATGCGGATTTAGTTAAGGCTTACCTTAATGGTTCATCACTTGCATCCATCCATCATATTGGTGCAAATGAGCAAAACCAAACCTATGTTCATATCAAAGCAGATCGCCTATACCCAAGCGAATATATTACGGTGAGAATTAATTTTCCTGCTGACCGACTTATCATTGATGCTGCCCAGGACCAAGCTTATGGTAACGATGTTAGTGATTACCCTATTGCAAACGGTCAAGCTCATTTAACAAATGTTGAGACCTACGAAATGCAACGCGCAAATACACGCTTTATTTATCAATTAGTGGATATGGTGGCTATTGGTTTATTTGTATTAATTCTTGCATTTGCGGCTTGGAAAACAAGGGACATATATCTCAAGTTTGATAAAGAACATGATACTGATTTCTATGGCGAATATTATCGAGAATTACCCGCCCAATATGCACCTGCCATCATGGGTTATCTCTATCGATTTAAAGAAGTTACAAAAGATGATGTAACGGCAACATTGATGGATTTAATTAGGCAAAAAGTCATCTTGTTAGATGCTGGAACTGAATCCTTAACAGAAGCGAAAGTGAATTATGTAATGAAGTTAAATAAAGAGGTTGATCAAAACAAATTACAACCTCATGAAAAACAACTTATCTCCTGGTTCTTTGGTTTGGTTGCAGGCGGCGATACATTGACCTTGAATCAATTAGAAAACTTTACAAAGAAAGAAAATCAAGCCATTCGATACCTCAATGAAAATCAATCTTTTAATCGTTCCGTTTTAGTGGCAGCTCAAGCTGAGAATTTCTTTGATGATGTTAAAGCCCCTGCTCAAAGAAATGGAGCTATTTTAGGTTTAACAGTTCTGTTTGGTATTGGATTCTTTATCACGAGAATGCTTTTAGGATTAGGTACATACACTGGAATCATCGGCGGTATTGTATTTGGTATTTCAATCATTTTAGGTGCTTATTTAAATTCGATCGAAAGAAGATCTAAAAAAGGTAATGAGGATTTTGTTCGTTGGAGAGCTTTTGAAAAATTTCTCAAAGAATTTACGAATATCAAAGATTACTCGATGCCTGGCATGACCATTTGGGAACATTATATGGTATATGCTACTGCATTCGGGATTGCAGATTTGGTCGAAAAACAAGTGAGATTTAAATATCAACAATTGAATCAAATGGACGAATTAAATCGTTCACCTTATTTTAGGTATCCTGGTTTCTATCGTTATTATCATCACTCCATGCAACGTTCATTCATTTCTGCACAAAGTACGATTGCTGCGGCGAATGCACAACGCAATAATTCGGCTGGCAGAGGTGGCGGTCGTTTCGGTGGTGGGGGCGGATTCCGTGGTGGCGGTGGTAGTGGCGTAAGAATTCGTTAAAATAATTCGATAATTGTTTGTTTTTAAATTAAAGGTGTTAATATATTTTTAAGGAGAAAAAAATGGAAATATTATTAATTGTATTAGCAGTCGTTGCCTTAGTTGCGTTTTGGGTGATTGGTGTTTATAACACTTTAGTTCAATCGAGAAACAAGGTCAAAAATTCTTGGTCACAAATTGACGTTCAATTAAAACGTCGATTTGATTTGATTCCTAACATTGTGGAAACCGTTAAGGGTTATGCAAAACAAGAAAAAGACATTTTCATGCAATTTGCAGAAGCACGTAAAATGTACGATAAAGGTTCTCAAGGCGGCAACGTTGGGGAAATGGCACAAGCCAATAGCATGCTTGGTCAAACTTTAGGTCGTTTAGCAGTGGTTGTTGAACAATATCCAACTTTAAAAGCTGATCAAGGGTTCTTAAAATTACAAGATACTTTAAAGGAAACGGAAGATAAGATTTCTTTCACCCGTCAATTCTATAATGATGTGGTCTTGTCTTATAATAACCGTCGTGAAGTTTTCCCATCTAATCTAGTTGCCGGTATGTTTAAATTCAAAGAAGCCGAGTTATTTAAATTAGATGATGCTGCTGAAAGAAAAGCAGTCAAAGTTTCATTCTAATCCATTGATCATCAAAACCCTTCGGAATACTGAAGGGTTTTTTCTTTGTGTTAAAATAAAGCAATGACCCCAATCTTCTTTAAAAAACCCAATACATTCTTAAATCGTTTGGAAGCCTTATTTTGGCGATTATGGGAAAAAGCTTTTATTCGCTTTTTGTTTGTTGGTGGCGTGAATACTGTCTTAGGTTACCTTACAACCTTATTGTTAAGATTTACTTTATTTATCGATTCACCTAAGTGGATTTTGATTGATGCCTTGATAGAATTGGATGCAGCAAATACGGTCATGTTCATGATCTTGTTTCCAGTTTCATATACATTACAAGCTTGGTTTTCATTTCGAACAACATGGACTTGGAAGCGCTTATTCCTCTATCCATTCACAAGCATCCCAAATTATCTTATTCAGCAAGGTTGTATCTTTTTATTTGAGGATATCATCGGATATCCTCCGGTAGTAGCGTACGCATTATCCGCGATATTACCAATACCAATCATGTTTTTTGTTGTTCGATTTTTTGTCACAACGAAACAACCTAAGATTTTAAAGTAGCAATTTGGGTATCAAAAGTATCAATTTGTTGTTCAACTTTGAGTTCGGCAAATTGATTCATATAGAGCTTATAATATGTCCCTTTTTTGGCGATTAAATCTCGATGACTACCATCCTCGATAATTCGACCTTCTGCCATCACTAAAATGCGATCTGCATCAACGATGGTTGAAAGGCGATGGGCAATCACGATTGAAGTGCGGCCTTTTAAAGTCTTTGTAATTGCTTTTTGAATCATCGCCTCAGTTTCCGTATCAATTGAAGAAGTTGCTTCATCTAAAATCATAATCGTTGGATTGCGAATAATCGCTCTGGCAAATGCAATTAATTGCTTTTGGCCTACGGATAAATCACTGCCACCATCTTTTAAGATCGTATCGTAACCTTGAGGTAATGCAGTGATAAATTCATGAGCTCCAACTGTTTTACTTGCTGAAATCATTTCTTCGTCAGTTGCATTTAATTTTCCGTATTTTATGTTTTTACGGATGCTTCCGGAAAAGATAAATGGAGTTTGTTGGACATACCCTAGATGATGGCGTAACCAACCAACAGAACGAGTACGATAATCTTGACCATCAATCAATAATTCACCAACACTGGGTTCATAGAATCTACACAATAGATTTACTGTAGTGGATTTACCGCTGCCAGTTTCTCCAACAATAGCAATGGTTTGGCCTTTTGGAATGATTAAATTCATATCATGAATGATTTGGGTACCAGGATTATAGGAAAAGGAGACATGCTTAAATTCGATATCACCTTTCATGTTTTCATAGGCGTCAATTTTAGGGTTTAGAAGTGTGCCATATTTGGCAATAACTTCTGGCGTATCGTTTATCACAGGTTTTGTTTCAATTAATGAAAGTATTTTTTCTACTGAGGATTGCGATGCCATCAATTCCGTAAACAAATCTACGAATTCTTGAATGGGGGTATATAACGCAGAAACGAAACCAATGAATAATACAAAAATAGATACATCATAAAGGATGGTGTTTGAAAGCATCAAGGCCGATCCAACAAAGATAACGATTGCGGTTGTGATGGTCGATATCAGCGTGACAGAGGGATAAAAAAACGCTTGCGTTTTAGCAGTTTTCCAAGCTTTATCGCGAATGTCGGTTACAATCTCGTTAGCCTCTTTTTGAACGTTATTTTCTATCGACAGGGTTTTGATTGTTTTCGCACCGGCAATGACTTCTGCAAGCCAAGCCACGTATTTTGAAAACGCATTTCTTGCATTTCGAGATAAATTCAAAATTCTAAATTGGAAATAAGGCGCAATGAAAATCATGATTGGAACCGTTGCAAGTAAGACCAGCGACATTTGCCAAGAAATAGTGAACATAGTAATGAGGATAAAAACTAATTCAAACGTGATCCATACAAATCGGGTAATGCCCCAAGAAATCATATCGGAGATTTTACTCGTGTCGGATTGCAGTCTAGCAATTAGCCACCCAGAAGAAGTTTTATCAAAATAAGAAAATGATAGTTTTTGAACTTGGGCGAAAGCATCTTCACGGATGTGAATATAAACGGACATTTCTAAATAGTTGGTGGTAAAAAATAATAAATAGATAGCAATCGCTCTAATCAAAATGCCTACAGCAATCAGCGTAATATAACCCACATAATTCGTGGAAAATTCTATCCCAAAAAGTAACGACACATTGATTTGTAATTCGGAGATGAGATTATCACCCATGGCACCTTGATTTTCTAACGTTGTTAAAGCCCTGATAATACCACGATTTAATAAAGGAATTAAACTTCCATCATGAAATGTAATAAATAACATCAACGTCAGCATCACGATTAAAAGACCATAGCGCTTAAAGGCGTACTTTGCAATTTTTCCCCAACTGGAAAAATTCAATTTTTTCGATAATGATTCTTCTTCAAATGAAAAACTCGCCATGGTTATACCATCCTCGTTTGGATCTCAAAAATTCGTTTATAGAGTCCATCTTCTTTAATTAACGCTTCGTGTTTGCCGACTTGGACAATTCTGCCTTTGTCTAATACAACGATTTTATCAGCGTCTTTCGCAGTCGCGACTCGATGAGTAATGATTAAAGTGGTCGATCGTTCTTGACGTTTCTTTAATGCAGTGCGAATATTCATATCCGTTTCAGTATCGACTGCAGATAATGAATCATCAAACACTAAAATTGGTGCTTTAGAAATGATGGTTCTGGCAATGACAAGGCGTTGTTTTTGGCCCCCAGATAACGTCACCCCTTTTTCACCAACACGGGTGTCATATCCATCTTTGAAATTAATGATTGATTTGTGGATGTCTGCAATTTGAGCTGCTTTTTGAATATCTTCAGCGGTGGCATTGCTATTGGCGATTTTGAGATTATTAATAATGGTTTTAGAGAATAAAAAAGGTTCCTGTAATACGGTTGCGATTTGTCTACGAATGTGTTCTTTAGCAATGGTATTTAATTCATGACCATCAATTTGAATCGATCCAGAGGTGTAATCATAAAGACGAGTTAATAAATGCGAAAGCGTTGACTTACCTGATCCGGTCTTTCCCATAATTGCCACGGTTTCACCAGGCTTAATTGATAAACTAAAATTCTTGATGACAACTTCGTCACTATCATCATAATTAAATGACATATTTTTAAATTCAATTGCTCCTTGAATGGTTGGTCGTTGGCCTGATTCAATATCTTCTAAGGGCTGATTAAGAATGGTATTAAGGCGATCAATGGATGCCATTGCTTGTGCAAGGTTAGATAAGGTCATCGCCACATCACGAACTGGCCACACCACTTGGCCAACAAATTGTAAGGCCACTACAAAGGTGCCAACTGATATATCTCCGGTAACTGTTAGATAAACCCCAAACGCAGAAGTTAAGGCAATTTGACCAAAAACTAAAATGTCAGTTGAAGAAAAGAAGAACGAACTCGTTAAACGCCATTTAATAAATTTCTTACGGTAATCATTTAAGTGTTCTTTAAAATCCTTAATTTCATAAGTTTCATTATTATATGCTTTTACTAATCGAATACCTGACAACGTTTCTTCAATTTTAGCCGATACTAAACCATCGCTATCTTCAGTGACTTTAAAGAGTTTTCTGACTCGTTTGATCAAAATAAATGCATATAAAAACATGATTGGTAAAACAATCGTACTTGATAAAGCAATTTGCCAAGAGACGGTTAATAGAATTGAAAAAGCAATGGTTGTAAGAAAGATTGTGTAGACGATTGAATTCACTTGTCTTACCAAGAAATTTTTAACGATATCGAGGTCTCTTGTACAAGTTTGAATTAAGTCCCCACTTTTGTTCTTTTTAATATAAGCGTAAGGTAGCCTTTCAATATGGTAAAAAAGGTCAAGTTGAATTTCTCTACCTAAATTCACATCCATGAGCCCGCGAATAATCAAACGAGAAAAAAACATTAATGCTCTAGATAATCCTAAAAATATGATAAAAAGAGAAAGTAACCAAATGTTTTGAGAGAGGAAAACTTGGCCCCCTAATAAATTCGTTAAGAAAGTGTCAATTGGACCTGAAGGTGGAATACCTTGAAGTGTATCCACTAAAATTTTTGTACTGAAATTAGCTAATAGTAAAAATGTTAATGCAAAAAATAGAATAATAAATGAAAAAAGATAACGTTTTCGATACCCTTTTGTAAAGCGATATAACAGTCTTAAATACTTCATAATTATTTAACATGATTTATTATACAACTTTCTATTTTGTTGTGTAAAAAAGTGCCTAAATAAGCATAAAATCAATCTCATTTACAAAAGTATTAATCTATGGTCTTGTGTTATAATTACAATGTTCTTTATAACCCCAAGAAGATATGAATGTAACTCAAACTGAAACCCAATCAAAATTAGAAAAACCTTCCTCTACTAAAAAGTACAAACTGAATCTTTTTATTATCTTTTTGGTGGCTTTTGGATTTACTGCATTTACGTTATTTACTGATGGAAACTTGGATGCAGTTATTGAAGCTTTTTCTCAAGCTAATTTATGGATTATTGCCTTGATTCTCTTGGTAATGGGCCTCAATATATTCTTTGAAGCAGTTATATTATTTATACTTGCTCGCTTGTACACCACTCGTTATAGCATTAAAAGAGCCATCAATAACTTTTTTATTGGTGCATTCTTTTCGCACATAACTCCTTCTGGGACTGGTGGACAATTCGCTCAAGCTTATGCATTTAGTCGACAAGGTATGGATATTGCCAATGCTGCTTCGATCTTAGTCATGCATTTTCTTTTATCTCAGATTGCTCAAGTTGTTTTTGGTGGGCTTGCGTTGATATTTCGATTTGAAAAATTTCTATCAATTACAGAAGCTGTTAATTTTGGATCGATCTCAATACCGATTATTTACTTATCTCTGCTTGGATTTTTAATTAATTTTCTTGTTATATTTTTCATATTGATTTTGGCTAAATCTCGTTTTATTCATCGAACGATTGTTAATAGCATCGTTGCGTTGCTTGGTAAATTGAAACTATTGAAAAATGCTGAAGCGGTCAAATCAAACTTGTCTATACAAATTGAAAACTTCAGAATTGAAAGTAAACGATTACAATCAAACACCCCGGTGACCGTTGTGTTATTCATTCTATTTTTCCTTCGTTTATCACTAACGTATTCCATCCCATATTTGTCTGCAGTTGCACTTCCTACCATTGACTTATCTCAAACCAATTTATTAGATGGTGTTTTTATGACTGCCTATTTGAATGTCATCATTTATTTTGCCCCTCTGCCAGGATCTGTAGGATTTTCTGAATTCTTTTTCTCTTATCTCTTTCAAAGCTTATTTGGCGGCTATGCCCAAACCATTGCCCCACAATTAATTTGGCGAGGTGTGACGTTCTATTTAACATTAATCATTGGTGCAATCAGTGTTATCGCCTTTAATATCGGTAACAAAGATGCAAAACTTACGCAAAACACCCAAACTTTTGTTGAATTACAAAAGTCTACTATTGAAATTCGTAGACAAACTGCAGAGCTCATGTTTTCGACAGGAGAAATGTCCTCAGTTAAGATTCGAAATCGATTCTCAAAAATGGCGCGTGATTTTTTTGGTTTTAAACCGAAAAAGCTTGATCGTTATGGAAATGTCATTCATACCGATGAAATCAATAAAAAGAAATTGAAAGACAAGTAAGATGAAAATCGCACTTTTCTCAGATACTTTTCCTCCAGAAATTAACGGTGTTTCTGTTAGTGTAGGACTCCACCAAAAAGTTTTAAAGATTCAGGGCCATGAAGTCCTTGTTGTGACCACCAATCCTTTTGGTAAAGATACAAGTATTGAATCTGATATGATTCGTGTACCAGGCGTAGAATTAAAAAAGTTATATGGCTATCGAATGTCTAGTTTTTTTAATGCGAAAGCATATCAATATATTCGTAAATGGAAACCAGACGTCATTCATATACACACCGATGCTGGTATAGGTATTTTTGGTAAGATTGCAGCTTTTTTTCTAAAAAGACCAACTGTGGTTACGTATCACACGATGTATGAAGATTACACTCATTATGCCGGATTTTTAAAAGGTCTAGCCTCAAGGGTTGTGAAACAATTTTCTCGCTCCATTGCAGAACAATGCACAGAATTTATATCGCCTTCGATGAAAACCAAAGAGAAAATTAGAAGTTATGGTGTTGAACGATATATCAATATCGTTCCCACTGGAATTGATTTTTCAAGGTTTGAATTTGATAATCTAGATCCCTTAAAAATTGATGCATTAAGAAGGAAATGGACAAAGCCCGGAGAAAAGATTGTACTTTCACTAGGTAGGGTCGCAAAAGAAAAAAGCATGGATGTTATTATAAAAGGCTTTGCCGCTTATCTAAAAAAACCGCATCCACCAACACGTTTATTGATGGTAGGAGATGGTCCAGATCGTCGAGATTTAGTTCAATTAGTGAAAGATCTTCAATTAGATAATGAAATTCAATTTGTTGGAGCAGTCCCAATACAAGATGTTCCTTACTATTATCAATTAGCAGATGTTTTTGCTTCTGCCAGTTTAACAGAAACCCAAGGGTTAACTTTCATGGAGGCAATGGTATCCAAACGAATGGTGTTATGTCGATATGATGAAAATCTAGCAGCATTAATTCGCCATCAAGAAACGGGTTTTATCTTTACAGATAGTGAAGATTTTGCTCGTCAGCTCACCAATATCTTTGCGCTTGATGAGACAAAACGCAACGCGATGTTTATCAACATTGATGCTGCAGTAAAACCATATGCCTTAACGACTTTTTATGAAAATTTATTAGAGGTATATCACCGTGCCATACGGCAATACTGGTAAAATTATTGAATCCATTTCTTCAAAAAGGAAGCATATTGTCATTACTTTTTTAACGGGAGAAACCCTCACCATTACCCCAGACCAATTTACACAAGGCTATTACTATGTAGGCAAAGTCCTTGGTTCTAAGGAATATGAAGATATTATTCAAGCTAGTCAAACCCAACCTTTGATTGAGTATGGTTTTAAATTACTTTCAAAAGGAAGATATGCTGAATACCAAATTCGTGAAAAACTATATCATCGTAAAGCGACGAAACCACAAGTAGATGAAGTCATTGAAAGATTAAAGCAAGCCCACTTAATTGATGATCAAACCCTCATGAAAGATTGGGTTCATCATTTTCAATTACGTGGATATGGTGAACGCGTCATTCAAGAAAAACTATTTGAAAAGAAATTCTCCAAAGCATTGATTCAAACGATCATACTTGATCAAGACATTGAGAAGGATAAAATCTCTCAATTGGCCTTCCAATTGAACCAAAAATACAAACGATTCAGTCAACGTTTACGCGTTGAGACTATCAAAAGACGTTTACTTGAAAGAGGATATCCTACCCCATTAATTTTATCGGCATTAACTAAACTTCCTGAGGAAGATCCTCAACAAGAGAAGGCCAATTTGTTAGAAGATATTCAAAAAGCAAAACGATTATATAAGAAACGTTTTCAAGGCTATGCGCTACAAGAAAAACTAATTAACTTTCTGCTTCGAAAAGGCTATAATTATTCCATTATTAAGCGACAATTAAAGGAGTTTCATCATGGCGATTAAAGATTTTAAAGATGGCCAGGCAATTAAACAAGCCTTTTTAGTTAGTAATCTTAGTAAAGGGGTTACCGCTTCAGGACAGCCTTACTTAACACTCACCTTACAAGATAAAACCGGCCAAATAGAAGGTAAGTTTTGGGATGTGAAACCTGAAATTGAATCGATGATTGAGTTAGGTGCGTTTTTAATGGTCGATGGGGATGTATCCGCTTATCGACAAATCCTACAAATTCGTATTAATTCGGTTCAAAGATTAAATCCGGAAACCATCAAACTAGAAGAATTCACAATGTCAGCACCAGTGCCGCTTAAACAATTAGAAGAAGAGCTGGCCAACACCATCAAAAAAATCAAAGATAGCGATTACGCTTTATTGACACAAACGCTTATCGATCAACATTATGATGCCTTTATCACCTATCCTGCCGCCGTTAGAAATCATCATGAATATACTTCTGGACTGATCTTCCACACCTTATCGATGATTAAAGTTGCTGAAGCATTAATGCCTTTATATCCAAAATTGAATCCTTCCTTAATTTATGCTGGGATTCTTTTACATGATTTAGGCAAAACCATTGAATTTACTGGAGCAGTCATCCCTAAATACAGTATTGAAGGAAAGTTAATCGGTCACCTTCAATATATGGCATCTAAAATTCAAGCACTTGGGGAAACATTAAAATTGGATCGAGAAAAAGTGATGTTATTACAACACATTGTCCTCGCGCACCACGGTAAACCTGAATTTGGCAGTGCAGTTCCTCCATTAACGAAAGAAGCTTTATTTGTTCATATGGTGGATGACTTTGATGCAAAAATGACCATGATTGACAAAGCCTTAGACCAAACGGACCATGGTCAATTTACCAACCGTATTTTTCCATTGGAAGATCGTAGTTTCTATAAACCTAAAAAATAATTTTTTTATTTAATTGCCGCTTTAAGTTGATCAACGAGCAAAGGTAAGTTTAAACCTTCTTTTTGATTTTGCTGCATCATTTCAATTTTTAATCGATCATTTGGACCAAATCTAGGAATCACATGCACATGAAAATGCATCACAGATTGTCCGGCTGCTTGCATTGCATTTGAGAGAATGTTGACCCCTTTAGCCTCTAAGATTTGAACTTGCGCCTGACCAATCCTTTGCGCAACATTCATCACATGATTCATTATTAATTTAGGCGTATTCAAAAAGTGATCATAATGAGATTTTGGTACAACAAGAGTATGACCATGCGTGGTTTGATTGATATCTAAAAAGGCAATGACGTCGTGATCTTCATAAATTCGATGGGAAGGTATTGCTCCTTCAATGATGCTACAAAAGATACATTTTCCTGTCATAAATTGACCTCCATAGAAATAAAAAATAAGGAGATTGCTCTCCTTATTTTAACATGCTTAATTTAGAATGTTTTAGGCTTGTTCTTCTTCGTTGTATAACGATGGGAATGATTCTTTAAAGAAATCATAAATCGTTTGGTCGTGGAATTTAAGGTCTGCTAATTGTAACCAGTGTAAGTTACTTGCATTGATACTTGCTTCCCGTGCTCCAAGGATTTTGGCAATTTCATCAGCAATTAATTCTCGCTTTTCACCATTATCACCTTCGATTGCATCGTAGTTTGTCGTTGAGGTTTCTGAAGCATTCATCTTCGTGGTATTGACTGCTTCTAAAACTTGAACGATGTAATAGGTTGTGCTATTCGCATCATAAAGTAAGAAGTTTCTTGCGTCATTTTGTTGAGAGGTTTGAGGAATTAAATAACTGACACCATTAATTTTTCTTAAGAAATCAGAAGTTTCAGGTGAAGCAACGTTACTTGATTCATCATCAATACGGTCGATTGCATTGGCAACACCGATATTAAAGACTCGGTCACGAATGGTTGCGGGTAAGGAACCTAAACCACCATTTTTGATATGCCAACCATCGGTGGTGAAATCACGTTTAATGAGTTCATTACGTTTAATCGCTAAGCCTGTTTCTGGGGTGTATTGGCCATTACCAGTGAATTCACTTTCAATTGTTTTATTGGTCAATAATGGGTTTTCTGGAACAATTTGTTCATAACGATCAAGAATTTCACCATAAAGATTTCTATAAGTGCCTTCTCCAACGAGACCTGCATTATCTAATAATTCGAATTCTGGAGAACCTACTTCAAAGGTGTAATTACGGTCTGCTGCGTCTTCGCTGGTATCAACACCACGCCAAGCGCGTGCAAGTAATTCGAGGTCTGCGGGTTCATTAACATTTTCATTGAGGATATATTCATCGATAAAGGTATCCATTAAATACTTAACGGCTTCAGGATATTCATTAGAAACTTTTAAGGCAACATAATTGACCTTACGAGCATAACTTCTACCTAATGAGGAATAATCTTTTTCGATTAAGTATTCTTCAACTAAAAGTTCACGATAAATGCGAGGAACTAAATTTTCTTTAATAAAGGTTTCGTAATATTCAATGTGGATAGCTTCGTCTAATACTTCTCCTGAAAGGATGGCTTCAGTATTTCTCGCTGGGAAAGTATAATCGGTGACCCATGGGTCGTTAGCGTCACGATTTAGTGGGTAGAGTTGCTTTTCAACATAAAAAGCAAAGCGTTCTTCAGAGAATAAATTTCTCGTTTCATATTGACCCGAGGCCACAAGATTGTACATTTTTTCATTAATGCGACGTTGAATTTTTTCAACGACGGCTTGATCATCAGCATTATTTGAAGCAAGTAAAGTTTCATAATTACCAATGCGATCTTCGGCAATTAAAAACATGACATCTTCTAACGTTCTTTGGGTTAAATTTCCACCATCCCGTAAAGCATCATAAACGACAGAATTAACATTCTTTTCTAACTCAGTAACTAAACCATTGAGGATATTTCCTTCATTGTCGGTGGGTGAGACGGTAATTTCAGAACAGCCCACTAAAAAGACTGCGGTTAATGCAATCGCAGTAATTTTTAACTTATTGTTGGACATAGCATGCTCCTCCTTGGTTGTAGACGCCGCCTAGATTTGTTCTATAAGCGTATGCACATTCTGTATCGATGAGACGTTGACGTTGGAAATCTTGATATTGCAAGAATTCAATATAAGTGTTCCAAGTGTTAATTTCTTGCAGATTTTGATCAAATGCTGCACTTCTACGGGTCACATCCATATAGTTTAGGACAGCCGTTTCTAAATCTTCATCAACAAAGGTTAATGCTTGTTCAGCAATTAATTGTTCTAACATTCTGAAATTAAAGAAGCGATCAAAATTACGAATTTCATTAGTGACAGTTTCCGAACGGGTTTTATAGTTCGCTGTCGTTGTGACGTTGTAGTTGACAAAGGTGACCAAATCAACACCATTTGATTGTGGATAATTTGGCGTACCTGGAATTTCAGTAGTGTAGTAATCTTCTAAACTAACTCCGTTTTGAACATCAACCAAAGCGGAACGTTCAACCACAATAAAGTGAATACCTTGATAACCACTATCACCAGATCCTGTACCAGCGCGAACAACAAGAATGACTTTACCATTTTCGTCAGTAAGGACGCGTTGATTGTTCAGTTCAGGAACGGTTCTGAATCCATCATAGTTATAATCTCCACCACCTAAACTTTCTGGAGTGACAACAGAAATGTTGTGGCGATTAAAGTACTCATTAAAAATAATATTACGAGGATAATAAAGTGTGTCATTGTTGTTGACTGGATTCCCATTAATATCTTTCGTGACATTGGCAAAATCATTTAAGGAAACAAACGCATGAAAAGGAATGGTGCCTAATCCTAATTCATCAAAATAATCCAATGCCGTTTGTGGAACATTTAATTGATCTCTTTTTTCTAACACTTCTTCATTTTGGTTAAAGACGGCGTCATAAGCATAAACGCCTAACTTAAATTCATTAACAAAACTTGTAGCCTTGGACATAATTCCAAGATCCCCAAATTGTTCTTTAGAACCGTCTTCACTCATTTCACGTGCAACTTCACCAAAGGTTTCACCATTGCGTTGAATAGCTAAACGGTTTGCAACTGCATAAAGTTTTTTCGCTTCCGCTTCTGTAATTCTGCCGTTATATAGATCGGCTCCAGCTGCTGAAACTTTAACTAAGATATGCTTAACGTGATAAGGTAGACGTTCGCTTAAGTAACCTGGACCAAAATCATTACCTAAAACAAAACTTGATAAGTTATCGTCAAAATAACGATCTTCAACTTCTTGTTTCATGGTGCGATACGCAAAATAATCTTTTAACTCTTCCAAGTCTTCTACATTATAGGAATCTAAAAGAGTGTTAAGTTCATCATTATAGTTCGTTCCATTGGTGGAGGCGTTATTTCTTGCAGTTTCTTTAACACCATCTACACTAATATCGGCTTTTCTTAAAATTTCCGCCTTTAAAGCTTGGGTTTGAGCGTCTTCTTGGTTAATTTGATTTCGAATGACTAATTCGGTAACAGATTCAACAAATTTAGAAACTCCAAATTCATTTTCTCTGTAATTACCAAAAAGTTGATCGGCAGTGTAACCAGTTGCATTGCCATCTTTGTCTTTCATCGTAATTAAATAACCGTCATTATTTTCTGTGACAGGGTTGCTGCATGCACTTAAAGTGACGAGCGTGGCCAAGGCAAAGGATGCGATGGCAAATTTCGTGCGATTCATTTCTCTAGAATCCTCCTAGCAATAAAGCATAGTTATTTTATTATTTTATGAGGTTATATTCAACAAATATCTACTTTTTTAAATTAAAAGTGAATGCATCAAATTTAAAAACCTCAGAAATAGCAAGAATAACAGCAAAATCTACTATATCATAAGGTTTGTTATATCGAGGTAAATAACTTAAAATATACCTTTGAAGGAGAATATTATGGCAACATTAGAAATAAAAAATTTATGGGTGAAGGTCGCCGACATTCATATATTGAAGGGTGTCAACTTGACGATTCAAGACCATGAAACCGTTGCATTACTTGGTCCAAATGGCCATGGTAAGTCTACCCTATTGTCTGCGATTATGGGTCATCCAAAATATGAAATTACAGAAGGTGAAATCCTTTTAGATGGAAAAAATGTTAGAGAAATGGAAGTGGACGAACGTTCTCGAGCTGGTTTGTTTTTAGGAATGCAGCATCCCTCAGAAGTTCCAGGCGTTATCAATTCAGATTTTTTAAAGGCTGCAATCAATGTCCGTCGAGAAAAACCGATTAATCTAGTGGAATTATATAAAAAACTTGATGATGCCTCTAAGCAAATGAAAATTCCGATGGAATTGAGTCATCGTCATTTAAACGAGGGTTTTTCTGGCGGTGAACGTAAGCGCAATGAAATTCTTCAATTGCTATTACTTAAACCCAGTATTGCCATGTTAGATGAAATCGATTCTGGTTTAGACGTCGATGCCTTACAAGCAGTGAGTGAAGCGATCAAAAAAATTCAACGTGAAACTAAAATGAGTTTTTTGATTATTTCTCACTACGCACGCTTGTTCCAGATGATTCAACCCACGAGAGTGGTAGTAATGATTAATGGCCGCATCGCAGTTGAAGGCGGGCCAGAAGTCATTACTAAAGTAGATGGTTCAGGTTATGAATGGTTGAGTAAAGAATATGGCATCAGTATTAAAAAAGAAGATAAAGATGCTAAGCCCATTTCAATGAACACGATTTCGATTGGTGCATGTGCTACCAATGAGGCCACCAAAAATGCAAAGAAATAGGCTGGTTGCTAATCAATCGGTTTTTCACATTCCCTCCTCTAAAACACGTGAGCTCTATTTATTAGATCTCAGTGAGGTTACCTTTTCACCTATTCATCTTGTTGTTGCCCCCGAAGCTGAAATAGATCTTTTGATTCAAAATGGCAAACAAGATTTAAAATTAGAAGTCGATATCGCAGACGGCGTTACTGGCAAAATTCAGTTTGCAATGTTTGGTGAAAACAAGAATTTGATTTGGCAAGCGTCTGTTGGAGCTAATGTGAATTTAGAAGCTGCTATTGCAGATTTTACTGAAGGAAAAGGACGAGTGATGATTAGTTTTGAAATGTTAGGTAGAGATTCACAAATTGAATGGAGAACAGCGGCCTTAGCTAGTCATCAAGATCGCAAATTTTACTCTGTTAACTTTACCCATAAAAACTTTAACACGTATGCTAATATGACCAATTATGGTGTTACAGAAGGCCAAAGTAGTCTGCAATTTACTGGCACGGGTCATATTTTAAATGGGGCAAAGTTTTCTAAAACTCATCAGGCTGCAAAAATCATGGTCTTTGATGAAAAGTGTTTTGGCCGTGCTGATCCCGTTTTGAAAATTGATGAAAATGAAGTCGAAGCATCTCACGCTGCTACCGTGGGCCGTGTAAACGAAGATCACTTATACTATTTACAGTCTAGGGGTCTTACAAAAAAAGAAGCTAAACGTCTCATCACATTAGGATATTTACAACCGATTATTTCCTACTTCAGTGATGAAACTATTCAAGAACAACTTTCAAAACAAATTGAATTAGGAAACCAAGAGTGAACGTCAAACAAATACGCAAAGACTTTCCAATCTTCCAAAAGAAATTCAAAGGAAAACCTTTGGTTTATTTTGACAATGCTTCCACAACATTTAAACCTTTATCTGTAGTCAAAGCGATGGACCGATATTATTTGGAATATCCTGTGAATGCAGGACGAGGCGAATATGATTTAACACATTTTTTAGAGACTGAAATTGAAACGTCTCGACATAAAATTGCGAGTTTTATTGAAGCGGATGCTCGAGAGATAGTTTTTACGACAGGTACAACGATGGGAATTAATCTGATTGCCCAAAGTTATGCGATGCAACATTTAAAACAAGGTGATGAAATCATTATTACTGAATCCGAGCATGCAGCAAATGTTCTGCCGTGGTACCAAGTTTCTGAAAAAACCGGTGCTAAAGTGATTATTATCGAATTAGATTCCCAACAACGATTAACCCCCGCCTTACTGAAACTTCATTTAAATTCACGAACTAAAATCGTTTCTTTTGCAAGCGTTAGTAATGTTCTAGGTACGCAAACGAATATTCAAGCTATTGCACAACTAGCCCATTCAGTTGGGGCAATTGTTATCGTGGATGGGGCACAATCCGTTCCACATTTTCCAACAACAGTAAAAAAAGATGATATTGATTTTTTAGTGTTTTCTGGACATAAAATGCTTGGTCCAACTGGCATTGGAGTCTTGTATGGAAAATACCAATTACTAGAAACCATGAAACCTTTTTTTACCGGGGGTGCCATGTCGTTAAGGTTTAATAAGCAACAACAAGTCAAGTATGCTCCTATACCTCAAGTGTTCGAAGCTGGTACGCAAAATTGGGCAGGTATTATTGGACTAAAAGCGGCAATCGAATATATCGAAAAAGTGACTTTTCAATTTATTCATTCTCAAGAAATGGCTCTTAAGGATTATTGTTTAAAAGCCCTTTTAAAAATGGACCACATTAAGGTCTATAATCCGGAAACAGAAAGTGCGATTATTGCATTTAATGTTGAGGGTGTGAATCCTCAAGATGCGGCCACTTATTTTAACAGTCAAGGCGTTGCCGTTCGTTCTGGTCAGCATTGTGCACGTAATCTTGTTGAATTTTTAAAGACTGACGGCACGGTTCGCTGGTCCGCTTATTTTTATAACACGCTTGATGAAGTTGATCGCTTTTTAGAAGCGGCAAAGAAAGGTAGGAATTTTCTTGATGCGTATTTTGAATGATCCTACCATGATGCGCCAAATTATTATGGACCATTATGAGCATCCTCGTAATCGTATGAAACTAACGATGCCAGGCGTCCAATCGATACATATGGATACATCTGGATGTATCGATGATATTCATGTCAATCTATACTTAGAAAATGGCATAATTAAAGCGTTAAGTTTTGAAGGAGTTGCCTGCACTATTTCTACCGCATCAACGTCCATCATGACAGAACTCTTGACCGGTAAATCTAAAACTGAAGCCAATTACGTGATAGAGCAGTACATGAAAATGATTCATGCTCAGCCATATGATGCAGAAGTATTAGGTGAAGCACTGGTTTTCCAAAACACCTATAAACAAGCAAGTCGCATTAAATGTGCTACGCTCGCTTGGCAAGGTTTATCTGAATTATTAAAGGAGGAAAAATAAATGGATAAAGATAATATTCCCCAAGACGAATACCGTTATGGGTTTAATGATAAAGACGTCTCAATTTTAAAAACCGACAAAGGCATTTCTGAAGCGATTGTTCGGCAAATTTCCAGATTAAAAAAAGAACCTGCGTGGATGGAAGAAAAACGCGTCGAAGCCTTTAAAGTTTTTCAAGGTTTAAAAATGCCTAATTTTGGTCCTGATCTTAACTTTATTGATTTTCAAACTTACACGTATTACACCAAACCTTCTGAAAGAGAAGAAACCACTTGGGACAAAGTTCCTGATACGATAAAAAATACCTTCCAAAAACTTGGTATCCCTGAAGCTGAAGCAAAATATCTATCCGGTGTTACAACCCAATATGAATCAGAAGTTGTCTATCATTCTATGTTGAAAGAAGTCGAAGAAAAAGGAATTAAATTTTTATCTACGGATGAAGGACTAAAGCAATTTCCTGAACTCTTTAAAAAGTATTTTGGTTCCGTCATTCCGATGAATGACAATAAATTTGCCGCGTTAAACACAGCAGTTTGGTCTGGTGGTTCTTTTATTTATGTTCCGAAAAATGTCCATTTAGATAAACCTCTCCAGGCTTATTTCCGTATTAATAATGAAAAGACTGGGCAATTTGAACGAACGCTTATCATTGTTGATGAAGGCGCAAGTGTGAATTATGTTGAAGGTTGCACCGCACCCATCTATTCAATTGAATCGCTCCATGCCGCGGTGGTTGAAATTATCGTTTTACCTAATGCGAAATGCCGATATACGACCATTCAAAATTGGTCACCCAACGTTTTAAACCTCGTTACAAAACGCGCATACTGCCACGAAAATGCTCAAATGGAATGGATTGATGGCAACATTGGTTCGATGAAAAATATGAAATACCCTGCTGTCATTCTTGGAGGTCGTGGATCAAAAGGTACCGTCATTTCAATCGCTGTAGCAGGTAAAGGCCAAGAACAAGATGCTGGTGCAAGAATGATTCATTTAGCACCCGATACCTCGTCTACAATCGTTTCGAAAACCATTGTTCGAAATGGTGGAGTCAGCAATTATCGTGGTACAGTGCGTATCCATCCACAAGCGATTAATTCAAAAAATCACACTGAATGTGACACACTCATCCTCGATGGTCGTTCAAAGGCGGACACCATTCCTAAAGATGAAGTGTTAAATAATGAATCGTTTATTGAACATGAGGCAACGGTCAGTAAAATTTCTGAAGATCAACTTTTCTATCTCATGTCTAGAGGGTTATCAGAAGAAGATGCTACCCAAATGATTATCATGGGATTTATTGAACCATTCTCTCGCGAATTACCGATGGAATATGCTGTTGAATTAAATCATTTAATTAAGCTAGAAATGGAAGGTAGTGTCGGTTAATCTTTTATGACAACGACGCGATTTGAAGTCATTGTTATTGGTGGAGGCCATGCTGGATTAGAAGCTGCTTTTGCTGCTGCCAACATGGGCGCGAAAACTTTACTCATTACCTTGAATAAAAAAATGATGGGCAACATGCCTTGTAATCCTTCCATTGGTGGAAGTGCGAAAGGTATTGTTGTTCGAGAAATTGATGCCCTTGGCGGAAAAATGGGCATAGGCGCTGATGCTGAATATTTACAAATGAAAATGTTAAACACTGGCAAAGGTCCTGGTGTTCAATGTTTAAGAGCTCAAGTTGATAAATTAAGATATCCTCGATACATGCAAAAACTTGCTGAAGAAACAGAAAATCTCACCGTCAAAGAGGGAATGGTTTTAAACTTATTACATGATGATCATCATGTATTTGGCGTGGTATTAGCGAGTGGCGAAACCATTGAATCTGATGCGGTAATCTTAACCACAGGCACTTATATGGAATCAGAGGTTTTGGTTGGATTAACCAAACGTTCAGCGGGTCCAGATGGTGAAAAACCAAGTTTAGGATTATCTCCTAATCTTGCCAAAATGGGTATTGAATTATTCCGATTAAAGACCGGAACACCTCCTCGATTAAAACGCGACTCTATCGATTTTTCAAAGATGGATCCGCAATATCCCTCCGAAGGAGATTTGTTGTTTTCTAGTCTTTCAGCCCAAGCAAAACCTTTTGCAGAACAAGCGTTATGTTACTTAATTCATACCCAACCACTAACTCATGACATCATTAAACAAAATTTAAAACAATCTGCAATGTTTGGTGGATTAGTAACAGGTGTTGGCCCCCGTTATTGCCCTTCTATTGAAGACAAAGTTGTTAGATTTGCAGATAAGGAAAGACATCAATTATTTATTGAGCCCGAATCTGCTGAAACTGATTCGATGTATTTACAAGGATTCTCAACGTCGATGCCGCCTGAAATTCAAGAAAAAATGGTTCATTCATTACCAGGATTAGAAAATGCTGTGTTTTTAAAATATGCCTATGCAATTGAATATGATGCGATTGTTCCAACACAATTTGATTTAACCTTGGAATTAAAGAAATGGCCAGGTCTCTATGGCGCTGGACAAATATTTGGAACATCGGGTTATGAAGAAGCAGCAGGTGCAGGTATCATGGCAGGAATTAATGCGGTGAGAAAAATCCGAAAATTACCCCCTGTTATTTTAAGAAGAGATCAAGCTTATATTGGTGTGATGATTGATGATTTAGTTACCAAAGGAACACAAGAACCTTATCGGTTACTATCTTCAAGAGCAGAGTATCGTCTGTTACTTAGACACGATAATGCGGCTGCAAGATTAACCCAAATTGGTCGAGATATTGGTTTGGTTAAAGATAAGCAATACGCCATCTTTAAAGAAGAGCAACAACAACTTCAAATGGTTGAAGATCATTTAAAAACCATTTCCGTTCGTCCGAATCCAACAATCAATGCATTCCTCGCAAATTTAAACCAAGGAGCTTTACAGGGTGGTATTACAGCCTATGAATTACTGAGAAGGCCACAAATTAAGTACCATGATTTAATGGCATTTTTTCCGACATTAGTGTCTTTCAAATTAAATCAATCCTTAATTGGGCAATTGGAAGTGAATGTAAAGTTTGTGGGTTATATTGAAAAAGAAATCAAACAAGCTCAAGCATTTGCTAAGTATGAAGATTTAACCATACCGACAACAATTGATTATTCTAGCTTAGCGGGAATGGCCATGGAAGCACGACAAAAATTAAGTAAAATCAGACCCTTAACCATTGGTCAAGCTTCGAGGATTTCAGGTGTGAATCCAAGTGATATTTCTTTACTAGTCATGCAAATTAAAAAAGGATTCCAACGTGGAACTATCACAGCTTAAACTTGCCCTAAATCAACTTGGTGTCGAGTTGGATGATGCCGCCAATTTCAATTTAAAAAGTTATGCTGAACTCGTTTTTAAAACCAATCAATTATTTAATTTAACTGCCTATCCATCGGTAGAAATGATTTATGAAAAAGGCATCTATGATAGTCTTTGTTTTCCTTTAGCTCAATTTAAAGAAAATGCCACATTACTAGATTTAGGATCTGGTGCAGGATTTCCTGGTATCCCTTTAAAAATTATCCATCCTCAATTAATGATGACGCTCCTTGAACCCACGATGAAAAAAGCACAATTTTTAATGGACACCCTCCATGTTTTGAAATTAAAAAATATACAAGTAATGAGTGAAAGAGCGGAAATATTAGTCCATCAACCAACCTTTAAACCATTTGATTATGTGGTTGCTCGCGCTGTAGCATCTTTACCGATGTTACTTGAATTAGCAATCCCTTTACTAAAAGTTGGTGGTCAAGCTTTCATTTATAAAGGTAAAGATTACTTGGCAGAAATTGCCCAATCTAAAAATGCTTTAAGAGTATTAGGTGCTACGATTGTGGAAGTTAAAACGCATCGATTACCTACCGATCACGAACAACGTTCACTTCTGATCATTGAAAAGAAAATCCCTACGCCATCGACCTATCCTAGAATGTTTTCACAGATTAAAAAAACTCCTCTATAATTAATCTGTATGGGAAAAATCATTGCCATTGCAAACCAAAAAGGTGGAGTTGGTAAAACGACAACTTGTGTTTCTCTTGCCAGTGGTTTAGCTCACCTTGGTTATAAAGTTTTGATTATTGATCTAGATCCTCAAGGTAATGCCAGTCGCGCGGTTGGAGTTGAAGTTTCAACCCTTTCTCAAAGTGTTTATGAAGTAATTAATGGGAGTTTACCCATCCGCGATGTTATTCGTTATACTTCCATGAAATCACTTTCTGTGCTTCCTGCTTCCCTACAATTAGCAACCGTTGAAAGTGAATTGGCTTCAAGCGGAACTCCTCAACCGTATTTGAGACTAAAAGAAGTGTTATGCCATATCAAAGATAGTTATGATTATGTAATGATAGATTGCCCTCCTTCTTTAGGATGGATTTCTGTTTCGGCTCTCGTTGCATGCGATAGTGTGATTGTTCCAGTTCAATGTGAGTATTTTGCTATGGAGGCCGTTGCCCAAGTTTTAGCAACCATCCAACAAGTGAAACATGATTATCATCCACAACTTAAAATCGAAGGATTTTTATTAACCATGTATGATCCAAGAACTCGATTGGCAACAGAAATTTCAACTGAAGTAAGAGGTTTGTTTAAAGAAAACACTTTTTATACTCAAATCCCAAGAAATATATCGCTTGCTGAAGCGAGTGCTAAAGGCATGCCGATTCATGTATATCGACCAACATCAACCGGTGCCGAGGCTTATCTTGCGCTAGCAAAAGAGGTGATCGATCATGACAGAACGTAAAACCATTTTAAATCAACGGTTATCTTCACTGATTGAAAAATATAGTTCTCGTGATATTGTTCACAAACTTGAGCAACAGTTTAAAAGTTTACAAAAAAAAGAAATTAATCCAAGTTTGATTGAAGATATTCCAGTATTAAAAGAAGTGACCATTCGTAGTGATCAACTGAGGGATTTGCTTGAAAATTTAACAGAAAAACCATTACTCAATCCGTTGTTATTAAGACAAGTAAATGGTCGCTTTCAAATTGTATTAGGTCGGAAAATTTGGTACGCAACTAAGCTTTTAAAATTTCAAAAAGTTCCTGTGGTTGTGACCACCATGTCTGATGAAGAAATGTTGCTAGTTTTACTGGCGTCTTTACGCGAAGAAACGGAACAGAATGTCATGGCAATTGCCTTAGTATGCGAAGCCCTCATCGAACAATATCAATATCGGCAAGTGGCGTTAGCTAAAATTATGCATTACTCTCGATCACAGGTTTCAAATATTTTACGATTACTTAAACTTCCGGTTTTTACAAGAAAGTTAATCAACGCGCAAACGATAACCTATGGTCATGCCAAAATTTTGGTCACCTTAGATACCGAATTAATCGATGAGCTAGTGTTAAAGTTGATCAAGGAAAAATTATCGGTTCGAGAATTCGAGCGACTTGTGAAAGAACATAAACCACAGGTGGTTAATCCTGTAAATGAAAAAAATCTTGAAAAGCAATTCTCTAGTCGAGTGGTGACAACCAAGAAAAGTATTAAATTTAGTTTCGATTCTTCTGAAAAGCTTGTCCAATTTGTGGACCAACTGATTCATGGAAAAAAATAATCTTTTCAAAAAACGTTTTTCTCTAAATTATCTTGCTTTGATGGGTGTCTTGGCAGGCTTAACATACTTACTTTATTTACCATTTCTTCGAATACCGGTCATTTTATTTCTAGAAATAAATCTATCTGAAATTGTCATGTTTATTGGTGGTTTTTCTCTAGGCTCTCTAGCGGCAATCTTTTTAGGATTATTTCGCTTTTTATTTTCATTACCTTTGACCACAACAGGTGGTATTGGTGAATTTGCTGACCTATTATATTCCTTAGTTTTTGTATTACCTGGTGCATGGTTATATCAGCAATCTCGAACCAAAAAGACTGCGACAGTTGGTTTTATAATCGGTTTTATTTTGCAAATTACGACCACTTCCCTGTTAAATGCCCTTTGGATTACAGATCTCTATTTAGATTTATTTTTAAATATTACGCCGGAAGAGTTCCTCGGTTATATCAATACAGTTTTACCGCAAGTGACGAATCCCTATTGGTCCCTCGTATTGTGGATGTATATTCCTTTTAACACATTTAAAAATCTTGTCATTATTTTTTTGACTTTAATAAGTTATAAACGATTACATCGTTTAATTAAACGTTTTAAATAGGTTAGGTTATTTGACTTCGATCGCCGCGGTTGGACAATTGACTTTGGCTTCTTCAACATCAGCTTCTTGACCTTGGGGAACTGCATTGACGATGGCCTTCATTTTGCCATCATCATCCCAATCAAAAACGGATGGAACCATCGCGTTACATAATCCACATGCGATGCAAAGGTCTTTAATGACAATCGGTTTTTTTGGGTCCATATTCATATTATAATGATGAATGTTAAGAAAATCATCCCCAACTTATGCAACTATTTAAATTTAAATCAACACCCCAAAACCGCATTCAAAAATATGCGAATTATCGCCGACAAATTCTAAAGATGGATTCTTATTCACAAATGCAAGATTCAAAACCTACCGTTGAGGGCCAAGATCATAAAAGATTTCAACCCACCATCCAAGTCTTAATGTGGCTCATGGGGACAACAGTGATTATCTTACTCATCCTCGTAGTGGCTTTGGTATACTTTGGAAGATGAAAAACAAACTAGTTCTAGCGATAGACGGACCCGCAGCAGCTGGAAAATCCACTGTTGCTAAACTCGTCGCCAAAGCTCTTAATATTACCTATATTGATACCGGTGCCATGTATCGAGCTTTTACACTATTTGTAATGCAAAAAGGAATTGACCCTCAGCAACAAGTTCAATGTGAGGCTTTAATCCCTGAAGTAAAGATTTTACTTGCGCCAACTGGTGAAGTTTATTTAAATGGCAAAGACGTTTCTAAAGATATTCGTGATCCAAAGGTTTCTGCTCAAGTTTCCTATATTGCATCGTATAAAGCGATTCGATTAGCATTAGTGGATTTGCAAAGACACATGGCAGGCAATCAATCCGTCGTGATGGATGGCCGTGATATCGGTACATATGTCTTACCAGAAGCAAATATAAAAATATTTCAAATCGCATCCGTTGAAACTCGTGCGGTGCGTCGCTATGAAGAAAACCTGAGTAAAGGAATTGCCTGTACGCTTGAAAGTGTTGAGGAAGATTTAAGACATCGGGATTACATTGATTCACATCGTGATTTTGCACCCCTTAAACCTGCTAACGATTCAATTTTAATTGATACATCTTTTATGACAGTTCATGAAGTGGTGGATCGGATTCTTGATATTGTTTATAAAAAAGTAGGACCTATCCATGCTTAAAGGGACCGTCGCCATCGTTGGTGCTCCCAACGTTGGCAAATCAACACTTTTTAATCGTATGATCGGTAAACGCCAAGCGATCACTGATGACACGCCTGGTCTTACACGCGATCGAATTTATGCAGAAACCGAGTGGTTAACGATTCCTTTTCGTTTAATTGATACGGGTGGAATTGAAGTCACGAAGAGGCCTCTCCAAGAGCAAATTCGAATGCAAGCAACTATTGCCATTCAAGAAGCAGATGTCATTTTGTATATCGTTGATGGTCGAAAAGGTATCACTGCGGATGATTTGCTTGTGTCTTCAATCTTATTTAAATCTGGGAAACCCATTATTTTAGGTGTAAACAAAATTGATGATGGTCAATTGATGGGCGATGTGAATGATTATTATCGTCTTGGCATCGGCACCCCAATCGCCATCTCAACATTACACGGGATTGGCATTGGTGATTTACTCGATGCAGTTGTCAAACAATTACCTAAAGATAAATCCATTCCGAGTTATCAAGGTCATACTCAATTTGCAATAGTAGGCCGTCCTAATGTGGGAAAATCAAGTTTAGTCAATGCGATTCTTCAACAAGATCGGGTTATTGTATCTCCTATTGAAGGAACGACGCGTGATGCCATTGATACCACCTTCCAATTTGAAGGTACTGATTATGTGATGATTGACACTGCCGGATTAAAAAAACGAGGTGCAATTTTTGAATCAATCGATAAATATGCTGCGATTCGTTCCTTAAGAGCAATCGAACGGGCGCAAGTGGTTGTGGTAGTCATCAATGCAGAGGATGGTTTATTAGAACAAGATAAACACGTTGCTGGTTTTGCCTTCCAAGCCTTCAAAGGGATGGTATTGGTGGTTAATAAATGGGATCTCGCCAAAAAAGGTGAGAGGGATATGAATCAGTACACTAAAAAATTGAGATTATTAATGCCCTTTTTAGAATTTGTTCCCATTTTATATACCTCAGCATTAAAAAAGACTCGGCTTGATGAAATTATTCATACGGTTAAGCAAGTATTTGAGGCTACGCAAAGGCGAGTTCCGACCGCGCGTCTTAATGAATTATTGGTCGATGCTCAGTTAATGAACCAAACCCCTGAATTTAATGGGGGTAGATTACGTATTTACTATGGAGAACAAGTTTCCCAAAATCCTCCAACCTTTGTTCTTTTCTGTAACAAACCAAATTACATGCATTTTTCTTATGAGCGCTTCTTAGAAAATCGCTTACGAGAAAGTTTTGACTTTACAGGAACGCCGATTAAAATAATTACCAGAGAAAGAAAATGAAAACGAAAATTGCAATCATTGGTGCAGGTTCCTGGGGGACCGCATTAGCGCAAGTTGTGGCTGATAATGGCCATGATGTGATGATGTTTGCTAAAGATCCTAAAGTTTGCAAAGAAATTAATGAGCGACATACCAACTCAAATTATTTTAAGGATGAATTTATCCTTCCTAAATCGATTAAAGCTTCTTGTAACTTAGCAGAGGTTATCGCGAATCAAGATGTTGTCCTTTTAAGTGTTCCCTCTCATGCAGTCAGAGAATTGGTGAAAAGTATTGCGCCATTACTAAAACATCAAGTTTGTATTGTCAATACGGCTAAAGGATTTGATCCCATCACAAACCAAAGATTATCAGAAACGATTCGCAGCCTCTTACCAAAGAAAATGGTCAAAGCAGTGGTGAGTTTGATTGGACCTTCTCACGCTGAAGAAGTTATTGATCGGCAACTCACTTTAGTTTCAGCTGTTTGTAAAAAAGTTGAATTCGCTGAAAAAGTCTCCCAATTATTTTCTAATGAATATTTCCGCGTGTATGTTCAAAAAGATGAAATCGGTTCTGAAATAGGTTCAGCATTAAAAAACGTTATCGCGATTGCTAGTGGAGTTGTCACGGGACTTAATCTTGGTGACAATGCTCGCGCTGCTTTAATCACTCGAGGGTTAGCAGAACTAATGCGACTAGGAAAAGTATTAGGCGGTAAATTAAAAACACACGCAGGTTTAACTGGTCTTGGCGACCTCATTGTCACATGTTATTCCAATCACTCTCGCAATTATCAAGCAGGTATAAAAATTGGTCGCGATGACTCAGCACAAAACTTTTTAGAAACAAATCAAGAAACTGTTGAAGGCGTTGCCTTTGCAAAAATTGCCCATCAACTTGCGAAAAAACATCATCTAAAATTACCAATCATTGAGGCAGTTTATGCCGTGTTATACGAGAAAAAGAGACCTTCTGAATTAATTAAATCTTTAATGAATCGTCCATTACGCGTTGAATAAATTATTTTTTTAAACATTCAAAATTAAAATAGACTGAATGGTGAATTGAAAATTTGTTGCATTTTTTTCGATACTATGCTACTTTATACGCAGAAAGATCTAGGAGGAAAATATGAACAAAGTAGATCTAGTTGAAGTCGTCGCCAAGGAAACTGGACACAGCAAGAAAGATGCTGAAAAAGTCCTCGAAGTCGTCTTAGGTGCTTTAACCAAAGCCTTAAGCAAAGGCCAACCAGTTAAATTAGCTGGATTTGGTGCATTCACTGTCCGTAACCGCAAAGCTCGCATTGGTGTCAAACCAGGAACCACTGAAAAAATCAAGATTCCTGCAACCAAAGTTGTCGGTTTCAAGGCCAGCAAGACCTTAAAAGAAAAAGTTCGCTAAACTTTAGTTAGCAAACTTCAGGGGATAGATGGATTTCCATCTATCCCTTTTTTATTTGAATAGATATGGTTATCATATGCTTATGAACTTATCACCTTTTCTAGAACTTTCTACTATTTTTCAAAATCATGGTTTTCAATTGTGGATGGTAGGTGGGACAAGTCGGGATTATTTACTTGGTCTACCCATCGATGATTTTGATTTAACCACGGACGCAAAACCCACTGATATGCAAATGTTTCTTCCCCAAGCTAATTTTCGCTTTGCGCATTATGGTACAGTCCAACTACAAATGGGACCTTATCACATTGATATTACAACCCTTCGCCAAGAATCGATTTATCAAGATAAAAGACATCCCCAATCCATCACATTTATTAAAGATCCAAAGTTTGATTATTTAAGAAGAGATTTAACCATTAATGCAATTTATCTTGATGCCAATCTAAAGCCCCTTGATTTTGCCAATGGTTTAGAGGATTTAAAAGATAAAACTTTAAGAATGATTGGGGATCCTTACTTACGATTCCAAGAAGACCCATTGCGCATCATAAGGGTGTTACGTTTTCAACATAAATTAGGATTTAAACAAGAACCCGGATTAGCAAAAGCTTTGAACCAAAGTTTACCGTTATTAGAATATTTAAATCCTCAAAAACTAAAACAAGAGTATCAAAAAATGATGAAAGAAAACCCATATGAAGCCTCTTTACTACTTGCATCATATGGACTTCACCCAGAGTAAGCATGAGTTGATATAATAACGATAATGAAAAATGCAATGTTTGAAGCACTTGATTTAAAACACTTATTACTTGATCACTACAAAGCCTTAGGCTTTCAAGAAAAGCATGTCATGGTTATTTTAATGATGGATCAATTGATAAAACAAGAAAACCATTTAATCACTGCAGAATTACTAAGTTTAAAGATGACCTTATCCTTAGATGAAATTGATGCAACTATGGTGGATTTATTAAATCGTCAATTTATTGAATACATCACCATTGATGGCAAAACACAAACAACATTAAATCCTTTGAAACAATTATTATATAAACGTTTTCAACAACAAGTGATTCATCATACGCAGGAATTAAATGTAAACGCTGAAGCGAATTTATTTCAAATGATTGAAAAAGGTTTTGGTCGTACGTTGTCTCCTTTAGAAATATCACGAATCCAAGATTGGCTACAATTTGGTTATAGTGAAGAAATGATTTTATTAAGTTTAAATGATGCTGTTACAAAGCAAAGAAAATCAATTCGTCACATGGATAAATATTTACAAAAACAAACTGCAAAAGATAACTTTAATCAAGAAGGTCATCCATTAACACAAAAAGCATCCCACCAAAACATTCAAAAAACTTTCTCACAAATTTCTGAAGATCTCGAGCATGGATCAAAACCAAAAAAATAAGATTCTAAATTATCTTGATAAACAATATCCAAATGCTGGGTGTGAATTGAGATATTCCAAAGACTATGAATTATTAATTGCAGTTGTGCTATCCGCACAAACCACTGATCAAGCAGTTAACCAAGTGACCCCCCTTTTATTTAAAGCATTTCCATGTCTTGAAGATTTAGCAAAGGCTCCTCAGCATCGTATTAAAAAAGCAATTCAAACCATTGGCTTATTTCGTACAAAAGCTAAACATATTAAGACGATTGCAAAACTTTTAATTGAACAACATCAAGGTAAGGTACCTTCAGATAAAACTTCGTTAGTGGCTTTACCTGGTGTGGGAAATAAAACTGCGAATGTGATTCGTGCGGAATTATTCAATATTCCTGAAATTGCCGTCGATACACACGTCTTTCGTTTGGCCTGGCGCTTAGGTATATCCAAAAAAAAGGATTCGGTTTCTACGACCGAACTTAAATTACGAAAAGCATTTCCTGAGAATCGTTATATTAAACTACATCATCAATTGATACATTTTGGCCGATATGCATGTAAAGCAAAAAAACCGCAGTGCTTTGATTGTCCTTTACAAAGTATGTGTAAAGAACCCCAAAAAAATTTAGAAAAACCAATCGTCAATCGCAGTTAAATAATCAATACGTGGTTGATAACCGATTTTTATTTTTTTTCCTTTTTGTTTAATCCAAAGATAAGGTAAGGATTGACGTGTTTCTTTCGCCATAAATTGAAGAAAGTCTGCAGCTTTTAAGGCATAGACTTCATCAAGTTTAGCAAATGAAATTAATAAGAAAGCAATGCCACCTTGATTTAAAACATTTTGGAGGTGGTGTCTCTGATGAATGGTAATATTCGCAATCGCTAATGCAGTTTTGGATTGTGTGGATTTAGCTTCAAAATCCAAATATTTTCCACGGTATACACCGTTATAGTCTGTTGTGGATTGTTTTTCAAAATAAGCATGGGTAATTTTAGCTCCCTTTTGATAATCAACTTTTACCACATTAATGGGTGTTGGCCTTTTTGTAATGAGTGCCTTTTTCGTTTCTAAATAATACTGATTCGTAAAATTGATTTCCTTTTCGAAATCCATCCCACGATTTTTATATGAATTGATGGAAAGGTTTTTCAATTGCTGTTTCAATTTAGGTTGATTTAACTTTTTAACCCCATTTGGATATCGAATCATCCTAAATATTCCTTAATGTGTTCAATAAACTGGTCTTTATTAATCGTTTGATCTTTCATAATGGCTTGAATCATTTGTTTGATGGGTTCTGGGATGTGGCGAAGCTGCTGAAACACCTTAATGTATTCTTCTAATAGAATGTCTTTTCGTTCTAAGACTTTTCGATAAAGCAGCATTAGGTTTTTAGCATCATCTAACGGTTGGTGGTGAACCCCTTGAAATTGCTCCTTAAACACTAATAGATTATTAATTAACGATAAGGGATTTCCATTTTGATCTTTGATAAATTCACCAATGAAATTTGAGAAATCAATGAGATTTTGCGTAACGTTTTTTACGATGGCTTCATCCGCATCGGGAGAATGATGAAACGATTGATGGAAAATACGATTATCGTGATTACCAAAAACAATAAACGCTGTTTTCTTAAAGTTTTTACCAACATAATTTCGCAACGCTAACATTGCTTTCGCATAACTGATGCCTTTGTCGATAACATCAACTTCAGTTATATTCGTTAATTGGGTTACATAACGTCCGACTTCTTTTTTCGGTCTAACGAGGTGGTACATCCCTTTGTAAGATTTTTTGATGGTTAAGTCTTCATGTAAATCGGCTTTGATCGCAGCGATGGCAATTAATTCGTGAGATTGTTGAGTACCTTCAAGGTCAAGAAAAACTACAGTTCGACGATGGGCTAATATTCTTGCCAATTTCTTCATAGATTTATTTTATTATATACTCACTTTTTGATTCAATCCTTTATAATATGAGCAAATGATGAAGAAAAATCTAACTGCAGAATCCATCCTTAATAAAAAATTTACACCCGATATGAAAGGGTATAACAGTCATGAAGTTGATTTGTTTTTAGACTTAATTTTGCAAGATTATCATAAAATCGAACAATTTATGAAAGATGAACTTCCTAACTTAGAGCAACAATCCTTATTGGTTCAATCTTTAAAAAAGAAAATTTCCGATTTAGAGATTCAAGTTGCGGATATGAAAGATAAAGTAAAAGTGATTAATGCTAATAAAACTGTAGAAATCAATCAAGATAACTTTCTCTTAGTGAAGAAAATTGGCATTTACGAAAAAGAATTATTTAAACTCGGGATTGACCCAAATAAGTTAAAATAAAGTTGGTAACCCGGATGATCGCTAGGCAAGCCTAGAGGAAAGTCCATGCTCGCACGGGCTGTGATGTCCGTAGTGTTTGTGCTAACGGAACAAATAACGTTAGGCATATGGAAACATATGACGGCGGTCCCTCCCCTTACCGCAAGGTTGGGCGAAACCTGAAAGTGCCACAGTGACGAAGCTAGTTGGAAACGGCTAGGTGCAACGAGGCAAACCCCACGAGCGAGAAACCCAAATTTGGTCGGGGAAGGAGGAACCACTAACCGAAGTGGAACCTTCCTATCGCAAGATAGAGATAAATGATCATCGATTACAGAACATGGCTTACAGGGTTACCAGAAAATAGGAATTATGAATTTACCAAACCGAATCACCATTGCTCGATTTATTATCGTTTTAATTATGATTGTGATTTTATTGTTTCCTTATGGAACGGTTTCAAATGTGACGTTAGGCTCAACAAGTATTCCGATGCCCAATCTTGTTGCACTCGTATTATTTGCGGTTGCTTCATTGACGGATTTTTTAGATGGATATCTTGCTAGGAAATTAAACTTAATCACAAACTTTGGAAAGTTTATGGATCCATTTGCAGATAAAGTTCTTACGAATAGTGCATTTATTTTGTTAATGACAACTCCATCTTGGATTGAAGTTGATGTCATTCGTATTCCTGCTTGGATTGTGATCATCATGATTATTCGGGACCTTGCAGTAGATGGTATTAGAATGATCGGCATTTCTCAGGGAAAAGTGATTGCCGCGAGTAAAATTGGTAAATTCAAAACTGTCCTACAAATCATTGCAATTATCTTAGTATTTTTAAATGATTGGCCTTTTGCAATGCTCAATCTTCCCGATCAATTAACTGTGACTGCAATTACGCTTTATGTCGCGGCACTTGTGTCATTTATTTCCTTGATTAGTTATGGTTATGAGAATCGAGCAATATTTACAAACCATGAATAAATTGATTCAAACGTTGTTACATCATTCGCTATCATTACAAACGATTGAAAGTTTTACAGGTGGTAGTCTTGCCCATCATTTCATCAAACATGCGGGAGCCTCTCGATGGTTTAAGCAAGGATTAATCTTATATCACCAAGAAGCCAAAGCAAAGTTTTTAGGAATATCTCTAGATAGTTTAAAAAAAATAGATCCTGTATCAGAATCCTTAGTGAAACTTTGTTTAAAACAAGCGAATAAGGTATTTCCCAAAACAATTTCAATCATGACTACTGGTAATGCTGGACCCACTAAACAAGGTAATCGGGATGTCGGAGATTTTTATATTGGTGTTAGTGATGGCAAAAATACGCTTATTCAAAAAGGACATGTCAAAGGATCTAGAATCAAAATTCAACAAGCTGGTGTGAAGTCAGCAATTCAATTGTTAAGTGAATTTTTAAGCACCTATTATAGTGTGTCCACGAAATAGTTGATATAGTATAAAGGACAAAAAAGGATAAGGTTTATGGCAAAAGAAAAAGAAAAAAAAGGCGTCAAAGATGAAGCCCTAGAAGAAGCGTTACGTAATATAGAAAAAACCTACGGTAAAGGTGCAGTCATGAAATTAGGTGAAAGACCTGAGACTGCCGTTGATACGATTCCAACTGGGTCCTTATCTTTGGATATGGCACTTGGCGTAGGTGGTTATCCAAAAGGGAGAATCATCGAAATATTTGGTCCTGAATCAAGTGGTAAAACCACGCTTGCTTTAACGGCGATTGCTGAAGCCCAAAAAAGAGGTGGTCGTGCTGCCTTTGTCGATGCAGAACATGCGATTGACCCTGTCTATGCAAAAAAACTAGGTGTTAATATTGATGAACTCATTCTTTCACAACCTGATAATGGCGAACAAGCTTTGGAAATTGTGGAAATGTTAGCCCATTCCAATGCAATTGATTTGATTATTGTAGATTCAGTCGCCGCCTTAGTTCCTCAAGCAGAGTTAGATGGAATGATGGCAGACAATCAGGTTGGGTTACAAGCTCGGTTAATGTCAAAAGCGATGCGGAAACTTGCAGCTGTCCTTAACAAATCCAATTGTACGGTCATTTTTATTAACCAATTAAGAGAAAAAGTTGGCATTGCATATGGTAACCCTGAAGTGACCTCTGGAGGGCGCGCACTAAAATTCTATGCCTCAGTTCGGATTGACATTCGGCGTTCTGAAGCTATTAAAGTAGGCGAATCCATTATTGGCAATATGGTCAAAATTAAGATAGTTAAGAATAAAGTCGCCCCACCTTTCATTACGTCTGAAATAGAACTTCTATTCGGTCAAGGATTCTCAAAAACGGGTGAAATTCTCGATAAGGCAACCGATTTAGGGATTATTAAAAAAATGGGATCTTGGTATGAACTTGAAGGTACCCGATTAGGGCAAGGCCGAGACAATGCGAAAGATTATTTAAAAACTCATCCTGAAATATTAGAAAATCTTGAAAAAAGAATCAAAACCGGAGAAATCTAAAGAATCAAAACCTCTAGCCATGGACTAGAGGTTTTTTTATCATAGGCAAATCCACTTTCATTTGTTATGATAAAGGAGTATCTTCGGATACTGGATATAGATTCGCATTCGTCGTTTAGAAACTTAACCAGG
>JBMSKF010000011.1:0-32098 GCA_049419605.1 Bacilli bacterium
CTTACCCGTCATTATTACATCTGGTCCTGTGATTGCAGAATTATTAAGGCAAGGAGCTGGCACATTACCGATTATTACGGAATCTGGGTTTTTAAATATAGTTGAACAAATCTTACCGCCATTTTTAAATGGACCTTTACAATCGCTCTTTTCTCAAATTATTTTTATGCTTTGGTTTTCAGGGGTGCAAGTGGTGTTGTATTTAGCAGGCTTACAAAAACTTGATCAAAGCATGTATGAAGCCGCACAAATTGATGGTGCAAACGTTTGGGAAACTTTTTGGAAAATCACCTTACCCTCATTAAGACCAATGATTGTGGTCTCTTCCATTTATACGATTGTTACCCTCGCAACGTTTGCGAATAATCCTCTCATTCTTTGGATTTCGTCAGTCATGTTTAATCCAAACCTAGGGTATGGTTATGCTTCGAGTTTAGCATGGATATATTTTCTGGTGATTGCATTGTTATTGTGGGTGACAACGCGTTTAGTCTCACCCCGAGATAAAGGTTATAAAGTCGTCAAGACGTATGAGAAAATAGGACGATAATCATGATGAAATCGAAACCAAGTATGAGTCTAAAACGAAAATTATTCGGTATGAAATTAACCGACGGACTTTTATATCGGGTGGTGTTATATGCTTTGTTAATCACCATTGGCTTTGTTTATGTTTATCCTTTACTGCATATGCTTTCTTATAGTCTAAAAAGTTTAGCGGACTTATTAGATCCAACGATTAATATTCTTCCTTCCTCCTTGTATTTAGAAAACTTTACGAATGCAATCCTAGTCTTAAATTATGGACCGCTTTTTTTAGAATCTTTAACAGTGACATTAATTCCAGCAATTCTACAAACCTTGGTTGCTTCCTTAATAGGTTATGGTTTTGCTCGTTTCCAATTTCCTTTAAAAAGACTTTGGTTTGCCTTATTGCTTGCCACTTATTTAATTCCTCCCCAAGTGACAATGATTCCACGATATGTATTATTTTTTAATATCGGTATTCTTGAAACCATTTTTTCAATTATCATTCCTGCAACCTTTGGCCAAGGTGTAAGTAGTGCTATATTCGTATTAATTTTTTACCAATTTTATTTGATGGTTCCCAAAGCTTTAGATGAAGCAGCACAATTAGATGGTGCAACGCGTTGGGGCATTTATACAAAAGTTGCGATCCCTCTTTCTTTACCTTCATTTTTAACCGCATTTCTCTTTAGTTTTGTTTGGTATTGGAATGAAACCTATATTGCTCGACTATTTATGGGAAGTGGTGGTGAAACGTTATTGATTCGCTTATATAACTTTGTCAGTGCATATAATGCAGTACTTGGTGGCGGATCGAATGTGGCTAATGAAGCGATTCGAATGGCGGCAACTTTATTAATTATTGCCCCATTGATTGTGGCATACTTTATCTTACAAAGACTCTTTATCGAAGGTATCGACCGCAGTGGTATCACAGGAGAATAAAATGAAATCAATCTATGCTGTTATCTTTATTACAACACTTGTTGTTAGTTGCACACCAAATTCAAGTAGTTTGCCGAGTTCAGAATTAACGAGTTCTGAACTTGCATTACAACCAGCTAAAGAAGCTTTATATGTTGAACATGAAAAATCATTTAATTTCTTTTGGGAAACCACCACTACAGCGAATGTTCCTGGTTTTGGTTTAAGTCGCGATCGCTGGCCTGGTAATCCTACCATTGCGTCGATCGCATCCGTTGGTTTTGCTTTAGCTGCGATTCCTAGTGGCGTTGAACAAGGATTCATTACGAGAGAAGAAGGACAAGCAAGAGTATTGGGGACTCTCAACACTTTGAAGAATATGACGCGCGTTGAAGGGTTTTATTATCATTGGGTGAATATGAGTACTGGTGCTAGAGAATGGAATAGCGAAGTGTCCATTATTGATACTGGGTTAATGCTCGCTGGTGCGATTGTTGCTGCCGAATTTTTCGGTGGTGAAATCGCTACTATGGTAGAAGAAATCTATTTGGATGTGAATTGGGATTGGTATGTTAATTCATCAACCAAACAATTTTATATGAGTTACCGGCCTAATGAAGGCCATCGCGGTGCTTGGGATCATTTTGCTGAACAAATGATTTTATACGTTCTCGCTGCAGGAAATCCTAGTTATTCATATGGTGATCAACTTTATAAAAAAATACGCACCACCTCTTTATCCAATAATAATTATGTAAGAGGTTATACATCCATCAAAACCAAAGAAGTTGTGGAACCGTTTATCTATAGTTATGATGGTTCCTTATTTCAACATCAATTCTCCCATGCATTTATTGACTTTAGACATATCGTGGACGACCAAGGCATTGATTGGTTTGAAAATGCTAGAAGAGCCACAAGAGCCAATTATTTATACACCCAAGATTTTTCCCATCGTTACTTAACCTATCATCCTACTTCTTGGGGAATATCTGCAGGGGATGGACCTAACGAGTATCGAGCCTATGGAGCCCAACCTGCAAAAGCGAATGCTCATAACGGGACGATTGTACCTTATGCTGCAGTAGCCTCCATCAATTATTTAGAATACGAAAGTCTAATGGCGACTTTAAATTACGCTTCAATTCCAGAGTTACAAACGACCTATGGATTTTCGGATGCTTACAATTTAGGCCCTGTTGATGATAGTTACAACCAAACGATTGCGAATCTAACACCATGGTATGATTCGCATGTACTAGGCATCGATAAAGGTATAACCACTTTAATGATCGAGAATTATCGCACTGAATTAATCTGGAATATGTTTATGCAAAACGAATATGTCCAAGACGGATTAACAGCCTTAGGGTTTGTTGCAAAATAACTTCAGAAAACCTATTGCAAATGTAACCGCTTTCACCTATAATTTAATTATCGAAACGTTTCAAATGACGAAATAAATCAAAAAAGTTCGATTCATTCGAGGTTTATTCATCAGTTGAAATAGAAGTAGAAATCACTCTTGAGGAGGAGTGAGTGCTACGAATCATTGTCGCAGTTATTCATAAAAGGAGAAATGAAATGAATAAAAAAAGCCTGTACGCCGTCTCAACGTTGATGGCACTCATGTTGGTGGCTTGTGGTGAAACTTCCTCAGTTCCAGCCTCATCTACCCCAACTTCCACAGTTCCATCCTCATCGACTACGCCAACCTCAGTTGCCCCTTCGAGTTCTGTCGATTCAGATGAAACATGGGGAATCGTCAACGGTGATTTTGAAGACAATACCGATGACTACGCTTTCCAATCCGCTGGATGGAATGCTTTCATTGGTGGTGAAGTTGATCAAATCGTCGCCGAAGCAACTTATAAGACCGAAGGTGATAACCAATATGGTGCCCTCACGATGACTTCCATCGGAGATGCAACCCAATGGTGGCACGCACAATTAAGACAAAATGGTGTCTATGTTTATGCTAGTGCTTCTTATGTTCTAAGCTTTAGAGTAAGAGCTACAGAAGCACGTACGATTCGTGTCACCTTAAAAGATGGTGGTTTATCAACACGTCCGATTAATGAACTCGCGGTTCAAATTGGAACCACTTGGGAAACCAAGACGATTAACTTCTCACCCACTGCAGATGGTGTCAACTCCGAATTACAATTCGGGATTGGTCCAGATTCATTCTTACCCAATGATCTCGTTGGTTTTGCAAGAAATTATGCAGAAGTCCATCTTGATGATGTCAAAATTGAATTAGGTGAACCTTTACCAAATCAAGCCCCCAATATTAGTGGTGGTGATTTATTAGCCAAAGCAGGCGAACCACTCTTAGTCAAGAGTGGCCTTGCTGTTCGCGATGACTATGATACTAATCTTGCCTTAGGTGGTGTTCAAGCTTATGACATTACCCAAGGTCCTAAATTAAATCCTTTAAATCCGGCTCCAGGTTTTTATACGTTCCTTTATTCCATCGCGGACTCCGAAGGATTAGTCGGCACGCATACTCGTCAAATTATTGTCACCGATCAAAATCAATTATTAAGTAATACACAATTTACGCAATGGGGTGCCAATGGCATGCCCGCTGGTTGGACCAAGTGGAACGAAGATAATAACGGTGGTCAACGTGTCACTGCAGGTGTCATGCCACACATCTTACCTGAATCTTTATTAGGTAACGTGGTTAATGGTGATTTCTCAGATTCAACTGAAAACTTTACCAATACCTATGGTTGGAATACCTTTATCGCTGATCAAGAAATCGATGGTATCGCTGCTACGATGGGCATTACCAATGGTGAAGGTGTGTTTACAACAACCGCTTCGACTTCCGCAACGCATTTCTGGCATGGTCAAATCCGCCAAGAAAATATCCGTTTACCAAAAGGTAATTTCACGCTTCAATTTAGAGCTAAGACCTCTGAAGCTCGCACGATTCGCGTTGCTTTAGCTGGTGGCAATATCAAAAATGAAGGTCGAGCGATTAACGAAGTACCCGTTGTGTTATCGACATCATGGGAAACTTATGAATTAGACTTTACTGCAGACAACCATGCTTATGGTGCTTTATTACAATTCTTTACGGGCCCAGATCAATTCTTACCAGAAGATTTAGCAGCTTTATATGCTTCTAAAACGGGTACCGTTTATTTGGATGATGTGAAGTTCCTTTACGAAGATTCAAACTCACCAGTGGCGACGATGATTCCAACAATGGCCGTCGATCTTTGGAGAATCGTTGACAGTGGCATGCCTTGGGAAAACCAAATTAAGTATGAAAAGTTACCATTCTATCAAGGTGACTATCGCCTTAATTTCAAAGCCTATGCTGATGCTGCTCGTCCTGTGATTCTTGCCATGGAAGGAAATGGTGGCGTTGCTCAACCTAACTTCTATCGTACCGTTGAATTAACCACCCAAGCGCAACAATTTAGTTATGACATTGAGTTTATTGCGAACTCAACCAACGCTTCAAAGAACCTCCAATTCTTTATGGGGTCTTTAGCTAACTATGAAACCTTTGGCGGTTGGTGGGAAGGTATCACAGCAACTGACGTTAGTGATAACGTTGAAACGATGATTTACTTCTTCGATTTCAGCTTAGTTAAAGTCGCTTAATTTATCTTAATTGAGTAAAATAAAAGGGTATGGTTTAATTACCATACCCTTTTACAAGAAAGTGAAGGTTTCTAAGACCTGTGGATCCAATCAAAAACATCATTGAAGATATTCAACGAACAGGTGTTACATTCTTTCAAGATTTCACGAATTTCAACAAAGACGAAAAGGGTTACGGGTTAACCGTTGATCATACAGGTGATTTAAATTTAAGTTCCATTGCCTCAACTGGTTATTTTTTGTCGAGTTTAGTCATTGGTGTATCCCAAGGTTATTTATCAAGAGAAAAAGCTTTAGCGCAAGCAAGAAAAACGTTAGTTACCCTATTCCAACATGTTCCTCATTATCACGGTTTTTTTTATCACTTTTTAAATATTCATACTGCCGAAAGACACAAAAAATGTGAGTATTCAACGATTGATAGTGCTCTTGCCTTTAATGGCATTTTAACCGTCCAGCAATACTTTCAAGATCAAGAAATTAATCGCTTAGCCGATTTAATTATGAAACGAGTAGATTGGAATATTTTAATTCATCAACGTGGAGAAAAAACCCATTTCTATATGGCATATAATCCTGATGCGGATGGAGATTATGTCAATGGTAAACCAGGCTTTATTCACCATTGGAGTATGTTTGCAGAACAATTGATGATGTATATCATGTTTGCTGCGGTGACCGATGATGTAAACCTCGCTCGCAAACTTTATGATGATTTTGAAAGAAAAAAAGTTAGCTATCAATCAGCTTCTTATTTTTACACTCCAGGAAATACTTTATTTGTCTATCAATATCCCCAATGCTGGTTAGATTTAAAGCATTGGAAGGACTCCCAAGGCGTTCAATGGTTTGAAAATACGCGCCAAGCGATATATAGTCATTACGCATTGAGTCGCGATACCGTGAAGCAATTCCCAACTTTTGGCGATCGATATTTTGGCTTTACAGCAAGTTATGGTCGGAAAGGGTATCAGGTTTCTTCAGCGTTACCCAACGCTAGCAATAAGCTTGAACATGACGGTAGTGTTGCAACGAATGCGATGATTGGTTCGTTATACCATGCACCAGAACTCGCATTACCAGCGATTGAACAATTAAGAAAAGATACTAGGCTTTGGAATGACCGCTATGGTTTCATCAATGCTTTTAATGATGAATCCCCAGTATGGTTATCATCACGATGGCTTGGTATTGATAAAGGTTTAGAACTGTTGATGGCGAACGCCTACCTCAGTCATGATGTAATGAAAGCTTATATGTCACACCCCCTCATTCAAAAAGGAATGAGCATATTACAATGGCAACGCGTGAAATAAAGTGGTGGCACCATGCAGTGGTTTACCAAATCTATCCTTTGAGTTTTCAGGATAGTAATGGCGATGGTATTGGTGACATCAATGGTATCATCAGTCGCCTTGATCACCTCAAAAATCTAGGAATTGATGTCATTTGGTTATCACCAGTTTTTCAATCGCCCATGAAGGATAATGGGTATGATGTCAGTGATTACCGTGAGGTTCATCCTTGGTTTGGCACGAAACAAGATTTAAAAAAACTGATTGATGAAGTCCATCGTCGTGGGATGAAAATTATCTCTGATATTGTATTAAATCATACTTCTGATCAACATCCTTGGTTTAAAGATGCAATAGCAAATCCAAAGAGTCCTTATCGAGACTATTATATTTTTCGAAAAAAAATCAATGATATTCAATCGGTTTTTTCAGGCCCTGCGTGGACTAAAGTTCCCAATCGTGATGAATTCTATTTTCATTTTTTTGCCAAAGAACAACCGGATTTAAATTGGCAAAATCCTTCGTTGAGAAAGGAATTATATGCGATTCTCAATGAATGGTTAGCATTTGGTTTTGATGGATTTCGTTTGGATGTTATTGATTTAATTGGTAAAGATATTGATCGTGGAATCATTGGTCATGGACCTTTTTATCATGAGTTTTTGCAAGAATTAAAAACCCAAGTATTTCATGATGCTAACTTATTTACCGTCGGTGAACTTTCTGGTTCATCAGCTGAACAAGCCGCTGCAGTTACCGGTGCTCCACAAGGAACTTTTTCCATGGCGTTCCAATTTTCTCACTTATGGTTAGATGAACAACCTGGTAAAGGGAAATGGGCCTTAAAAAAGTTAGATATTCAAGACTTGAAGAAAACGTTTACGCATCTTCATTCAGTGTATGAAAAACAAGGTTGGAATGCTTTATTCATGGGCAATCATGATCAACCACGACCCGTGTCTCGTTATGGATCTAAACATCATCGATATCATTCCCAAACGATGTTACAACTTGCCTTTTACGGGCAATTAGGGACACCTTTTATTTATCAAGGTGAAGAAATAGGCATGTTAAATTATCCATTTAGATCAATTCAAGAAATGAAAGATGTTGAATCGATCAATTATTATCAAGACCAACTTGGGAAGCAAAGCAAACAAACAATCATGAACTCGTTACTTGCAAAAGGTCGAGATCATGCCCGTACACCGATGCAGTGGTCCTCAAAACCGTTTGCTGGTTTTTCCACCCATCAACCTTGGTTACCCGTTCATCCTCAATTTCGTTCCATCAATGTTGAACAAGATGCAACATCTCGCCATAGTATTCAAAGGTTTTTAAAACAGCTGATTCAGATAAGAAAAGAGCATGATGTGTTTATCAATGGATCGTTACAATTTCTCGATTTCCAACATCCAGAAATTTATGCCTATATTCGGGAAAATGCTTCCGAATCGTTGATGATCATTTCCTCATTCTCTTCCAAGCCAATATCGCTTAAAATAGAAGATAATCAAGATTGGGAGATCCTTCTCTCTAATCATCCGACATTACGATTAAAAACAATAACAAGAATTCCACCATATGCGGGAATCCTGTTAAGAAAAAGGACATTGCATGCCAACAATTAAGGATGTGGCGCGTAAGGCAGGGGTTTCAGTTTCAACCGCAAGTTATGCGTTGAATAATGTTCCTTTGGTCAATCCTGAAACGCGTAAAAGGGTCATGGAAGTTGCCGAGGCGATTAATTATCATCCCAATGCTTCTGCCCGTAATTTGAAGACAAAAAAGACTAATAATATTGGCGTTTTTGTTTATGGTTTTAGCGGGCCGGTCTTTTCTGAAATTCTCGAAGGAATCAATAAAGTTGTTCATGCTCGCAATATGAATATATTAGTCAGTTCTGGTGCCTCTTCATCAATGATGTTAAAAGAACGCCAAGTGGATGCGGCTATTATTTTTGATTCTTCATTTGATAAACAAGTCATCATCCAATATGCAAAAAATTCCCCCGTTGTCGTTCTTGACACCTTTTTAAAAGGAAAAAATATTTATCCAAGTGTGATGGATAATGATTTATTAGTCCACCAATTGATTCGACAAATGATTAACCAAGGTTATCAACGTTTTGTGTATGTATCTGGACCCAAAGAAGCATTCAACAATAAAGAGCGTTATAAGGGTTACCTACAAGCCCTTCAGGAAGCAGGATTAAAAAGTTTACAATACTTTGATGGGGATTTTACCACACCTTCGGGTTACCAAGCAGGACGGGCCATTATCTCCATGAAAACTCGCCCTGATTTTGTTTACTGTGCCAATGATGAAATGGCATTAGGGGTGATCCAAGCATTGCACGAAGCAAATATTCGTGTTCCAGAAGCGATTGGGGTTGCTGGATTTGATGGATCCTATCTCCACAATCCATATATTCAACCCAGTTTAACGACCATTTCTATAGACCATTATGCATGGGGTCAAACTGCTGCAACTTTTCTTATTGATGCTTTGCAGCAAAGTGGTGAAGTCAAAGGCGTTTTAAAACCAATAGGAAAAATCATCATAAAGGAGTCAACTCAACGATGAACATAAAAGAATTATTAGCAAGCTTAACCCTAGAAGAAAAAGCCGGTCAACTTGCTCAATTGCCTCCTTTTTTCTTTAAGAAAGAAGCGTTACAAGAAGTTGCTGGACCTGTGCAAAGGCTTAAATTAAAAGAAGCGGATATTTTTTTAGCAGGGTCTGTTTTAGGAATTGGTAATCCTCAAGAAATGATGGATATTCAATCGATTTATCTATCAAAAAGTCGGCATAAAATTCCTCTCGTCTTCATGGCAGATATCATTCATGGTTATAAAACTATTTTCCCTATCCCGCTTGCATTAGCAGGATCATTTTCAACGCAAAACTTTTACAAAATGGCCCGTGCCTCTGCAGAAGAAGCAACACTAAGTGGCATTCATGTGACGTTTTCTCCAATGGCAGATTTAGTCAAAGATCCTCGATGGGGACGAGTCATGGAAGCATATGGTGAAGACCCTTATCTTGCTTACCATTATGCGTATGCGATGACCCAAGGTTACCAAGGAAAACGGCTCAAGAATAAGGATAGTCTAGCTGCTTGTATCAAACATTTTGCAGCATATGGGGCCGCTCTTGCCGGTCGCGATTATGCTCAGGCAAGTATTTCATTACATGATTTTTATCAAATTTATGACGCTGGATATCGTGGTGCTGTCGATGCTGGCGTAAGAATGGCGATGACTTCTTTCAACGTCTTTGAAGGGGTACCCGCAACGATTCATCAAACTCTGTTAAGAAAGGTTTTGCGAAAGCGAATGGGATTTAAAGGGGTTACCATTTCTGACTATGATTCCATTATTGAAACGGTTGTACATCGTGTGAGTAAGGATGATCAAGATGCAGTTCGTCAAGCGTTGCTTGCCACCGTTGATATTGAAATGGCATCGGGAGCCTATATTAAACATATTCCCACTTTAGTAAAGGCAGGTTTGATTGATCTTGATTTGATTGATCAAGCAGTATTAAGAGTCTTGAAATTAAAGAAGGATTTAGGTTTATTTCAAAATCCATTTAAAGGCGCGCATGTTGAAAAAGAAAAAACATTCCCCTTATCCGCACCGCAATTACAGATTGCAAAAACACTCGCTGATGAATCCATTGTCTTGTTAAAAAATAAGAACAATATTCTTCCATTAGGAAACCAAAAAATTGCCTTGTTAGGACATTTATCTAATAGTGGTGCATTATTAGGACCTTGGTCTTGGCATGGTAATCGTACCATTACACCAAGTCTGAATTCAGTTTTAAAACCTTTCATCCAACATGAAGTTGAAGATGTGAATGCTTGGTCTGAATCCCTTCATCAACAAATCAATACTGCGGATGTATTCGTCGTCATGACGGGTGAAGAAGAAAAAGAATCCGGAGAAGCTCGTTCAAAAACCAATCCAGTCCTTTCAGAAAAGACGGTTGAATTTATTAAACAATTAAAAACCTTTGGCAAGCCTATTGTCCTTATTGTGACGGCAGGCCGTCCATTGGTGTTAACCGCAATTGTCGAGGATGTAGATGCCATTCTTTATGCTTATTTCTTAGGGTCACAAGCCGCAATGTCGATTACCGATACCTTAATGGGAAAAAATAATCCTTCCGCGAAATTAACCATGACCTTTCCTAGACGAGTGGGTCAAATACCCATTTCTTATAATCACTTAAATACAGGACGCCCATTTTTAGGACAATCTTTTACTTATACCTCACACTATATTGATGAATCCAATCTTCCGTTGTTTACTTTTGGTGACGGATTAAGTTATACCACCTTTTCTTTTGAACAATTTAAAGATGTTTCCACTTTAGATGAAGTCCAGTTTTCTGTTCAAGTCACGAATACCGGAACACGTCCAGGATACGTCATTGTTCCTGTCTATTTAGAAGCACCCCTCGCACCCGTTGCCTTAGCAAACCGCCAATTAGTTGGCATGGAAAAACGTTGGTTATTACCTCAAGAAACCCAAACAATCATCATCAAGGTTGATGCTCAATTTTTAACGTATATTGATGCATCCTATCAACGGCAACCTTTAAAAGGAACTTTTACCTTTGTAACTGGAGAAAACCATTCCCTCATCAACCTTCATAAGGAGATTTAAATTATGGCTACGCTTTCCAATCAATGGTCGACATCCATCATAAAAAAAGGGGATATTTCAGTCTCCCTTTTAACAACGGGAGATGTTTTGAAATGGATGCATGGTGATCATCAAATTAATTTACTTCATGGCAATCCAATAGATGGCATGATTGCTAATCTTTATTTAAGAGAAAAATCATCAACGGGTTATCGTGCCAGTAAATTAATGGGAATTCATAGCCCAAGTGCGTGGCAACTTCTCGAAGATGGTGCAGTTTACCAAGGCACCATTTGGAATGTTTCTTATCAAGTGCAGTTACGCGTCAGTGAACAAGGTTGGCAGTATCATGTGCAACTTAAGGCTCTACAACCTACGCAAGCAATCTATGACTTAATGTATGGTCAAGACGTTGGCATCGGTCATCCTTTCGGAATCCTCATGAATGAAGCCTATACTTCACAATATATTGATCATCAAATTTTCAATAAAGGAAACTTTCACACAATTTTATCTCGTCAAAATCAAGGATTGACCCATTATGTACAGCTTGGATGTTCTATGGAAACCATTGCATTTTCAACGGATGCAATGCAGTTTTTTGGTTTAGATTATAAATTAACGAAAACACCCATTGCATATCAGCTTCATACCTTGCCTTCACAAAATTACCAATATGAATTTGCATATCCAACTTTGCAAACCAAACCGTTTTCTTTATCTTCAACACCATTAGAAATTTCATTTTATTCGCTTTCAATGAAACAAGAAGGATTATTTTTGAAAGAACCCATGCCAACACCGGTGATGAAGGTGACCCCATTCTCTAAGTTTAAAGGGACTCCAACTCATCATCAATTCCATGCAACTGATCCTTTAACCGGAATCCCCTTGACCTTAAAAGATTTTAATGACCGCTTTCCTCAACTAAAACAAATAGAATTATCATCTTCAAAAACTGAATTTTTATCAGCGTTTTTGGACAATGGCGATCACATTATCAGCCAACAAAAAGAACGGCTTGTTGAACGGCCTCATGGCCATATTTTACTCAGTGGCGATGTCCTTCATGCTTCTGAGGATGTATTTGCAACCACTGCCTATATGTTTGGTGTTTTTGGATCTCATACGGTTTATGGCAATTCCAATTTCCATAAATTAACAGGAGATCTTCGCCATCCACTAAACGCACATACGATTTCAGGAACAAGAATGTACTTGAAGGTCAATCGCCATTATCACTTATTGGGGATGCCAACATATTTGAAAATGGGTTTAGACCAAGTGCAATGGTTATATAAACTCCAAGATGATGAATTATTGATTACTCTTTCTGTCAATGGAGTAGATCCGATTTCTAAACTTGAATTCCAATCTCAAAAAAAGAAAACATATCAAATTGTTCTGACCCAACAATTCTTATTGGATACCAATGAGAATCAACCACCCATTCAATATGTTCATGAAGGTCAATCCATTGAAATTGATGGTCGAAGTAATGGTTTTATCAATCAACATTACTCCGGTTTAAGATATCGATTAACGTTTGATCAACCCTTTCAATTGAAGCTTGCGAATGACTTTATTCAACCTAACGTCAATGATGGTGGAATGATGTTTTTTACCTTTGATAATGTTTCTTCGCTTACTTTTTATACCCAAGCAACCTTACAAGGTGAAATGAAACAACAGCCCACTGATATTTCATTTGGTCAACAATATCGGAAACTCATTCATGACTTAATGCCTCTTAAGCTTTCCCACCCTTCTCATCAAACGACACTCGATTCATTTAATTTTTTAGTCCCTTGGTATGTTCATGATGCACTGGTCCACTATGCTTCTCCCCATGGTTTAGAACAATATAATGGGGCAGCTTGGGGAACTCGAGATGTCCTCCAAGGACCTTTTGAATTATTTTTAACTGCTCAACGGTTTGATATTAATCGAGAAATACTATTGAAAGTTTTTGCCCGTCAATTTCATGACACCAAGGAATTTCCTCAATGGTTTATGTTTGATCGATATCGTAGTATTCAAGCCCATGAATCTCATGGTGACGTCACGGTTTGGCCGTTAAAAGCCTTGGCCAATTATTTAAAGGCTACAGGGGATCTTGGCATTCTCAAAGAAGAACTTCCTTATATGGATAAACATAAAGGGGTTTTCACCGAAAACAAAGCTTCATTAACGAATCATGTATGGGACATCATTGAGGTGTTAAAAAAATCTTCAATTCAAGGTACCTCATTTCCTTCCTATGGAGGAGGGGATTGGGATGATACTTTACAACCTGCAAACCCAACGTTAACAAAACAAATGGTTTCAGGATGGACTGTGGCATTGTTATACGAAGCACTTTCTCAATTAGGCGAATGGCCAATATTTGAAGATGATCGTCAACAAGAACTCATGACCTATCAACAATCATTAAAGCAAGATTTTAATCGGTATCTCATTGTCGATGGGGTTCCTGCTGGATTTGTGATTTTCCATGAAGATCATCGTGAAGTGTTACTGCATCCCCAAGACAAAAAAACTGGCTTGCATTATCGTTTATTACCCTTTAATCGTGGGATGATTAGTCATCTATTTGACCCGCAACGTCTTGAACAATACCAAACCATTATCCGTGATCATTTAAGACATCCAGATGGTGTCCGCTTAATGAACACTGCGGTGACTTATCAAGGTGGTAAAAAGACTTATTTCCAACGTGCTGAAACTGCAGCAAACTTTGGTCGAGAAATCGGTATTCAATACGTTCATGCTCATATACGTTATATCGAAGCGATGACCACGATTGGCAATGTAGAAGAAGCTTGGTGGGGTCTTAATGTCATCAATCCTATTGGGATGGATGCTCTCGTACCGCAAGCGGAAAAACGTCAACGGAATGTATATTTTTCAAGTTCTGATGCCGCTTTTTTAAATCGATATGAAGCCAAAAAAGATTTTGAAAAAGTTCGAAAAGGACAAATGAAAGTAAAAGCGGGTTGGCGATTATATTCTTCTGGACCAGGTATTTATTTAAGAACGTTGATTCATCATTTTTTAGGAATCCAAGTTCAACATCGTGAATTAATCATGGATCCAAATATTCCAGAACGTTTCAATGGCTTAACGATTGATTATCAATTTAATGGCAAACCATTAAAGGTCACCATCCAACAAGTCCATCGAAATAAAACAATAAAGAATCCTTATCGACTAGGTTCAGAATTTAAAGTTGAAACGCTCGACAGTGGTTTCCATGCTATATTAAAATAATGAATCATACGAGCAAATATCCATTGATCCTTGGGGCATTTTTCTTCCTTGTCTTAACAAGTTGTGAAGGTATCATTTCTTCAAGTCAACCTATCCTTAATAGTGAAACTATTGCCGATTATCAGACCCAACTTTCCCCTCAAGTCCCCTACATTAATGATCACTTATTATTACCAACGACAATCGCAAGTGATCCCAACCTCAACATTGAATGGTCAACCCCAGATTACGTGATTGAAGAGGGTGTTTTTCAATATGTAAGCCCAATTGAAGATGAAATGATTACGTTAACAGCGACACTCACAAAACAAGATTTTCAAACTTCATTTACGTATCCAATCCTGGTGAAAAGTCAGCTTCATGTACCCACTATTACAAAGGGACCTATTCTTAAAATTAATCTAGCAAATTCGAAAAATGAAAGTGATATCTTTTACGAAGATTACATCAATGCTACAGCAGTGATTCAATATGACCTCCATGGACAATCCGTTAGTAAAAATATTTCGAGTCCCCTTGGGATTCGCACACGTGGTCACTCCACTCGTTTTATGCCCAAAAGACCTTATCGAATTCGCTTCGACGAAAACACTTCTATCCTTGGCATGAAATCGGCAAAGAATTATATCTTGCTCGCTAATTACATCGATCGGTCCTTGGTGAGAAATAGTTTAACTGCCTATATGAGTCAGTATTTTCCTGACACATTATATTCCCTTGATTATCGCTTTGTCGATTTATTTATTAATCAAAGTTACCGTGGGCAATATTTATTGATTGAACGAGTTGAATTTTCAAAAAATCGTTTAGACATTGAACCGAACTTAACCTTAGATGATGCCGGATTCATGATTGAACTTGATTACCAAGTGTATGTGCAAAATCAAGGTAATGAAAATTTAGAATGGTTTAGGATCAATGATCGACCCTATGCCATTAAGGAACCCAATCCTTTAGGCCCAGGTTACCAGTTTAGACATACTCGATTCATCAACAATTATTTAACAGCGACAAGACAGGCTCTGATCCAAAAACAAAATTACGACACCTATTTGGATGTTGAAAATTGGATTGATTATTTTATGATTCAAGAAATCGCAAAAAATGTGGATGTCGGATGGGGATCTGTCTACATGGTGAAAGAATCCGGAGGCAAAATTAAACACATGCCATTATGGGATTTTGATTTAGCTTATGGAAATGCTGACTATATCGATTATGGTCCTGAGGGTCATTGGGGTTGGGCCACCTATGAAAAAAATGAATTATTTACATTGATGATGCAGGTTCCAGCCATTAAAACTCGCTTTAAACAAAAGTTATTACAGTTTGAAGAAACGGTATTACCTGCTGCAATTGCTTGGCTCGATGACAATGAAGAAAGATTAATTACGTTAAGCGAAGATAATTTTACGATTTGGCCAATGAATCAGTGTGAGGGTTGGTGTCCAATTCCTGAACCCTTACGGCCTTATACCTCCATCTCACAACAATTTGATTACTTAAGAAATTTCCTTACGCAAAGAGTCAGTTGGATGAAATCTCATATCTAAAGTAAGATTGTTATGTTATAGTCGTATTTGTGCTTATGATTCCTAGCGTACTGCTTGGTGGATCATCACCAAGGAGATGCTATGTCATTTACGAATTTAGGTTTATCTGAAGCGTTGTTAAAATCAGTGGAAAAAGCTGGTTATACAACTCCAACACCCATTCAAGAAAAAGCAATCCCCGTGTTAATTTCGGGGAAAGATGTTTTAGGGACTGCACAAACCGGCACTGGAAAAACGGCTGCTTTTGCCTTACCGATGATTCAATTATTATCCAGTCTTCCCAAATTAGATAAACGAGTAGTTCGTGCACTCGTGATTGTCCCTACGCGTGAGCTTGCTGTGCAAATTCAAGAAACCTTAATGCAATTATCTCGATTCAATAATTTAAGAATCGGAATGTTCTTTGGTGGTGTGTCTAAATTTGGCCAAATCAATGCTTTAAGACAAGGTGTTGATATTGCAGTAGCAACACCAGGACGTTTATTAGATTTAATGAGAGAAAGAATATTTCACCCCACGCATATTAAGATGGTGGTGTTAGATGAAGCTGATCAAATGTTAGATATGGGTTTTTTACCTGATGTTAAAACGATTTTAGGGTCTATTCCAAAACCTAGACAAGCGGCCTTATTTTCTGCGACGATGCCAGAACAAATTGCAAATTTAGCCTCATCATTTTTACACGATCCAGTTCGTATTGCCATTACACCCGTTAGCCAACCTCTACAAAAAATTCAACATCAAACGATTCGCATTGAAAAGAATCAAAAATTATCTTTATTAATGCATTTATTAAAAAATGAATCGTTGAAATCCGTCTTAATTTTTGTTCGTACAAAACGAGGAGCAAAGCGCACTGCGCTTAATTTAACTCATCAAGGGCATCAAGTTGTCGAACTCCATGGTAATCAATCCCAAGCCCAACGACAATTTGCGATGAAGAAGTTTAAAGAAAAGCATGTAAGAATTCTTGTCGCAACGGACCTCGCAAGTCGAGGTATCGACATTGATAAGCTTTCTCACGTGATTAATTTTGATATGCCTGAAACCGCAGAAGCCTTTTTACACCGTACAGGAAGAACAGGCAGAGCTGGATTCTCTGGAGATGTGATTAATTTTGTTTCTCGAGAAGAAAATAGCCTTGTGCATATGATTAATCGTCATACTGGAATGAACTTGAATCCTCAACCGTTAAAGGATTTTGTCTTTGATCCAACTCTTGTCATTCATGGGGGAGAAGATTCAGGAGATCGTTCAGGTTTTGCTAGACATCGTCGACCCAAAGGTGGCCATTCCTATCAAGTTTCCAACCATGGATCACAATCTCAACAACGCTCATTTGGTTCACGTCCATTTGAAAAAAAATATGATCGACCTTCTTCAGAAACTTCTTCAGAACGCCATTTCAAACCACGTGCGTATGACAATAGATCACCTCAAGATAAACCCAATCATGAAAAATCCTATGGTTCAAAACCATCATGGGGTCAACGTCCCCAACGTCGTGATTCTCGCCCATCTAGATTTGCGCCACGAAAAGATGGATTTAAAAGAAATCCTTAATTAACGTTTTTGATAAGTTTCTGCAACTTGAATTCGATTTAACGCTCTTGCTAAGGCAGCTTTGGCTCTTGCTTCATCAATTTTTTCAGTCTTTTCTTTTAGGCGATCTTCAGCACGTTTTAATGCTTCTTTTGCACGGGAAACATCAATCTCTTCAGCCCGTTCAATGGCATCGACGAGTAAAATGGTCTGATTTTTTTGCACAGATAATACACCACCTGAGACTGCATAAAAAGTTGTATTTTTATCCACAACCATATGCATAGGGCCAGTTTTTAAGATTGATAATAATGGAGTGTGTTTTGCAAGAATGCCTAATTGGCCTGCCGTTGTCATCACGCTTAAAAGATTAACGTCACCGTCAAATACTTTTCGTTTTGGCGTAATGATTAAAACAGGAAATTTCATATTATTTTAGAGTTTCAGCTTTCGCGATTGCATCTTCAAAGGTGCCAACATAAAGGAAAGCACCTTCAGGTAATGCATCGCCTTTACCATCTAAAATCATTTGAACACTGCGAACCGTGTCTTTGATTTTGACAAATTTACCAGGGATGTTATTAAAGGGTTCAGCGACGAAAAGAGGTTGTGATAAATAGTTACGAATTCGTCTTGCACGTCCTACTGTTAATTTATCTTCCTCAGATAATTCATCAACACCTAAAATCGCGATGATATCTTGTAAGTCTTTATATCGTTGTAATACTTTTTGTGCACCAACCGCAGCTTGATAATGATCTTTACCCACAATATTTGGATCAAGCGCAAGAGAAGTTGAACCTAAAGGATCAATTGCAGGATAAATCCCTAATGCTGCCGTTTGAGTGTCTAAAACTGTTTTAGCATCTAAGTGTGCAAAAGTTGCGGCAGGAGCAGGATCCGTTAAATCATTTGCAGGAACATAGACTGCTTGAACAGAGGTGATCGATCCATCCTTTGTGGAAGTAATGCGTTCTTGAAGTTGACCCATTTCCGTAGTTAAGGTAGGTTGATATCCTACCGCAGAAGGCATCCGGCCTAATAGCGCAGATACTTCACTGCCTGCCTGTGAAAAGCGGAAAATATTATCAATGAATAAAAGCACATCTTGTTTTTTAACATCTCGGAAATATTCTGCAAGCGTCAAACCAGTTAAACCAACACGCATACGAGCACCGGGTGGTTCGTTCATTTGACCAAAGACAAGTGCCGTTTGGGGTAAAACATTGGATTCTTTCATTTCTCGATAAAGATCATTTCCTTCACGTGAGCGCTCACCAACCCCGGCAAATACAGAAAGCCCTTTTTGTTCGAAAGCAATATTGTGAATTAATTCTTGAATTAATACAGTCTTTCCTACACCAGCAGAACCAAACAAACCAATTTTTCCACCTTTTAAATAAGGACAAATTAAATCGATCACTTTAATGCCAGTTTCTAAGATATCACGACTCGTTTTTTGATCTGCAAAAGTAGGAGGTTGTCGGTGAATTGGCATTTTAGGACTTGTAGAAAAGTCTTCACCTAATCCGTCAATGGGTCGACCAAGAACATCAAACATTCGCCCTAAGGTTTTTTCTCCAACTGGAATTGTAATCGGAGCTCCAGTGTTGATAACAGTCATGCCTCGGACTAACCCTTCTGTAGGACCCATGGCAACGGTTCTCACCATATCGTCGCCAATATGTTGGGCAACTTCGACCACCAAAGAAGCTTTTCCTTCTAAAGGAATTTCTAAGGCAGTTAATAACACCGGAAGAGTTTGATTGGGAAAACGAATATCGACGATAGGTCCTATAACTTGGACAATCGCCCCATTTGGCAGGCTAGCTTTCTGTGTTGGATTCGTTGATTTTGCCATGCTTGTTTCCTCCTTTAGGATGAAGCACCACCGATAATTTCGGCGATTTCTTGTGTGATGTTAGCTTGACGTTGTTTATTGAAGTCCAGTTGTAATTGTTCAACCAGTTCATCCGCGTTATCCGAAGCTTTTTCCATTGCATTTCTTCTGGATGATTGTTCAGACACTTGACTTTCAATTAAGGTTGAGTACGTTGCGTTTTTTAAATAAAAGGGAACTAGTTTTTCAAACACACTTAATGGATCGGGTTCTATTAAAGGAGGTTGAATGATGGTTTTACCTTGGAACGTGGCAAGTGATAATGGAAGAAGACGAAGCGAAGAAGGTTGAAAAATAAGACTATTCACAAATTTTGTATAAATAATGTGGACTTGACCAACTTTTCGGTTTTTGAACGCTGTTAATACACCTTGAATTAAAGGAGATAACGTGGCTTCAGATAATGACCCTGCATTGATAAAATCGGCTTGGTAATTCAACGAAGTATTTTTTAAAAAGCGAATCGATTTTTCGCCAACTGCATAAATGACATCACGAGGTTTAACCATCTTTGTGAGTTGAGTTAAAACATTGTAATTATAAGGTCCACATAGTCCAAGATTCGATGTAATCACAATATAGAGTGTGGGTAAAGCTGAATCTTCTTTAAAAAAGATAGACCCTTTGAGTGATTCATGATGGAGATTGGTTTGCACTATTTCCACTAACTTTTCAGCATAAAGACGAGATTCCAACATGGATTGTTTCCAAGTTTTTAATTTGGTGGTTGCAATCATCTGCATCGCCTTGGTCACTTTTTTGGTGGCCTTAATCGACGTGATTCTTCGTCTTAATACGGGTAAACCTTTTGCCATGTTTCTTTATGCAACCCTTTTTTCAAAAAAACTTGTTGTCACTTTCTTTAGTAGAGTTAAGGTGCTGTCTTGGAATTTTTTCTTCACCTTGATATCTTCGATAATTTGGGGATGCTTAGACTCAATAAAATGGTAATAAGTATTCAATAAGGTTTTTAATTCATGGACTGGAACATTTTCTACAAATCGATTTTGCACTGCATATAAGAATAAAATTTGTTGATCAACTGGTAATGGTTCATATTGACTTTGTTTTAGCAAATTAAGTAATACACCACCATGAACTAATACCTTTTTCGTTGATGCGTCAATATCACTTCCAAATTGGGCAAACGATTGCAACTCACGATAGTTTGCAAGTTCAATTTTTAAAGAACGTACCACTTGTTTCATCGCTCCAATTTGAGCGGCACCACCGACACGGGAGACAGATTGCCCGGAATCAATAGCAGGCCGTTGCCCTGCATTAAATAAATCTGTTTGTAAAAAGATTTGGCCATCCGTAATGGAAATGACATTAGTAGGAATATAGGCAGAGTTATCACCCGCTTGGGTTTCAATAATGGGGAGTGCTGTTAAGGAACCACCACCATGCGCTTTATCTAACTTGCATGCTCGTTCTAGTAATCTTGAATGTAAATAGAAGATATCACCTGGATACGCTTCTCGACCAGGTGGTCTTCGTAATAACAATGATAAAGTGCGATAGGCAACGGCATGTTTACTTAAATCATCATACACAATCAAGACATCTTTACCAGATTCCAACCATTCTTCACCAATCGCAGTTCCAGAGAAAGGAGCGAGCCATTGTAAGGTTCCAATCTCAGATGCTGAAGCAGATACCACGGTTGTGTACTTCATCGCCCCACTTGATTTCAAGCGCTCCACAATATTGGCAACCGTTGAATTCTTTTGACCAATCGCGACATAGATACACAATACATTTTGATCTTTTTGATTAAGAATGGTGTCAATTGCGATGGCAGTTTTACCTGTTTGTCGGTCGCCAATAATTAATTCTCGTTGACCACGACCAATGGGAATCATGCCATCAATGGCCATGATGCCAGTTTGTAATGGGGTGTTTACGGGTTCTCGAGTCATAACCCCTGGAGCAATCCGTTCAACGGGTCTAAAAGAAGTTGTTTTAATCGGTCCTAAATTATCAATTGGTTGGCCTAAGGCATTCACTACTCGTCCTAATAAAGCATCACCAACAGGGACTTCAACGGTACGTTTTGTTCGTTTGACAATGTCCCCTTCTTTGATGGATTGAGTTGTAGAAAGCAATGCCACCCCAACGTGATCTTCTTCAAGGTTTAAGACAAGCCCATAAACATCATTAGAAAAAAGAACGAGTTCATTCATCATGGCCTTTTCTAAACCATAAACAAGGGCAATCCCATCCCCAATTGAAATAACTTTGCCAGTGTCTGTTTCACTAAAGGGTTGGTGAAAAGATTGAATTTGTTCTTTAATGAGACTGGAAATTTCTTCAGGTTTAATTTTCATAACCTATCCTCTTTTCAATAATCGTTGACGTAGATTATTTAATTTTTCTATCATCGATGCATCAAATACTTTGCCTTGAATATCAAGTAAAATTCCACCAATTAAATCAGGCTTTTGGAGGTTTTTGAGCGTAACGGGAAATCCATAGTACGTTTTGAGAGCCTCTTCGAGTTTTAAAAGTTGATGTTTCGTCAAAGGCGATACTGAGTATACAATTCCATCTTGTGTTTTAAGTTCACTCTGAATTAATTCAATGGCTTCATGAAGGATGGATTTGATGTAGGAAACACGGTGCTTAGAGAGGAGTAATTTAAAAAAATTGCCCATCAATAACCAATCTTTTTCATTAAAGATATTTTCAATGAGTTTAAATTTATCCTCTTTAGCATAGAACTCATTTCCTAAAAACTTAATCAATTGTGGTTCCACTTCAAATAAGGAAAGCGTGTCTTGGCATGCTGCAAGGTAGGCAGGTAATTGACCTGCTTCCTTAGCAATTTTACTTAACGCTAACGCGTATCTTGAAGCGATACTATCCATTAATTCCTTAATCCTTTAATAAAGTCTTCGACGACTTTATCGTTATCTTGTTGAGTTAGTTCACGTTGTAAGACTTTCTTTGAAGCATCAAGGGCTACAGAAACAATTTCTTTTTCAATATCTAAGAGGGCTTGAGATTTTGCTTGAGATATTTCTAAAGTAGCCTTTTCCTTGATACGGTTTGCTTGGGTCTGCGCGTCTGCAAGTAAATCAGCTTTTGTAGATTCAATTTCTTCTAAGGCTTCTTCACGAAGCTTTTTTAAAGAAGTTTGAACTTTCTTCGTTTCAGCTTCCAAAGAAGCTTTTAAATCAGTGGCTTGTTTTTCCCTTAATATTGCTTCATCAATGGTTTTTTTAACAAAGTTTGCCCGTTGATCAAGAATGTTTTTTACCGGTATATATAGAAACTTCTTAACAATGAGGATCATGACTAAAGTAGACAAAAGTTGAATGACAAAAGGCCAAATGCCATTTGGAATTAATTTGTCTGTGATACTTTGAGGATCTATGAATCCGCCAGTGAACAAAATCATATGCATTCAATTAATAAACGAATAAAAGAATGATACTAATTAATAACCCGTAAATACCAGTGGTTTCCGCAAGAGCAACCCCAAGAATCATCGTAGCTCTTAGATTATCAGAGGCTTCTGGATTACGACTCATCCCTTCAATCGCTTGACCAATTAAGGTACCTTCACCAATACCAGGACCGATCGCCGCTAAACCTACTGCGAGTCCGGCACCGATACCGATTAACCCTTTATTAATGTCAACTGCTTCGGATAAAGTAGGACCAACTAAAGCGAGATGATTTGCTAAGACGACTAAGTAAGATAAAAGCATAATGTGTTCTCCTTTGCTATTTTATCTATTTCATGCGGTTGCATGATCTTCACTCTTTTCAGATGTTTTTGCCGGCCCTTCTTGGGCGATTAATAACATCGCTAAAGAGATGAATACAATGGTTTGGATGAAGGCACTAAACAGATCAAAATACATATGTAACCAAGGTGCTATAAATGGAGCTAAGAAAAGAGAATTGATGCCAGCAGGTAAGAAGCTAAAAATAATAGAAGACAAGTACCCTAGAAAGCCATATAAAAGCGTCATCAGGATGATTCCGGCAAGAATATTACCAAAAATACGGAAACTCATGGAAACAAGCGGTGTCCAAACTGTCACGATATTAATCGGTAAAAATACGACAAAGGGTTCAATAAAGCGTTTGAAATACTTTAATCCATTTGTTTTAAGCGCGTGAAAGTGAATTAAGACGAATGCAGTTAAGACGACGGCAAATGTGTTTAAATAATAACTCAATGGTGAAGGTAATCCAGTCAAACCAAAAAGGAAACCTATAAATATATAAAGCATGATAGTTAAGAAATAGGGTTCTAAATATCGAAAGTAAGATCCCATATTGCTTGCCAACATATTTTGAATGGTAGAAACAAGCCATTCGGCAATAAGCATAACACCTTTTGGTTTTTTAAATGGATCTACTTTTTTACTTTTAAAAAATATAATTACGGAAAAAATTGTCAAAATAAGCATCACCATCAATGAGGTGAACGTTTCTGCAGGTAAATTTAGTAAAAATTGATTCATTTTGATTTGGTTACCTTATATTGAGCACCAGTAAGGTAAATCACAACTGAATGAACTAAATAGGCAGCGAAAAGAGAAAATAAATTAAAAACCTCAACATCATTTGGTTTGTATAACACGCATATGATCATACCAAGGCCAGAAAATATAAGTCTTGCCAGTGCATAACCTTGACTAACGTAAGGAGTTTTAATTTGAGCTTCAATGCGTTGTTGTAACCGACGACTCTGGAAAATAATCGAACCATAATTCAATGAGCTAATCAAAGCACCCAATAACCAACCTAAACTTATCGAAAGCGCTAAAATGTTAAAAAAATATAAAGTAACTAATAGGATAAAACCCAAGATAAAAATAACCATCGCTTTTAGTAAAATTGATAAGGGAAGTTTATTACTGCTAAGTCCCATAAATATACCTTTAATACAATATCATATTAGACTTTAAAACTTAACAAAATTGATTCCTTCAAAACACCCGATTAAAATGGTAAAGTATTCAAGGAGATACCTATGCAAAATCACTTTAAATTGTTTGCGTTATCCGGTTCAAAATTTCTTGGTGAAGCCATTGCAAAATCATTGAACTTAAGTCTCAGTCCTGTTGAAATCAATAAATTTGCAGATGGTGAGGTTTTAGTTAAACCATTAGAAACGGTCAGAAACCATCATGTTTATATCATTCAAAGCACCTCAAAACCAGCATCTGAAAACTTAATGGAACTCTTAGTTTTCGTTGATGCCTTAAAACGATCAAGTGCAAAAGAAATTACTGCGGTTATTCCTTATTTTGGATATGCCCGCCAAGATCGAGTTGCAAAAAGTCGCGAACCAATTTCTGCTAAGCTTGTTGCCGATTTACTCGTTGCTGCAGGCGTTAATCGCGTGATGAGTGTTGACATTCATACCATGCAAATTCAAGGATTTTTCTCGGTTCCCTTTGATAACATCTCTCCATATCACTTGTTTGCAAGAGAAATCAAAAATATTCTTACCAAAGAAAAACTAGGAGAAGAAGATTTAGTGGTGGTTTCACCGGACCATGGCTCTGTTACTCGAGCGCGAAACTTTGCAGAATTATTTCGCCAAGCTAGTATCGGCATTATCGATAAAAGAAGACCAAAACCTAATCTTTCTGAAAGTGTCAATTTAATTGGGGAAGTCCAAGGAAAAATTGCTGTTATTGTCGATGATATTGTTGATACCGGAAATACCTTAATTGGTGCAACCGAGTTATTAAAAAAACATGGTGCAAAGATGATTTTAGTTTGTGCTTCTCATGGAGTTTTCTCTAATGATGCCATTACTAAGATTCAAAAAGCTCCGATTGATTACTTCTTTATCACTGATACCATCGATCATCCATTGTTATCTAAAATCAAAGTAATTTCTGTTGCACCACTTTTAGCGAGGGTTATTCAAAATATGCATGAAGGACGTGCACTTTCACCTATATTTGATGAATTCTCAAGGTAAAGATCAATGATTCACGCAAGATTAATTCAAAGTGTCATGCGTGGGGTTGCAAAAATTATTAATATACCTCAACCTCAACTTTATGTTGGGGCAAAACTATTTCATAAAGTAATTGATATTGCGCAATATCATGAAATTTCAAACATTTTAATTGTCACGGATAAGAATTTAATTGAATTAAAAATTATTGAACCGCTTTTAAATCTACTCAAGCAAAATAATATTGAATATTTTATCTATGATGGTACTCAAGTAAATCCCACGATCACAAACTTAGAAGAGGCTAAAACGAGTTACCTTAAACATCAATGTCAAGCAATCTTAGGAATTGGTGGCGGGTCTCCAATGGACTGCGCTAAAGGTGCTGCTGCGCTACTTGCGAGTGGCAAAAAAGTTTCTGAATTAAAGGGATTATTAAAAGTACGAAAAAAACCACCTTTAATGATCATGATGCCTACGACAGCAGGTACTGGATCAGAAGGAACTGTTGCAGTCGTGGTATCCAATCCAAAGACCAAAGAAAAATATGCAATTAGCGATCCAGTTTTAGTTCCGCAATATGCCATTCTTGATGCAGCTTTGACGATTGGCTTACCTGCTCACATTACGGCAAGCACAGGCATGGATGCCATGACCCATGCGATTGAAGCAACCTTAGGTCAAAGTAATACAAGTTTTACATTAGCCCAGTCAAAATTAGCCTTAACGCTAATTCAAAAACATTTGATCAATGCTTTTCAAAACCCAACTGATTTAAATGCAAGAGAAGGCATGTTACGCGCCTCTTATCATGCAGGTTTAGCGTTTACCCGTGCCTATGTCGGTTATGTTCACGGGATTGCCCACACCTTAGGTGGTTTTTATCAAACCCCTCATGGTTTAGCGAATGCTATCATCCTTCCCCACGTTTTAGAAGCTTACGGGAAAACAATTCATCCTCAATTGGCAATGATGTCAGATTGGTTAAATTTAACGTCTGAACACGCTCCTGAAATCGTCAAAGCAAAAGCCTTTAAAGAATGGATACTTCACCATTTAAAAACCATGAAGATTGAAAATACGCTCCCAGGCGTAATTCAAAAAAACGATATTCCATTGATGATTGCTCGAGTTAAACAAGAAGTGATTCCCTTTTATCCAGTTCCAATTTACCTTTCTAATCAAGTTTTACACAATATTTACATGACCTTAGGAGAGTTTTAAATATGTCTATTTATCAATTTTCTGCAAAATCAATTAAAGGAAAACTCATTGATTTTTCCCAATACAAAGGAAAAGTTTTACTCATTGTCAACACCGCCACCCATTGTGGTTATACGAAACAATACAATGCAATGCAAACCCTTTATCAACAATATCAACCACGTGGTTTAGAAATCTTAGATTTTCCCTCGCATACTTTTTTACAAACGCCAGAGGATAATGCTGGTATTGAAACCTTTTGTGAAAGACAATTTAAAACCACCTTTACAACCTTTGAAAAGATTGAAGTCAATGGGGATCAAGCTCATCCTTTGTACCAATATTTAAGAAAGCAAAACGAACTCCAAACTGATTTAAAGATTGAATGGAATTTCACAAAATTTTTAGTCAATCGCCATGGTGATGTTGTAAGTCGATACAATGCTAAAACCACGCCAGAAATGTTAATCAAGGAAATCGAATCTTTACTCAATGATCGATAAAAAGACAAAAGATTCTCTTCGTGATAAACATATTTTATGCTTCGGGACATCTCCGTCTTTTTTTATTCAAAACCCATTAAGAATTGAGTGGTTTGGCGCGTATAGTAGTTTGCACGGTGCTAATCGGTTAACCAGTGCGGTCAATGTTTACATGTTGGCAAGTGTCAGTGAACACAACGATAAAGTAATAAGGATTGTTTCTAATCAATATCCTGCCATCAATCTCGCTTTAGATGCAAGCACATCTAATGCAGAAAAAGGCAGTGCAACAGATTTAATTTTTCATCTCATCCATTCACTCAAAGAAAAAAAACTTTTATTTAAAAAAGGGATCAATCTATTCATTGAATCTGAAACAAAACATCAATTTCACGTTGGATCTTCCACTAGTTTTCTTCTTGTCACACTTGAAGCTATTTTGTTTGTTTTTAAAGATCAGATTTCATTATCCATCGAAGAAAAATTTCGCCTGATTCATACAATTGAATTGTTACAAATCTCGTTTCCTCATCATGTTGCTGATGCTTTACCCATGTTGTTGGGTGGTACACAAATCCATGCAATGGACATCCAATATAATCCAATTTACCAACGACACATAGGGAATTTAAAACAATATAAAATCCTTAGTTTATCCATCGTCAATTATGTTTATCAACCGCAACTATCCATGAAAAATATTGTTGAACACATGAATATCATCGCCCATCATTATCAACAAAAGCGATTAGCGGATGTAGATTATTTGCAATTTCAACACGATGAACAGCACCTTTTGCATTTATATGGGAGTAAGACATTAGCAAAAGCTCATCATTTTTTTACAGAAACCCTAGCTGTAAAACAATCTTACCTAGCAATGGAAAAAGAGGATGAACATACATTTTTCAACTTAATAAAACTAGCTCAAAAACGTGATTTAGAATCTTTAGAGCATCATATCGTGGCAGCTCCATCAGAACAAAAAATTACGAACACATTGAAATGGATTCAAGCCACTTTTCCTCGAATTGCTTTCCGCATTCACGGTTTTGGTTTTCAAGGGGATTTTATTCTTTTAATTCCTATCGATGAGTATAAAGATGTATTCCATCGCTTGAAAAAACAATTTTATGCTGATCAATTAAAAGAAATTAACTTTGTAAATCAAGGTATTCGTATTTTCAAATCCTGAAACCTCTTTCACAAATCTAATAAAAAATACAAATTATTAATGAAAACACTTATGTAAGCGATAACATTTCGTGCTGATAATAGAAAGCGTTTACATTTAAGGAATGAAAATTGTATTTTAGATTTCTTCCTTATATATTGTGTTTGTCTTCAGATCTGGCACCTAAAGACAAGAGGAAAAAGAGGAGGCCCAACAAATGAGCACAACCACATTCGAACGATTAAATCAAAAACCATTAAACGCAAAATATTACCCGCTTGATGAAGAAAACAAAGTAATTGTTCAACCTAAAAGAGACCATTTCTTTGCAGAATTATCTCACTTCATCATTGAAGTATTAGCAATCGTCTCGAGACCAACCATCGATTAAATTACTTAATATTATCCAATTAATTGGCTTGAAACCAGATTCAAGCCTTTTTTATTCTTATTCAATTAGCACTCTAACTTGACAAATGCTAAAAATGTTTTATATTAGATTTAGCACTTAAACAACTTGAGTGCTAAAGGGGTCAACCTTATGGAATTACCAATCGATTACAGCAAAGATGAAAAGGTGTTAGAAAAATTTGGTCGTAACATTAATGAACAAGTTCAAAAAGGGAAAATTGATCCAATTATTGGTCGAGATGAAGAGATTAGAAAGATCATCCAAATCCTTGCAAGAAAAAATAAGAATAATGTGATTCTATTGGGCGAACCCGGTGTTGGAAAGACTGCAATTATTGAAGGTTTAGCGCAACGTATTATGCGCCAAGATGTTCCGAACACTTTGAAAGATAAGGTCATTTACGAGCTTGATATGGGCGCCCTCATTGCCGGTGCTAAATTTCGTGGTGAATTTGAGGAACGTTTAAAAGCGGTGTTGAATAAGATACGGCAATCAGAAGGAAAGATTATTTTATTTATTGATGAAATTCATAGTATCGTTGGCGCGGGTCGAACAGATGGTGCTATGGATGCATCCAATATGTTAAAACCTTTGCTTGCTAGAGGAGAAATAGATTGTATTGGCGCTACCACCTTAAATGAATATCGGCAATATATCGAAAAAGATCGGGCGCTTGAAAGACGTTTTCAACCTTTAATGGTCTTAGAACCTACTGTTGAGGATACGATTTCTATCCTCCGTGGTATTAAATCAAGATATGAATCACATCATGGGGTTAAAATCACCGATGAGGCCCTCATCGCTGCCACAACATTATCTCAACGGTATTTAACTTCTCGTTTTTTACCAGATAAAGCGATTGATTTAATTGACGAGGCATCCGCCTTAACAAGAGTGCAAATTGAATCGATGCCAACCGAACTCGATGAAGTAGATCGAAAAATTAGACAACTTGAAATTGAAAAATTCGCGCTCAGTAAGGAAGAAGATCCAACCTCCAAAGCACGTTATGTAAAAATTAGCGATGAATTAAATGCCTTGAAGAAAGATTACGGTAATAAAAAACAAAAATGGATGGAAGAAAAATCATTACTTTCTGATATTAAAACATTAAAAGATACCATTCATCAAACGAAATTAAAACTCGATCAAGCCTTCACTAATGGTGATTATCAAAAAGCTTCAGAATTACAATATGGTCAGTTGCCTGCATTAGAAAAGAACCTATTAACGCTTGAAAACAAAACAAGAAAAGGAAGAATGTTATCTGAGATTGTCACCGAAGAGGAAATTGCAAAGATTGTTTCTAAATTAACACGTATTCCAGTTTCACGAATCGTTCAAGGCGAAAAGGAAAAAGTTTTAGGTCTTAAAGAAAAGATGTTACAAAGGGTTATCGGTCAAGATGAAGCGATCGATTTGGTAACGGATGCAATTATTAGACAACGGGCAGGCATTCAAGATGCAAAACGTCCAATTGGTACCTTTATGTTTTTAGGCCCTACTGGTGTTGGTAAAACCGAAGTAGCAAAAAGTTTAGCAGAAGGATTATTTGATAATGATAATCAAATCATTCGTATTGATATGTCCGAATATATGGAAAAATTTTCTGTGACAAGATTGATTGGATCGCCACCAGGATATGTTGGATATGAAGAAGGGGGTCAATTAACTGAAAAGGTTCGTCGCTCACCTTATAGTATTATTCTTTTTGATGAGATTGAAAAAGCACATCCAGAAGTGTTTAATTTACTTTTACAAGTATTGGATGAGGGCAGATTAACCGATTCACAAGGACGCGTCATTGATTTTCGAAATACGGTCATTATCATGACCTCAAATTTAGGATCTGAACAATTACTTGAAGGAAAATCTGATGCAGTTGAAGACTTACTTCATCGAACCTTTAAACCTGAATTTTTAAATCGAATTGATGAAATCGTATATTTCCATCCATTAAACAAAGATACCCAAAGTTTAATCGTAACGCGTATGTTACAACAGCTTGAACAACATTTAGAAAAACAAGGAATATTTGTGAGTTTTACCGAAGCAATCGAAACCTATGTTCTCGATCAAGCCTTTAGTAAAGAGTATGGCGCTAGACCTTTAAAACGTTTCATCCAAAAAGAAATTGAGACCTTCATTGCCAAAGCATTAATTCAAGGAAATATCACACCAAAAGTCCCCGTGACGATTGATGTGAAAAATCAAATATTATCGATTAAAACAGCGGACTAATTTGTCTGAATAGATTACAAATGAAAAACACGCGTCATTTGATTGACAAAAGCGTGTTTTTTTTCTATCATTGAAAAGCGTGTGCCCCCTTAGTTAAATGGCATAACGAGTCCATGGTAAGGACTTATTGTCAGTTCGATTCTGGCAGGGGGCACCATGAAATCTCTTGAGGAGATTTTTTTATTTTAAAGCATCAACACAATCGTTATAATATCCACAAGGAAAATATTATGAAAATTAAATTGATTTCTTATTCACAACCGGAAGAATCTCTTAAACTTGAAGGCCTTTCTAATGCCCAAGAGTTAATTGCATTTTGTGCTCGAGTTTCTAATCCTACAAATCAAATGAATATGGCAACGTCAGATAAATTGATTCTATATCTTGTTAAACATAAACATTGGTCACCTTTAGAAATGGTTTCTTTATGCTTAGAAATTGAGACGACCAGAGATATCGCAAGACAAATTTTAAGACATCGTTCATTTTCATTTCAAGAATTTTCCCAACGGTATGCTGATCCAACGCAACATTTAGAATTCACGACCCGTGAAGCCCGACTTCAAGATGATAAGAATCGACAAAATAGTATTAAAATTACTGATCTTCCTCAAGGTCAACAACTACAAAAACAATGGGAAGAAAAGCAACAAGCGATGATTCAATTAGCAAAACAAACGTATACATGGGCTATTGAAAATGGCATCGCAAAGGAACAGGCTCGTGCCGTGTTACCAGAAGGTTTAACCATGTCTAGACTCTATATGAATGGAACGCTAAGAAGTTGGGTTCATTATCTTGAATTAAGATCAGGCAATGGCACCCAACTCGAACATATGGAAGTTGCGTTAGCCTGTGCAAAAGTGATTACGAAAGTTTTTCCATTAATTCAAGAATTTATCGTTCATGAAGAAACCAAAGCCTAAAACAAAACGCCGAACTTATATTTTTTTAACCATTCTCATGCTACTTATTGGTTTGCCTTTTTTGTCATATCCTTTAAGTTATCAACCCCACACGAATGCAATGGATGCTTATTCAAGATCCGTGAAGATGAATGGGTATTATAGTTATCCCAATCACGAATCAACAATCGGTATCATTGTCTATCCTGGGGGTTTGGTTAACCCTGTCAGCTATGCCTGGTTTGCAGAAACCTTATCCATTGATAGCAATGCATCCGTCTTTGTCACACAACCATTGTGGAATTTAGCAATCACGAATATACAAGGTGCAAATTCAATCATAGAATCGAATCCTGATATCGATTTTTGGATTATTGGTGGTCATTCCTTGGGTGGAAGTAGCGCGGCATTTTTCACCATCGACCATCTTGATGATATTCAAGGATTATTCTTCT
>JBMSKF010000012.1:0-31790 GCA_049419605.1 Bacilli bacterium
GACTTCCAACAATATCGTTCTCTATACTCGTGATACCACTTCGGGAACTCGAGATGGTTTTATGGGAGGCATTGGATTTAGTCCTGCCGCAAAAAATGATAGCTTACTAACCGATGGATTCGTTATTGCTGATAACACTGCAATCTTAACTGCGATGAGTGGATCAGATAAATATGGCATCGGATATGTTTCTTTATCCTCTGTAAACAATAACGTTAAAGCCTTAGATTTTAACAATGTTGAGGCAAGTGAAGATACCGTCTTGGATAATTCCTATGGTTTAAAAAGACCATTTAACTGGATGTTAAGAGCTGATGGTGACTTTCCATCAGAAACGGTAGAAGATATTGCAAAAGCCTTTGTAGCATTTATGGTCACTATTGAAGGTGAAGATACGATTGCTGGTGCTGGTGCAGTGGCATTAGAAGCAACCCAACGTTGGGATGATATTAAAACTAATTATCCAGTTTGCAATCAAGACAATAGCGGAGTTACGGTTCGTTTTGGTGGATCTGATTCGATTGAAAAAGTTGCAAAAGCTATTACAGCTTCATTCAAACCACGTTGTGGAAACTTTGTCGCCGAACACGAACACACGGGTTCAGGTGATGCATATAAGCGCACCAATGATCCCGCCATTAAAGATACTGCAGTCGGTAAGGATGTTGGATTTGCTTCAAGAAACTTTACGGATGCAGAAAAGAAAGTTGGTGATGTTGCTTTACCATCTGCTCAATATGGTCAATTAGCATGGGATGCGATTGTTGCCATTGTTCACAAGGATAATCCTTTGGTGAATGTAAATGCTGATATTTTAAAGAGAATGTATGAAAAAGCTGCAACAAATCCAATTCGGACTTGGGCAGAAGCTTTAGCAGCAGAAGCCGCCTTATAATTCTAACCAAATCATAACAAATTAGACCTTATACCGAGGGTACCCCCTCGGTATAATTTATTTATGAAGAATAAAACCAATCAAACCAAAAAATGGGTTGATCAAATTGTTGAAAAAATTCTTTTTTTTATGGCTTTATTATCGGCTTCTTTTATTGTGATGGTTGTCATTGTCATTATCGAAAGAGGCTTATCCCCATTTTTTTCTGATAATGATGGATTAGGTTCCGTTAATTTATTAAGATTTTTAACCGGTATTGTTTATTTAGATGGTCCAACATTTGCTTCTAACGCTTATGGGATTGGTTATTTAATTATCAGTACGCTTTATATCGCCTTGCTTAGTTTATTGATTGCCATGCCAATCTCTATTTTCTCAGCCTTATTTATTGCCAAGATTGCTCCCAAACCATTGGGCAATACGTTAAGAACAGTGACTGAAATTCTTGCTGCGATTCCTTCAATTGTTTATGGTTTGTTTGGTGCAGGGGTCATTTTAGATTTGGTTTACAATTTATCTTTAATTGTTGGTATTCAATCGTCGGGTGGATTTTCCGTTTTATCGACAGTGATAGTCCTAGCAATCATGATTATTCCCACAATGACAGTCATTGCAGAAGTAGCCATTCGCGCTGTACAAAAAGAGTTAATTCACGGTTCATTAGCATTAGGTGCAACACCTACACAAACAAACTTTAAAGTTGTTTTAGCCTCAGCAAAATCCGGGATCTTTACTGCAGCAATCCTTGGTGTAGGAAGAGCCTTAGGTGAAGCAACTGCTGTGAGTTTAGTGGCTGGATCAAGACGCTCAGGAATTTCTTTTGCGTTATTTGAAACTACAGCAACCCTTACTTCTACAATGTTACAAGGAATGAAAGAGACTGTTGGTTTGGATTATACGATCCGCTTTTCAATCGGATTAGTGTTAATGGCAATGATTTTACTGGTGAATTTTATTTTAAACTTTGTCAAATCCAAAGTGGGTAGAGTTCATGTTTAAATTCACTCGACGTTACTTATTTGATGTTCTCCTGCAAGGCATTACATTTTTATTTTCTTCGATTTCTTTTTTGACCTTAGGCGCAATTTTAGTCTTCGTTTTTAATCAGGGTTGGTCGTTAATAAATATTGATTTAATTCGTTACCCTTATGAGTCTACGACCATTTTAGGTGCCCCTTTAGATGATCAAACCGAATTCTGTTTTTGTGAACCAAACATAGCTTTAGATGAGGGTGTTTTTTACTCTAACAAATGGGGTGTTGGGTTTGAAGAAGGTGTGGATTTACTTGGACAAGCTACTGTTCAACTTGCTTACATTCACCCAGACTCACCCCTTGCTTCTTTAAAAAATAAAGGGATTGAGGGTAATGAATTTGTTTTATTACCAGAATATTTGATTCAAAAAATTTCTTATAATGACCGTTCAACGTCGTTAGCACGACGAGGTGTTGAAAGAATGGTGAATGAACTTGAATCTTCTAATTCAATCTTTGAAATCGAAGTGATTACCAAAGGTGGTGGTATTGGTGGATCGATTATTACCACGTTGTGGTTAATTGCTTTAACCTTATTGATTGCTATCCCTGTGGGTGTTGGGGCAGCGTTGTATCTGAATGAGTATGCCCAAAAATCTCAAGTGGCGAATGGTCTTCGTTCATTTATTGAAACCTTAACAGGAGTTCCCTCGATTATTTTTGGGTTACTGGGAGTGGCTATTTTTATTCCGTTAACTGTTGCCACAACAAACGCGACTGGTGGCAATTTAATTTCTGGTGCATTGACACTCTCTGTCATATTACTGCCGATTATTATTCGTACCACGGAAGAAAGTCTTAAAGTAGTTCCAGTTGATTATCGTAATGCTTCATTAGCATTAGGTGCATCACGAACACAAACCACATTTAAAGTAGTAGTACCGAACGCACTCCCCGGTATTTTAGCCGCAGTGTTACTAGGCATTGGTCGTATTGTTGGAGAATCTGCAGCGCTCATCTTTGCCATTGGATCCATTGTTAGAGATGAGATTACCTTAACGGACAAATCCACTTCACTTGCAGTTCATATCTATTCCATGATGACTGATGAGCCTGCTAACATTGAACTGTCTTCAACCATTGCCATTATCATTCTTGCAATTGTTCTAATCCTTAATTTAATTATTAAGTTCATTTCCAATAAGGTCTTAAAGGGAAAACTCGGAGGAGTTGTATGATGAAAAAAGTATTTGAGACACAAAATTTGTCATTGTTTTATGGCAAAAACCAAGCGTTAAAAAACATAAATCTTACCATATTTGAGAAAAGTGTTACGGCCTTAATTGGACCTTCAGGATGTGGTAAATCAACATTCTTGAGAACTTTAAACCGAATGAATGACTTAATTCCAGATGTGAATATTCAGGGCTCCGTGTTGTTTGACAGTCTTTCCATTTATGATAAAAAAACTGATGTCATTGATATTCGTAAACGAATTGGCATGGTGTTTCAGAAACCCAATCCGTTTCCAATGAGTATTTACGATAACGTCGCATATGGTCCTCGATGCCAAAGAAGTTATAGCAAAAAGGAATTGGATGAATTAGTGAAAGATGCTTTGGTAAAAGCTGCATTATATGAAGAAGTAAAAGATCGCCTTCAGCGTTCTGCATTAGAATTATCCGGAGGACAACAACAACGTTTATGTATCGCTCGTGCGCTTGCGATGAATCCGGAAGTTTTATTGATGGATGAGCCGACCTCTGCACTTGATCCAATTGCGACTGCGAAAATTGAAGAATTAATTGTTGAATTGAAGAAAAACTATACAATAGTGATAGTAACCCACTCGATGCAACAAGCTGCGCGAATTTCAGATCAAACCGCTTTCTTCTTACTCGGTGATTTGATTGAAGTGGATGAAACAAAAACCTTCTTTGCAACACCCAAAGATCCTCGTTCAGAAAGTTATATCACCGGAAGGTTTGGATAGGAGTTATTATGACCACATTAATCGAAAATGAAATTCTAGAAATTGAAAAGAATTTAAAGGAAATGATTCAACTTGTTTTGTCCATGCACCAAGATGCAAAAAAAGCATTAGAAGTTAATGATGCAAAGTTGGCGATTCAAATTATCAAACGAGATGAGCAAGTAAACAATCTTGATGAACTCATTAATGAATCCGTTTTGTCATTTTTGGCGACGCAAGCGCCAGTAGCCAAAGATTTAAGATCAGCGATTGCAATGATTCGTGTCGCGAATGATGTCGAACGAATTGGTGACTATGCTAAAACCATTTCTGAGTTCATTATTTTAACGAAGCCTTTGTATGAACCATTTAAGGTATACATCAATGAAATGTTTGATGATTTCATCAAGATGTTTCAAATGGCTTCGAATTTATTTTTTAAACCAGTACTAGAAGAAACTTATTCCATCGCAAATCAAGACCAATTTATTGACGCAAAACTTAAGAAAGCCTTTAATGAAATCCCTAAGGTTGTGAATTCAGAGAACGTGATGAGTTTGCTTGATACCTTTAATATTATTCGCACGCTTGAACGAGCGGGTGATCACACCAAAAATATTTGTGAGGCTGTTATTTTTAAACTTAAAGGAAAGAAAATCGATCTAGGTTAAAAAATTAACAATTACCTTTTATCCGATTACAAAGGACCCAAATTGGCCCTTTTTTAATAAGACTTTAACTTATTGAATCAGGGAAAGACGAAGTGACTATAATATTAATGAATTAGAGGTAAGCAAATGAGAATAGGTATCTTGGGTCCCATTGGGTCTGGCAAATCAACATTAGCAAAAATGTTATCGGATTATTATCACTATCCTTTATTAGAAGAACCTGTGGAAAAAAATCCTTATTTACCTTATTTTTATGAAGATAAAGAAACCTTTGCTTTGCTCTCTCAAAATGCCTTTTATAGCGCCTTATTTTTATTAATGTGGAAAACAAAAGACCTCCCACATGTGATTTGTGATTCTACCCTTTATTCCAACCTTGTTTTTGCAGAAATGCTGAGACTTGAAGGATTTATGAGTGCAACCGAAGTAGCCTTAACCTACGCGATTGCAGATGCCCACTTAAAGCGACTTCCTGATCTCGATATGCAGGTTGTATTAGTAAGACCGAAAGATGAATTATTTCGCTATGTGAGAAAACGTGGAAGAACCATTGAAAAAGGGCAGGAAGATTACCTTAATTTTCACTACGATCATTATTATGATGTGTTAAATCGAATCTATAAAAATTATAAAGTTGAAAAAGATAAAGTATTATTCCTTGAACTCGACGATATTAATGATCCTAAAGAGTTTGAAAGAGTTAGATTAAAAATAGAAGAAGCCTACCAAAAGGCGATACAAAAGAAGTAACTACTTCTTTTTTTTCTTTTCAGCTTGATGAAATTCAGAGACTAAAGAGGCAACCTTGGTTAATAAAAGATCGGTAGCTTTTGGATTGAATGCCCCTTCAGGGACAATAATATCGGCATGTATTTTGGAAGGTTCTACGAATAGATCATGCATCGGTCTTACAGTTTGAATGTATTGGTTGGTAACACTTTTAAAGTTACGGCCCCGTTCTTCAATATCGCGTTGCACTCGTCTTAAGACTCGAATATCGGCAGGAGTGTCAACATAGATTTTAAAATCTAGTAATTGAAGTAATGCTGGAATGGCAAAAGTAAGAATACCTTCCACGATAATGACAGGTGCGGGTTTGGTTTTAATGGTGGCATTTGCCCGTAGGTGATTTTTGAAATCGTAAGTTGGTTGTTCAATGACAAGCCCTTTTTTTAAGGAGGTTATTTGCTCAAGCACCAACGGCACATCGAAAGCTTCTGGGTGATCATAGTTGAGGGCTGCTCTTTTTTCAAAATTTAAATCGGTACGATTCCGATAATAATTATCTAAACGAATAATCACGGCATTGCCTTTTCCTGATTCGGATAGCAAAACATCTGCTAATGTTGTTTTGCCCGATGCAGTTCCACCTGCAATCCCAATAATGATTCTTTCCATTGTTGATAATCATAAATAAAAAAGGTCACCCTTTCAATGAAAAGATGACCAAAAATTGTTAAGAAATATAATCCATTATCCGCCACGACCACCAGGGCGTCGATTCATGGGTTTGGGTACGGTGACAGGTGGACGATTGACTTGCTTTGGTTGATTGGGAACGAAAGGACTTTTGTTACCTTTCATGGGAGGGATAAATGGTTTTGGCATAATTAATTACCTCAAATTTATTCTACATTAATTTGCGATAAATAGTGAGAGGTGATTGCTTCAAGCGCATCGGCAATGGGGTTAATCGTTTGCGAAGCCGTTCCAGCAGTTACCGTTTCATTAGCAGTAATCATAATTTCCCATGCATTCGCATAAACAGCCGTTTTACCCTTTAATGAATTCTTTAAAGCGTTGATAATGATATCTCCAAAGTTACCGTGTTCATTATCAGAAACTCCATGAAAACCTAAATAGGTTGAATTGGCCAAACCAACTCTAAATCGATTAGAGTTTCTTCCGCCGTTTCCATCTACTAAGGCTTCATAGACAAAACCATAAAACGTGCCATCTAATTGGAATACTTTTTGCACTTCGATAACTTTAGTCGACGTTAAATCATTGGTTAAAGACTCAGTAACACCATAATATTGGGTTAAATTAACACCACTTCCACCCATTGCAATCGCCCATTTTGAATTTAAGGTAACAATAGAACTTGTAGTTTCGGTTGAATCAGGGATCGAAGTCGTAGAAGTGTCTTCTGTTGAGTTTGTGGAACTTGCAGTCAATGAAGTTGAAGAAGACGGTAAAGACTCAGAAGGTGCGGGAACACATCCGGCAACGACAAGACCTAAAGCGATTAGGTAAATCTTAGATGGCATTGTGTTATTCTCCTTTTTATACCAATATCTAATTGTATAAAGATAGAAATATCAGTAGGTTGCGTTTATTATAGAGATTGAGGAAAAATTACGCATCTAAAATGCTTTTATGATAAACAAAGAACAAATAGAAAAACTTAAAAACCATTATTTATCGATGATTGAAGAAAAAAATTTTGATCATTTTATCAATCCGCATATTGTTGACCTACAAGATGGTCAAGCAGAGGTTCATTGGCAAGCTAACCAGGATCATTTAAATCGATTTGGTTCAGTTCATGGCGGCGCACTAGCTGGATTAATTGATACAGTAGCCGCCATCGCTTCACTAACAAAATTGAAACGAATCGTGACGATTGAACTCAATGTTTCTTATATCAAGGCTGCCAACATCACCACGAAAGTCATTGCCAAAGGTAAAGTCATTCATACAGGGCGTTCCTTATTAAGAACAGTTGTGGAACTTTACAATGAAGAAGGTGACCTTTTAACCAAAGGTAACCTCACCTTTTTTGTATTAGGGGAGTTAACCTTATGAACACAACACCATTACCATTAGGTGGTATTCATCACGTCACGGCTATTACCTCTTCAGCAAGCGACATTTATCAATTTTTTACGCGAATCTTAGGTTTAAGGTTAGTGAAAAAAACTGTTAATCAGGATGATGTGCGAGCTTACCATTTATTTTTTGCCGATGATCGAGGCAATCCCGGTACAGATATGACGTTCTTTGATTTTGCAAAATCTTCTAAAGCAGTGCGAGGTACCAATGAAATTTATCGCACTTCTTTAAGAGTCAAAGATGATCGAAGTTTAACATATTGGTTAAAAAGGTTTGAACGTTATCAAGTAAAGCACGAACCCATTAAAACGATCTTCGGAAGAAAGTGGCTTCACTTTATGGATTTCGATGAACAAATGTATACACTTGTTTCCGATGAAAATGTTCCTGGTGTCGCCGGTGGTGAACCTTGGCACCTTGGTCCAGTTCCGGATGAATTCGCAATTATTGGACTTGGTCCAATTTTTATTCGTGTCAGTGACATGGAACTTATGCATCGGCAACTTACCCAAGTAATGGGTTTAACGATGCTGCAAAAAGAAGGATCACTCACACTCTATGAAATGACACCAAAAGGAAACGGCGCTGGTGTTGTTGTCGATTATCAAAGGTTAATGGGTCAAGCAATTCAAGGTTATGGTGGGATCCACCATGTCGCTTTCCGTATTAAGGATCGAGAAGAACTAGATGAGTGGAGAGTGCATTTACTTCAACATCAAATTCCAAATTCTGGATTTGTGGATCGATATTATTTCCAATCACTATATGCTCGTATTTATCCCAAAGTACTCTTTGAATTTGCGACCGATGGACCAGGATTTATTGACGAAGAAGAACCTTATGAAACGTTAGGTGAGGCTTTATCCATCCCACCGCATTTAAAGATTAAAAGTGATTTAATTAAGCAAATGATTAAACCGCTAAATACGAAACGCAGTGGCTTTGTTTTCCCCAAAGAATATTAATGAAGTGGTTCCGCTTCCCAACCCGAACGATTATCATTAGTTTATACATTATTAGTTTGATTAGTTTTTATTTCGCTTATTTACTCAAGCCACTGCCGGTAGAAATTTTTCGTTTATCCTTTGATCCTTTAAATGTTGAGACGAATGCGAGGGTTGAACAAGATAATGAAACAATCAACTTGGAAAACCTTCAACACATGATTACGATTTCAAATATTCCTTCAGGGTTATATGACATGCGTTTAACTTTTTCTGGTGGCGTGATTGTCGATGCAAACGATAATGGGCTAGAACCGATTCGTTTTGTCATCAATCAACAATCCATTTCAATCTCTCTTTCTTCAATCATTGAGACATATGACCATTATTGGTTGCAATTGGATTCAGGTTCAGTTTCCATCGTACTCGATAATTTTGTTAAAATAGAGGAGCAGATGTATAACGTCATCATCTCAGACATTACCATTAGGAAACATTCATGAATCACCAAGGAACCATTAAATTAACCACCAATCGATTAATCCTTCGGCCATTGCAATTATCGGATGCAGAAAGTATGTTTTTAGGTTGGGCAACTGATATGGATGTGGTGAAATATTTATCTTGGAAACCCCACATCTCTGTGGATGAAACTAAACGAATTATTAGTTATTGGATTAGTAATTATCCTGATCCAAAGTTTTATGTCTGGGGTATTCAATTAAAAAATGGCTCTTTAGTTGGCACAATCAGCATTCACTCTGTTCATGATGGATTTGAACGGGGTGAAGTAGGATATGCGTTGATGAAACGGTATTGGAATCAGGGATATATGACGGAGGCATTAGAGGCACTGATAGCTTATGCCTTTGGTGTGGTTGGATTTAATCGATTGGAAGCACATCATTCTATTTATAATCCTGCGAGTGGCGCAGTGTTAATTAAAACAGGTTTTCAACATGAAGGCGTGCTACGGCAATATTATCGATCCAATGATGGTTTTCAAGACTCCAGTCTTTATTCGATGTTAAAAAAAGACTGGGACATGGCACAAAAATAATCTGTGCTATAATTCGCTGGGTAAAAAATTATGAAAAACTGGAAACGTAATATTACATTCTTTATTGCTGGGCAAATGATTTCTTTTATTGGATCACTTTTAGTTCAGTATGCAATCTTTTGGTATATCAATCTTGAGACTGAATCAGGAACTATTCTCACCATTGCTATTATTGCTTCTTTCATCCCTTTGCTTATTTTTTCTCCGATCGCCGGTGTACTTGCCGACAAAATGAATCGGAAATTATTAATTATCATCGCCGATGGGACGATCGCTTTTGTTACCCTTGTAACGGCAATTTTATTTTCCTTAGGCAATATTGAAATTTGGATGTTGATTGCGGTGACCGTAGTTCGAGGCATTGGTCAAGCAATTCACGGCCCAGCGATTGGGGCTGCGATTCCTTTAATGGTGCCCCAAGATAAATTGATGAGAGTTCAAGGGATCCAATCAGGCATTCAATCCGCATTTAATGTATTAGGACCGATTGTTGCTGCAGTATTAATCTCATGGTTTAGTATTGGATTTTTATTTTATATTGATACAGTCACTGCGGTTATCGGGGTTCTAACCTTATTGATTTTCGTCACCATTCCTAAACATGTCAATGAAGGAAAACCAAAGACAACCAATGGATTTCAAGATTTTATTGCAGGAATCAAGTATGTGAAAACCCATGCATTTTTAATTCCGTTTTTTATCTACTTATTTTTTGTTTTAATTCTTGTTTCACCAGTAGCGTTTTTATCTCCCCTTCAAGTTGTGAGATCTTTTGCAGATTATGGTGATGAAGTGTTTCGCTTAACAATGGTAGAAGTTTCTTTTTCGCTTGGGATGACCATTGGTGCTTTATTGGTCGCCTGGTGGGGTGGATTTAAAAATCGGATTGTCACCGCGGGTATCGCTATTTCCATCATGGGATTTGGGGTTTTGATGTTAGGTATTGTGAGTAATTTTTATGTGTATTTTGTGTTTATGTTAATGCAAGGAATTGTCCTGCCATTTTATAACACACCGATTACCGTCGTGTTACAAGAGCAAGTTGATCCAGGATATATGGGAAGAGTGACCAGTATTTCTACCATGATTAATTCAATCGCAATGCCAATTGGCATTGCTTTGTTTGGTCCATTAGCAGATGCTATAGATATCGAATGGTTAATGATTGTTTCTGGAGGACTAATGCTTGTTTTTGGTTTGCTTTACTTTGTAAACCAACCCATGATGAAAGCAGGTTTAAAGCCTGTCGTATCGAAACAAACTGAAGTCAAAAGTTAAGCTTCTTTCTTAAATAATAATCTAAAGATGGTGGGTGCCCCAAGTGTCATCCAGAGGGCAATGATGAAATATCGCGTAAAGTCTAATAATTGATCTGTGAAGATTGGATTGGTTTCAAAATCAATGGAATAAAGTCCCAACTCAAAGACTGCTTTAAGTCCAATTCGAATTGCTAAGGCGACACCTAATCCTAATAACACTTTGAGGATTTGTTGCCACCATGTGCCCTTTACGGAAAATCCAATATGTTTTTGTTCTAGAGGAAATCCAATCGTAAATCCGACAATACTTGCTGCGGCTAAATAAACATTTTTATCATTTGTGATGATGGCAATAGGAATCAATAAGGCGATGGGAACCCATTTCAACCATGGCGCAAGGTTGCCCCGCCCTTGGATTTGATTTACAAAAGTGTAGAAAGAATAGGCAATTGCTAATCCAAAAATAATATCACTTAAATAATGTTCACCTAAATACAATCTCGATAACATAACTAAAACTACCATCACGATTAATAATCGTGAAAACCATCTGCCGAATTGTTTCGATTTTTCATTTAAAGTCAGTCCAAGAATAGTGCTATTTTGCGCATGACCACTTGGTAAAGAAGTCCCACCAGACCCTTCTCCAACTAAATCAATTCTGTCAGGAAATTCAACATGAGGTCGAGGAGTGTTCGTTAAGAATTTCAAACTACCATTGATCACCGCACCATAAAGAAAAAATAAAACAAGTCGATAAGCAAAACGTTTATCAAAAGTCCAATATAAAATAGCGGCAATAATTAAGAAGACGGTTTCATCACCAAACTCCGTGATGAATAAAAAGAATCCATCTAAAAAATCACTGCGGAAACTTTGAATCCATTCACTGATGAAAAGATTAATTGATTCCATGTTGACCTCTATTTCTTTTTAAAGAACTTTTTATATTCGCCATAACCATGAAGCTCGAGTTGATCAAAGGGAATAAATCTTAACGATGCAGAGTTAATGCAATAGCGAAGTCCACCTTGATCGCGAGGGCCATCATCAAAAACATGACCAAGGTGTGCATCCGAGTCTTGGCTTCTCACTTCGGTGCGAATCATACCATGTGAATAATCATGCCGCTCTAAAATAACCTCTTCGATGATGGGCTTGGTAAAACTTGGCCACCCACATCCAGAATCAAACTTATCTTCAGATGTAAATAATGGAGTTCCATCTAAAATATCAACATAAAGTCCCTTTTCTTTGTGATCCCAATATTCATTTTGAAATGGAGGTTCCGTTGCACTTTCAAGGGTAACCGCCCTTTGAATTGGGGTTAATTTCTTTAAATCAATTTTCTTTTTCATCGTTTTGCTACCGCCCTTCTATACATAATTTACCTTAATAATGCTATTATTGTAGCATTGTTAACCTTAAGACATTTCGGAGAAAACTATGGCAGATTTATTTAAAAAAGCACTCGATTTTAAAGATGTTGATAATGCGATTGATTTAGGAATTTATCCTTACTTTCACGCGTTAGAAAGTAAGCAAGATATTGTCGTAAAAATGGAAGGCAAACGCCGCGTCATGATTGGGTCCAATAATTATTTGGGTTTAACAGGTGATAAGCGTGTCATTGATGCCACCGTCAAAGCCGTTAAAAAATATGGAACTGGTGTTTCAGGTTCTCGTTTTTTAAATGGAACCCTTACGCTTCACTTAGATTTAGAAAAAGAACTTGCCGAGTTCATGGAAAAAGAAGCAGCATTAACTTTTCCAAGTGGTTTCCAATCAACCCTTGCGATTATTTCTGCGATTGCTGGACGTGATGACATTATTTTTTCAGACCGGGAAAACCATGCTTGTATTTATGATGGCATTCGTCTAAGTTTTGCCTCTTCCGTTCGTTATAACCACAGCGACATGAAGCACTTAGAACAATTGTTACAAGAAGCTGATCCTAAAGCTGGAAAACTCATTGTCACAGATGGTATCTTCTCGATGTCAGGTGATATTGCTAAACTTCCTGAAATCGTTGCACTTGCAAAAAAATATGGTGCAAGAGTGATGGTTGATGACGCTCACTCCTTTGGCGTATTGGGTGCTAAAGGTCGAGGAACTGCTGAGTATTTTGGCCTTCATCATGAAGTCGATATGATCATGTCTACCTTCTCAAAATCTCTTGCCTCCATTGGTGGCTTTATGGTTGGTAAAAAAGAAGTTGTCAATTACATTAAACACAAATCAAGACCCTTTATTTTTTCTGCTGCACTGACGCCTGCTTCTACAGCAAGTGCCCTTGCCGCTTTAAGAATTCTAAAAAAAGAACCACAACGTCCAAAAGCATTGTTAGACATTGCCGCGTACGCTCGCAAGAAAATGTTAGAAAAAAAATTACCTCTTGCAAATGACGCGATCACACCGATAATTCCGATTTACACCTACACGATGATGCGAACATTTGTGATTGCAAAATTACTTTACAAGCATGGTGTTTATGTAAACCCAGTGATTCCTCCAGCCGCGCCAGAAGGTCAATGTTTAATTCGTACGAGTTATACAGCAACCCATACCAAACCATTAATTGATGAAGCGGTTGAGATTATTGATGAAATCTTAAAGAAAGTACCCATGGATGAAAAAGCATTGATGAGTATGCTTCATGAAATTCAATAAAAATTCCGTCATATTAGTGACCGGCGCGTCTCAAGGCATTGGCCTGGCGATAGCAGAAGGTTTTGCGAAAGCAGGTTATCGTGTTGTGGGTGTTGCTCGTCATCAACCTCAAAAGAAATTTACTTTTGATTTTCAAACGATGGATGTGACGCAACCTCAAAGCATCCAAGCGGTCTTGAAATATATCCAACAAACGTATCACCAATTAAATGTACTTATCAACAATGCAGGATATGGCATTGCGGGTGCCATTGAAGAAACCTCGATTGATGATGTTAAGCGACTATATGATGTCAATGTAATGGGTTTACATCAAGTTACTCAAATCATGCTACCTCTACTAAAAGAAGCAAAAGGGATGATTATGAATATTGGCTCAGTCGCCGGTGATTTCACGCTTCCCTTTCAAACCTTTTATTCGATGACTAAATCAAGTGTTGCCAGTTACACAGAAGGTTTAAGACAAGAATTAAAACCATATGGTGTTCGAGTGGTCAACGTTAAACCAGGGGATACCAAATCCAATTTTTCTAATCAACGACAACGAATCCTCAAACCTTCATCCCCTTATGAAGCGAGAATGAATCGATCTTTAGCGGTGATGGAAAAAGATGAGAAAAATGGCTTACCTGCAAATTCTGTATTTCAAGTTTGTCATCAATTGGTAAAACGAAAAAATCCTCCCATTCATGTCACGGTTGGTTTTCAATACAAAGTATTACAATTTTTAAAATGGTTATTGCCAGCCAAGTTTGTGCAATGGCTTTTGTATCAAATTTACGGCAAATAATATTTTATTGTAGATAGGCTTGAATAATCGATTGAACCCCTTTTTCGCCATATTCTTTGACGAGTGTAGTTAGTAAGGTTTCAACTGCGATTGCAATGGGAACGGGGGTTGTCGCATGGTTAATCGCCAGACGTAAATCCTTTAAAAAGTGTTTAAGATAAAACGTTGCCTGCCAATCTTGCTTTAACATTTTTTCACCGTAGGCACTGACACTGTACGATTGAGCAGCACCTGAAGATAAGATTGCTAAGACTTGTGATAAAGGTAATTGCTGGGATTTAGCAAAGGCAAGCGACTCAGCCAATCCTGCTAATTGACCAGCGATAGCAAGTTGATTGGTTAGTTTTGCAAATTGACCTTGGCCAGCTTCTCCAACATAAAGGACTCGTTTGCCTAATAAATCTAATATCGCTTTTGATTTGATAAATGTAGCTTCATCACCACCAACCATGATGGTCAAATTTTGTTCTTGAGCTCCTTTTAATCCACCCGTTACAGGAGCATCGAGAATAGAAACGTTTTTATTTTTAAATTTCAAAGATAGGTCTTTGGCAAGGGTAGGACTAGAAGTGGTTAAATCGATCAAAATTGTCCCAGGTTTTGCATGCAATAAAATGGTTTCATAAACCTGTTCTACATCATTTGGGGTACCTAACATCGTCATGATCATATCTTGATGGGTGATGCAAGCTTCTAAGGTAGAAGCTTTTTTCATATTCGTTGGTAGATTGATGACTTTAAGTGGATTACGATTAAACACCGTGATGGTGTGATGATGACTTAAATGGTTAGCCATGGGTTGACCCATGACCCCGTATCCAATCCAAGCAATATTCATATGTCTTATCATACCGAAAGATATGGTTGAAACCAAGTTGTGTTAAAATTGAAACGTTATGGAAATTGCCTTAAGTTTATTCCTACTTACTTACGTTGCTTTATTAATTTTTTCAAATTTTAAAGCTTATATTGCATTAGGGGTTGCATCATTATTTATTCTATTAGGATACAGTCCATTAAGCGATGTGTTTTCTTCGGCGATGAATTGGAATGTCTTCATGATCATTGCTGGGACCATGATTGTTGTCTCTCAATTTATTGAATCTGGGATGCCTGCTTTGTTAGCCGATTGGATGATGCGTCGTGTATCCTCAACCAAATGGGCAATTATCTTATTGGCCGCATTTGCTGGTCTAGTCTCTGCATTTGTCGACAATGTTGCAACGGTTCTGATAGTCGCTCCCATCGCTTTAGATATTGCTAAAAAGACGAAATTATCACCGGTACCTTTGATTATTGCAGTGTCTGTTTTTGCCAATATTCAAGGGTTTGCGACGTTAGTCGGAGACACCACTTCAGTTATGCTTGCTGGTAACCAATTTGCCGATATGAATTTCTTTGATTTCTTTTTTGTGGATGGGAAAATTGGACCATTCTTTATCGTGCAAATAGGCACGTTGATGAGTTTAATCATGCTTTGGTTTATTTTAGGTCGACACCATGAAAAACTTCATTTTACGCAAACCACAATCGTTAAAGATTATGTGCCTACGGTTTTCTTAGGATTGATTTTACTGTCCCTTATTATTGCCTCATTCATTCCCAACACCCCTAATGAAATCAATGGTTATCTTACCTTGGGTATCGCCATCTTATTTGTGGCCTACCGTTTGATCTTTAACCAATCAAGGCAAGCCATTATGGATGCAGTGAAGGCGATTGATTTTGAAACACTTGGTTTGTTATTTGGTTTGTTTATACTCATCATTGGTCTTGATAACGCAGGTGTGATTGATGCCATGGGAACTTGGATTGATTCGTTAGGAAACAATGATCCATTCATTATTTATACGTTAGTGATTCTCATCTCGGTCATCATCTCTGCATTTATTGATAACATTCCTTATGTTGCAACTCTCTTACCGGTGATGATGGGTGTTGGTCAGTCCCTAAATTTAGGAATGCCACCCTATTTATTATTGTTTGGTTTGTTAGCAGGAGCTACTTTGGGTGGTAATTTGACACCCATAGGAGCGTCAGCGAACATTGCTGGGATTGGCTTTCTTCGTAAACTTGGTTTCCAAGTTAAATTTTGGGATTTCTTTAAAATCGGGTTTCCAATTACGATGGCAGCTCTTTCAACTGGATATGTATTGATCTACTTCCTTTATCGATAGGTTTGCAACTTAACCAAAAATAAACGCATTTGCGTTGTATTAAATACACCACTCATTAGGATTGCTCGTATAATTGTTTTTGTATTTGGAGGTAAATATATGTTAGTTTTAAAAAGTATTGTTAAAAATTATGTGGTTGCAGGACAACCTTTTCCCGCATTAAGGGGTGTTGATTTATCCTTTAGAAATAATGAGTTTGTTTCTATTTTGGGGCCTTCTGGTTGCGGAAAAACCACAATGATGAATATTATTGGTGGACTAGATCGCTATACCTCAGGTGACTTAATCGTTGATGGTAAATCTACCAAGAACTTCTCTGAATCCGAATGGGATAGCTATCGTAATGCGACGATTGGATTCGTGTTTCAAACCTATAATTTAATTTCTCATTTATCGGTTCTCGATAATGTGGAAATGTCATTACGTTTGTCTGGTGTCAGCCAAAAAGAAAGACGCAAACGTGCAATGGAAGTTTTAGTTGAAGTGGGTTTAAAAGATCACATTAAAAAAAGACCTAACCAATTATCGGGTGGACAAATGCAACGTGTTGCCATTGCCCGAGCATTGGTGAACAATCCTAAGATTTTACTAGCCGATGAACCCACTGGTGCACTTGATACGAATACCAGTGTCCAAATTCTTGAACTAATTAAAAAAATTGCAAAAGGTAAATTAGTTATTATGGTTACCCATAATGCTGAACTTGCTCAAGCCCACTCTGATCGTATTGTTAAATTATTAGATGGTCGTGTTGTGGATGATTCTCGTCCAGAAGTGATTGATTCTGAAACGTCAGGAAAGTTAATGACGAAACGGACCACCATGCCTTTTACGACAGCTTTAAAGACTTCTGCAAACAATCTTCTCACTAAAAAAGGACGTACATTAATTACATCTTTAGCTGGAAGTATTGGCATTATTGGTATTGCCTTGGTTTTATCGATTTCAGAAGGAATGAATATCTATGTAGGTTCTCTACAAAGTGATACACTTGCAGGTTTTCCAATTTCCATCCCTCAATCCATTACAGCGTTTGGACCGCCAGCTGCAGTCCGTGATTCGGAAAATGATTTTCCCGATCCCAATACACCCATTACCGAATTTGCAGCAGGACAAGTTCAACTTCATACAAATAGAATTGATGATACTTTTTTAGAATATCTTTCTGGTATGGACTCAAGTTACTATAATGCAATTACTTATACGCGATCCATGGCGATGAATTTAATGGTGACCACTTCCTCAAACACAAACATCATTCGTAGTGCAGGTGCAGGTGGCCAATTTGCTTTTTCTCGTAATTTTTATGAATTACCAAACAACGAAGCATTTATTAATACGCAGTATGACATCCTAAATGGTCGTTATCCTCAAGCCAAGGATGAGCTTGTCTTAATCGTGGATAAACAAAATAGAATCGATGAAAGTTTCTTTAGTTTTTATGATATCAATGCGAATGACGGTATTGAATTAAACGATGTTGTTTCTGAGGAATTTGATGAAGGTTTATTTAAAATCAAATGGATACCCAATGATCTTTATTATCAAATTGATGAAGATCAATCCACAGAAAATAGACCTATTTATAAAACTAACGATCCACAAGATGTTTTGGATGCAGATGTTTTAAGTGAAGCTTCTTTATTACCTCTCAAGGTAGTGGGTATTTTAAGAGTTAAACCTTCTGCGAGTGCTGAATTACTCAATGCCGGATTAGCTTACACATCTTTGTTAACAGACTATGCCTATAATGACACTGTAAATGGAGCGCTTCGTTCACAAGTTGTTCTAGACCAACTTGAAGGTTTTAACACCGATACCAATTTAGGCTATTTTGTGGTGGGTGGTACTGCGATTAATTCTGCAACGATATTCCAACAAAGAATGCGTCAAATCGGTGGCGATATGACCCCGGTTTCTGCGCAAATCTTCCCAAGTTCATTTGAAACCAAGGATTTAATCAAGGCATATATTGATGCATACAACTATGATGGAACAACTGCGCTAAGAGATGAACTCGATATGATTCGATATTCCGACTTAGCTGCCAATATTACGTCAACGATTACCGATTTAATTAATACCATTGCAATTGTGTTAACAGCCTTTGCATCTATTTCACTTGTGGTTTCCTCAATTATGATTGGCATTATCACTTATGTTTCCGTGATTGAACGAACCAAGGAAATTGGTATCATGCGCTCATTGGGTGCTAGAAAGAAAGATATTTCTAGAATCTTTAATGCAGAAACGATTATCATTGGATTTGTTTCTGGGGTATTAGGCATTGTCATCACCCTCTTACTCAATATTCCAATCAACATCATAATTGTCAATTTAATCGACATTCCAGACTTTACCTCTTTATCGCCATTCTACGCATTGGGATTAATCCTCTTATCCACATTCTTAACCTTACTCGCAGGTCTTATCCCCTCTGGCATCGCTGCAAGAAAAGATCCAGTGATTGCTTTAAGAACAGAATAATTTAATCAATATTGTTTTATAATTAAACCGTGAAAAACGTATTTTCTCTATTATTTAAATTACTAATTTTAACGATAACAGCCCTTGGGATTTATTTGACGCTCGAGGACGCGAATCATCTTTTAGAAACACTGAGTTACTTTACTTCGTTCGTGAATGTCATGACAGGCATTCTTTATATTTTCTTTCTCATGCAATTGGTTTTTAAGAAGGTTGAGTCAAATTGGATTCGATTCTTTAAACAAACCCTTATCGTCTTTTTGGCATTAACTACCATTGTGTATTCTTTTGTGCTTATACCATATATCGTCGATTTTCAGATTGAATATGTCATTTTTAGTTTAAAAGATATCATTATTCATTATGCCGTCCCTTTATTGGTGATTTTGGATTATGCGTTTTTTGACTCTAAGGGAAATTTAAAGCCTTCCTATATAGGTGGCAATCTCTTTACACTCTCTGCATATGTGTTTTATTTATTCGCTTATATCAGTTTGGGTGGTCGATTTCATTTAAATGGAAATGAAACCATCTATCCCTATTTCTTTTTAGATGTGCAAACCTTAGGAGTTGAAACGTTTTCTTGGATCGCCTTTAGTATTCTTGGTGTGGTGATGATTTTGAGTTGGGTTGTCTATATCGTTGATCACATTCTTGGAGTACCTCTTACAGATAAAAAAATATAAACGCAAATAGTTTGCATTTGCGTTAAAATTTGCTATCATACTTCCGGATGAGGTAATTTTTATGTTATTCAAGCAAATGAAATATATCTTCCTTGGCCTATTTTTAGTGGGTTGCACAACGACGACGCCAACTGAGCCCACTTTGATTGCGACATTATTTCCACAATATAGCCTTGCGAATAGTTTAGCTGGTGATTTAATGCAAATTGAATGGTTGGTTCCTGCAGGTGTTGATCCTCATGATTATGAACCAAGTCCAAGTCAACGATTGGCCTTAAACCAAGCAGATGTCATTTTATTTTCCAGTGAGAGTTTTGAACCTTGGATTTATTCGATTGAAGATACCGTTGAGGGAAAACTCATTGATCTTTCAACCTTTGTATCGTTACTACCGGATTCATTAGGTGAAGAAAATGAAGTGGAATTGTTGGTAAGTGAAGATGAACACTTCCATGATGGTGACCCTCACTATTGGGTCGATCCAGCTAACGGTTTACTCATGCTCGAAGTGATTGCTGAGGAATTAGTGACCTTACTTCCCCAACATGAACTATTGATTAACACCCGTCAAACTCTTATCGAAGAAGCTTTGTTAGACACTATCTCACTTTATGAAACGCTTGTACCAGAAAATGAAGAGTTAGATATTGTTTTTTCAGGCCACAATGCGCTTGGTTATTTAGTGAATTATGATATCCATGTTTTAACGCCATACCCTGGATTTTCTTCGGATGCAGTTCCAACTGCTCAATCGATCATTGATTTTCAAAATCTCATGACAACCTTGGATACCAATTTACTTTACGTATCATCCACCGATAATGTGGCAGTCACTCAAACGTTATTAGAGTCTAACCCTTCACTAGAAACCGTGACCATTTACACCATGGAAACCATTAGTGAAGCCCAACTTCAAGCGGAAGTTTCCTATCAAGAATTGTTATTATTAAATTATGAAGGAATCGCTCAAAGTGAATACTAAAGCGTTAATCAATATTGAAAATTTGGTCGTTTCTTTTGATCAATTAAAAGTAATTGATCAAGTATCATTAACCTTTCAATCTGGAGACCAAGTTGCCTTAATTGGGGCCAATGGAGCAGGCAAAACCACATTATTAAAAGTTATTCTCGGGCTAACAGAAGCCAATGAAGGTAGCATTCATGTACAACCCAATCTTTCTGTAGGTTACCTACCACAAGTTTTAACATTGGGTGATCGATTGTTTCCCATGACAGTCAAAGAAGTGGTAAGCCAAGGTTTAATTGCAAAAAAAAGTTTTCCGAGATGGCTTGGAAAAAAAGAACACCAAGCGATTGATGCCATCCTTAAGAAATTTTCATTATTTACCTTTAAAAACCATCGATTTTCATTGCTTTCTTTGGGACAAAAACAAATGGTTCTTTTTGCTAGAATGATGGTACAAAAACCTGACATTGTATTTTTAGATGAACCCACAAGTTCATTAGATGTGAATCGTAAGGATTCGATTTATGACATTCTTACTCAACTCAAACGCAGTCGCACACCATACGTTATTATTACGCATGATTTACCTAGTTTTTCTGAGCATATTCAACGTGTTATTTATTTAGAACACAAAGTGTTGTTTGATGGTAGTTATGATGCTTTTTGTGAACATCCAGAATTTTCACCCTTTATCCATACACACGGGGACCATCACCATGACCATTAATCAATTTTTATCGTATTTCCAATATGAATTTATTTTAAGAGGGTTACTGGTTGGATTGTTGGTTGCCGTGCTAGCAAGTGCATTAGGCCATTTCCTAGTTCTCAAAAAAATGGCATATATTGGTGACGGACTTGCTCACGTTGCTTATTTTGCGGTTGCAATTTCCATTACCTTTTTTGAACAATCTTTGTGGTTCAATTTATTCATTGCTACGATTGCTTCTTTAACCATTCATCTTTTGGTCGAAAGCAACAAAGGTTATAGCGATAGCATCATTGGTGGTATTGCTACTTCTGCGATTGCTTTAGGAACTTTGATTCATACTTCAAATCCGAATCAAAATTTAAGAATTGAACAATTTTTATTTGGCAGCTTACTTTTATTGAGACAAATTGATGTTGTGGTGATCATCGTACTTTTTATCATTATTTCTGCACTCATCGTTTTCTTTTTTGAAGAACTGAAGACGATGTCTTTTGATCGCGACTTTGCTAAGGTTAATCATTTAAAACCGCAGTGGTTTCAACTCGGTATTACCGTTCTTACCTCTTGGTTAGTCATCATCGGTATTCGTGCAACAGGATCTTTATTAATGTCGAGTTTCTTATTATTTCCCACATTAATCATGATGAATTTTCAATTTGGATTTAAACAAAGTTTTGTTTACGGCATTCTAATTGCAATAGTGAATTTTATCATTGGCTTTGCTTTATCACTTTGGTTTGATTTACCTACTGGGAGCACCTTAGTCGTGACCTATGCGATTATGTGGGGACTTACTGTCACCATGACGTCCCTTCAAGGGAGGAAGAGAAGATGAGCAACCATCATCGCGATTGTCATAAAGATTTTTTTCATGAATATGATTTGAAGAATACGCCTGCAAGAGATTTAGTGCTTCATACCTTAGAAAAACATCACCCATTGACGCTAGATCAACTTTATCAATGGGTTTCAAAAAAGAATCAAGGCAAAAATATTTCTCATTCAACGGTATTTAGAATTATTGAACAATTTTTAAAAAAGGATATTGTAGAAAAACTAATTTTAGAAACTGAAACCACACCTTTGTATCAGTTAAAAGACAAACATCACCATCATCAATTAGTTTGTACAAATTGTAAAAAAATAGTTTTGATTGAAGATTGTCCATTACAAGATTTTGAAAACAAAATGGCAAAACAACATCAATTTGCCCTTCACCATCACCAATTTACGCTTTATGGACTTTGTTCGGATTGTCAGTCAAATCGACGTTAAGCCAGATCTCATTGTGCCTTAAAAACGGCAGCGTATAAGGTCCATTATAACGAGCTATTTTAATTGAACCTGAAGGAACTAAATGTTGAAGTTTAGCAAAGGATTTCATTTTTTCGATAATGATTTCTATTTTTTCCTTTGGAATATATCCTGAAAAAGAATATACAAGAACTTGTTGTGAAGGGTAATGTTTAATTTTCATTTGTTGATAAAGAGGTTGAGGGATATTTTGGGTGTGAATTTTGGGAATAACAAACTCCATACTCTTTTCATTTTCATCGGTATCGTTAATGACCGGCACCGTCATTTTCATTTTTACGCCTTGACGGTTATTACCAGAAATATAATTAAATAAATATCCAAAACCAGAATAACCTTGAAGGGAAGGTTCGTGGATGGCAACAGTGAAAAAATCTTGATAGGAACGCCATTCCAAGTTTCCTTCTTTTTTTATTAATTGATAATCTGGTGATTCATACATAAGATTAAATCTATTATACAAAAGAAAAACCATTTGTTTTCACAAATGGTTTTTTTCATTTTTCCCTTGAGGGATTAACGTTTCTTCTTAGCAACTACTTTCTTTGCTTTTGCAGCAGGTTTCTTCGTTGCTTTTTTCTTTGTGGCCATGCGAGATTTCCTCCTTGTAATATAACCTTAACACGATGAAAATTTATTACAAGAAATATTTTCAAAAAAATAGAAATTTTTTATCGAAGATTTTCTTCAACCTTTTTCCAATTTATTATTTTGAAAAAGTTTGAGACGTAATCTGGTCGACGATTTTGATAATTTAAGTAGTATGCATGTTCCCAAACATCTAAACCTAAAATTGGTTTTCCTTCTTTAAATGGAACATCTTGATTCGGTGTTGAAGTAATTTTTAAAGTCCCTGTGGCGTCGACGATCAACCAAGCCCAACCAGAACCAAATCGTGTTTTTGCAGCGTTACTAAATTGTTCTTTCATGGCTTCAAATGATCCAAAATCTTTTTGAATCCGTTTCAAGAGTGATTCACTAGGTGCTTGATAATTTTTTTCTGGAATTAGCAAGGACCAAAACATTGTGTGGTTAAAATGACCTCCACCATTATTTCTAACTGCGCCTTGAATATCAGCAGGAAGTTTCTCCAAATTATTTAAAAGTTGCTCAATGGATTGTTCTGGTAATGCAGGATATTTTTCTAATGCCGCATTCAAATTGTTCACATAAGCTTGGTGGTGTTTGCTGTAGTGAATTTCCATGGTTTTGGCATCAATGATCGGTTCAAGAACATCATAGGCATAAGGTAGAGGTGCTAATGTAAATTTCATTTTTGTTTTTCTCCTATCCTTATCTTACTAGAGTTCAAAGAAATTGAAAACGAATTTCCAAGTGAAAAAAGTAAAAATTAACAATAATATTTAAGGCAATTTTTTAACGATGTTTACTATGTAATAGTAAAGATTTAGTAATTCCACACACAAAATGGTATTGACTATTGCACCCTGGTTAGACAAAAATAATTTTCACCTAAGGAGATGAAGATACGAAAGTGTGAAACACCTTTCAACTCCATCATTAGGTTTAGCTCGGAGGCCATTGGCATGGAAAAGAATTACATTCCTGAATGGGTCTTACTCAACAATCAAGTGATTGATGAAAAAGGCCAATTAAAGGACTTACAAAAAGATAAGGAAGCTGTTCGTTCTTATTTTTTAAATGAAATTAACAAAAAAACACAATTTTTTCATTCTTTAAAGGAAAAATTAGACTATTTAGTGGAAAATGACTACTACGAAGATGAATTTTTAAAGAAGTATACCCAAGAACAAATCTCAGCCATTTTTAACATTGCTTATAATGCTAAATTTCGTTTTCCCACCTACATGGGCGCCTTTAAGTTTTATAACGACTATGCTTTAAAGAGCCGCGACAAGAAGGTGTTCCTTGAACGATATGAAGATCGTTTATCGATTAACGCTTTATACCATGCGGATGGTGATTTTGAATTAGCGCAAAACATTATCAAACGTTTGATTGCCCAAGACTTTGTTCCTGCTACCCCCACTTTATTAAATACTGGTAAGAAAAAGCGTGGTGAATTCGTTTCCTGTTTCTTACTTGAGGGTGGCGATTCTTTAAATGATATCGCTCGTATTTCTGAATTCTCTATGCAGCTATCTAAAATTGGTGGAGGCGTCTCCATCAATCTCTCCAACCTTCGCGCTAAAGGTGAAGCAATCAAAGATGTCCCTAATGTTTCTAAAGGTGTTGTTGGCGTTGCAAAATTATTAGATAACAATTTCCGTTACGCTGATCAAATGGGTCAACGAGCCGGTGCCGGTGCGGTTTACTTAAACGTTTTCCACGCTGACATTGAAGACTTCTTAAATACCAAAAAACTAAATGCTGACGATGATGTCCGCGTTAAAACTTTATCGATGGGTGTGGTCATTCCCGACAAGATGATTGAACTTGCCAAAGAAAATAAAGACATGTATGTGTTTTATCCTCATACGGTTTATAAAGCATATGGCATTGATTTTGCTGATGTCTCCACCAACATGGATTATTGGTATGACAAATTAGTGGAAAATCCTGATGTAAGAAAACGTAAAATAAGTCCAAGAAAATTGCTTGATATGATCGCCTCTCTACAAGGTGAATCGGGCTACCCTTATATTATGTTTGTGGATAATGTTAACAAAGTGAATCCTTTAAAACTTCCTGTTAAATTTTCCAACCTTTGCACCGAAATTCTTCAACCGACGATCACCTCTCACTATGCAGACTACGATAAAAAAGAACAAGATGAGATTGGTATGGATATCTCTTGTAATCTTGCCAGCGGCCATATGGGCAACATGATCAAACATAATACGATTAAGGAAACTGTCTTCGCGGCAATGGATGTGATGAATTCAGTATCCACACGCACCAACATTTCCTATGTTCCTGCTGTGGCGAAAGCCAATCGTCTTAACCGATCGGTCGGATTTGGAATCATGGGTCACCATGGTTATATCGCGGAAAACTATATTTTATTTGGATCAGAAGAAGACATTGATTTAATTGATGTGTTCTTTGCCCAAGTTAATTATTATTCCTTAGTTCACTCAATGGAAAAAGCAAAAGAAACCAAACAAAAATTTTATCAATTTGAAACCAGTAAGTATGCGGATGGAACCTACTTTGAAGGTCGTGGCACGGTCTTACCCAAAACTGACAAAGTTAAAGAAATTTTCAAAGACATTTATATCCCAACCGATGCTGACTGGAAACAATTGAAAAAAGATGTCATGACGTATGGTTTATACAATTCGCACCGATTAGCAGTTGCACCGAATGGCTCGATTGCATATGTCATGTCTGCGACGCCTTCATTAACGCCAATCAAACAACTCATTGAAGAACGTACTTATGGCAACTCAAAGACCTATTTCCCGATGCCATCCTTAGATACTGCATCCTTTATGTATGAAAGTGCCTATCGTATTGATAACTTTAAGGTTATCGATGTTATTGCGACTGCGCAAAAGCACGTTGATCAAGGTATCTCGTTTGAACTAGGCATTACCTCAAACGTGACAACCAAGGAACTCGTAAGGTATTATCTTTATGCGCACTATCAAGGTGTAAAAACGCTTTACTATACGCGAACGCAAAAGTTAAAAATTGAAGAATGCGAATCGTGTGTTGTATAATCGAATAACTTAATCAAGGAGAAAGACAATGAGTAAAGAAACTGGCAATACTTTTAAACCCCTCATTTTTAAACCCAAAGAAGAATTTTCTGGTGCGAACTGGAATGGAACTGAGGATTCTTTTACTCAGCAATTTTATGAACAAAATCTTTCTCAATTTTGGCGTCCAGAAGACGTTTCATTACAATCCGATTTATTAACGTGGAAATTACTCCCCGAACAAGTGAAGAAAGCTTATTCATTAAATCTACTCATTCTCACCTTTTTAGATACCTATCAAGGCGATATCGGGATGCCTGTTGTCTCTCGCTCAATGCCAGATTCACTCCATCAACGAAAGGCTGTTATTAATTGGATGGCCGCGATGGAAAATGCGGTGCATGCAAAATCTTACTCCAACATTTTTATGACCTTCCTTTCCACGCATGAAATCGATGAACTCTTTGAATGGGGAAAGAAAAATAAAAATCTACAAGCGATTATGAATTTAATCGTGGGTCAATATGAAACGCTTGATCAAATGAATTACTTGAAAAAGTATTCTCCAGAAAAAGTTAATTTTAGTGAAGAAGAATTTTTTGAGGCGCAATGGAAAGCGATGGTTGCCTCTGTATTTTTAGAAACTTGGTTATTCTATTCTGGTTTTTATTACCCACTCTATTTTTATGGTCAAGGTAAATTGATGCAAGCAGGCGAAATCATCAACCTTATCTTGCGCGATGAAGCAATCCATGGTTTATATATTGGTAAAATCTCACAAGAAATTTTTGCTAAGTTGACTAAAACCAAACAAGATGAATTAACGATTTGGATGCAAGACCTACTACAAAAACTTTATAAAGAACAAGAAGAACTATCTGAAAGTGTTTATGATCCTGTTGATTTAACACACGACGTCAAAGTTTTTGTTCGTTATAACTGCAATAAAGCTTTAATGAATCTTGGATTTGAACCCCAATTTGAACACGAAGAAGTCAATCCAGTTGTCTTGAATGGTTTAAATACTGAAACCAAAACCATGGATTATTTCTCTATGAAGGGTAACGGTTATCAAAAAATGAAATCTGTCGCACTTGATGATGATGACTTCACCTTCAATAAAAACAAAATCAACAAGTAGGAGTCGAACGATGGAAAAGGCAATCATTTTAACCAAAGACAATTGTCCCAACTGCCAAAACTTAAAAATGTTTTTAAAAATGGCCATGCGCGATCAATATAAAGACAACCTAAGAGAAGTCCATCAAACCCTCCAGGCTGATGAATTCAACCAAATTGTTAAACAACATAACATCATGAGTACACCCGCTTTAATTTATCAAGAAGATGTCATTCGTGGTTTTGAACCTCAACCCGTTGTTAATTTTTTAGTCAAACATTTTGGGAAGAAATAATCCATGATTGTCATCGTCGTCGATTCGATGACAGGCTTGGGAAAAAAGTTCGCGGATAAGTTAGGATATCCTGTATTTGATATTTCTACCTATCAGCATGTCGATAATCATGAGATTCTTTTAATTACACGCTCCGTTAATTTTGGTGAAATTACAGATTTAACAACCCATTTTTTAAATTTATATGCAAACCAAGTCATTGGTGTTGCAGTGAGCGGTAATCGCTCATGGGGTAAAACATTTGGTGCTGCTGGTGATAAAATATCATTAAGGTATGGAATTCCTTTGATCCTTAAATTTGAAGGACTTGGGTTTCCACACGAAGTCAACCAAGTCAAAAATTGGTTAGCACAAAGGAGTCAAAAAGCATGAAATTTACCAAACAAAATGCCAGGATGATCAATATCGTTTCTGCGATTGCTTTCTTTCTAGCTTTAACACTCAATGGCCTTGCCAATCTATTACCGATTAACGGACTTGAAACAGGGGTTATTTCTGATACGTATGCCAATTATTTTGCTCCAATTGGTTTAACCTTTTCCATTTGGGCTGTGATCTATATCGCTTTAGCAATTTATGTTGGTTGGCGTTTAAAAAATCTTCATCAGCTTGATGAAACTCCAATGAATCGTCATTTATTTAAAATTGATATTGCCTTTACCATCTCAAGTATTGCGAATGCTGGATGGATTTTAGCATGGCACTATTTACAATTTCCTTTATCACTTGTTTTGATGCTCATCTTGTTTGCTTCCCTCATATTCATCAATTTGTCTTTTGGGGGTGATCTTAGCTTACCCACCATTCCATTTAGAATTTATTTTGGTTGGATTACCGTAGCAACGGTTGCAAATATCACCACGATGATTGTTGCAGATGCGAATGCATACCGGTGGATTTGGAACGGTGGCGAAGTTAGTCAACAAATCATGACGACCATCATTCTCATTGTTACGATTCTGATTGGAGTTGTCACAACTATTCGCCAAAAAGACATTTATTATGGTGGTGTTATTGTGTGGGCTTTATTAGGAATTTATTTACGGCACACGGTTAACATGCCTATATTTGGTATTGTCGGCGTTGCAAACACAGCATTGATAGGGATGATTCTCGCGTTTATCGCCATCCTCTGGACTTTACGAAAAAATATTTACAAAATTATCAAAAAATCTTGATAAAATAAACCCATGGCTAAATTACCCCTACAAAATCCTAATGCAAATTTACCACCTCTTGTTGTGCTTGGTTCTTTCCTTAGTGAAAAGAAAAGAGAATTTGTCTCTAAGAAACTCTTTGAATTTGGTTTAGTAAGAAAAGAATTTTTTGACCCCAAGCTTGGTCACAATAAAAAAGATTTTATACTTAAAAAATTTCTCGGTAAACGATATCGTTATACACCGGCTCCAATGACGGATGCTGAAGTTGATCAACTTTTTTCGCTTATTCAAACCCTTATGTCTTTAACGCCCAAACCTAATCAAGACCAAGCCAATCAATTGGATGGTTTAAAGTTAGAAAAAGGCAAGCAACAAATAAATCGTAGTCGCACACCATTCAGTCTTTTAGGAATCATTCTTGTTTTCGTTGGATTAGCCGGTCTTGGCGGTGGTGGTTATGCCGCTTATTTAGTTTATGTGAATGCAGCACCATTAGCGTTAGAACTTGCTGCTGTCATCGGTGCTAGTAGTGTATTTTTCGCATTATCTTTAATCACTTTGGCAAGAATTCTAAGAATTGTTCGCACAATCAAAGCATCTCAGTAATTAACCTTATATAATGAATCCATAAAGAGGAATTTTTATGGATTTTTTATTTCAAGTCATCATCACTTTTGTTGCGTTCACGCTCGTAGATTTATTTTGGTTAGTTAAAGTAGCACCCAAACTCTACCGTAAACACATTGGGCATCTCATGGCAGATAAGGTCAATCGAGTTGGGGCACTACTCTTTTATGTCATTTATATTGTTGGACTCGTTCTCTTCGTTATTCAGCCTCATCAAGACCATTTATTATTAGGAATACTTTATGGCGGAGCATTTGGTTTAGTTACCTATGCCACTTATGATTTAACCAATCTTGCAACCTTAAAAGCATGGCCAGTAACAATTACAATCATTGATCTTGTGTGGGGTACATTGGTTACAGCCTTCACATCCGGATTGGTCATCATTGTCTTAGGATGGTTATAACGTCATGGATATCAACTTACTGACCACAGGTATTGTATTAACGTCTGGGATAATTCTATTACACTTCATCAATTATTTTAGGATTGCCGTGAAACAAAATAATTTTGGCATTATCGATATTGGTTGGGGCCAAGGATTTGTTTTAGTCGCATGGATGTTGATGTTAACGAGAACCTTTATCTTAGGTGTGAATCCTAATGTGATTGGTTATCTCACTTTATTACTGACAACGATTTGGGGGTTGCGATTATCGAATCATATCCATCGACGAAATAAGGGCAAACCTGAAGATAAGCGATATGTTGCAATGCGTTCGAAGATTAAACCGCCCTATGTCTTATTAAAAAGCTTTGTGAAGATCTTCCTTGTACAAGCTTTATTTATGTTCCTTATCTCATGGGTGTTGGTCACCAACATTATGTCTGGATTAATTCTACCTATTGATCCATTGACGTATGTCATACTTGGATTTGGTCTTGTGCTATGGTTGATTGGTTTTTATTTTCAAGCGGTTGGCGATCGCCAACTCGCCACCTTCATCCAGGACCCCAATCATAAGGGCCAATTAATTAGAACTGGCCTTTGGCAATATACTCGTCATCCAAACTATTTTGGTGAAGTGATGATGTGGTGGGGCATTGCGGTATTAGGATTCGCTAATGATTTTTCCATCCTTTATCCTATCGTTGCATTAATTTCCCCATTGATTGTCACCTGGTTATTGCGATATGTTTCAGGTGTTCCTTTGTTAGAAAAACATATGAAAACTAAACCAGGTTTTGCTGAATATGAAAAAACCACGAATATCTTTTTTCCGTGGTTTCCTAAAACTAAAAAATAAAATTGTCTAGGTTAACCGCCGATGCCTAATCCAGGTATAAAGGTGGAGTTATAAATCACATGCAGCACCATCAGTAGCAATAATACTGGTGGGATAATCGTGTGAATTGCATTCAATATTTTAAGATTTCCCTTTTTCTTTTCTTGTAGATAACCCGTTATCCCTTGGACAAATAATAAACCAACCAAGGTTCCACCCGTAAGGCTAGGGGCACCGGTGATCGAGAATTGTAATGCCGCATGGAATAGTGCGCTTAATAAAGCGCCAATACCAAAATAACGATGGTATTTTTGTAAGAAAAGAAGAAGTTTTAAATCCCAAGAGGTTTTAAGTTCTTTCTTTTTGTTGCGGATTAAAACTTTCTCAAGAAAGATTTTCACACCTTTTCTTGTAAAACTCATGATGATGAAGAAGACGGTAAGGAAACCTAGGAATGCACCCATAATTTTTCTCCTTTAATTTAAATGTTTAGAATGGTGGGTCAATGACTGTTGATACCACTTGATAATAACTTGAATTTCTTCACTCGACAACTTGTGACCAAATTTAAACCAGCTTAGTGACACCTCTGCCCCGTTACGATCTAAAACTTGTTTAAGCGCTTGCGTACTTTCTAAAGGTACGATTGGGTCGTTGTTTCCTGCTGTGATTAAAACCTTGGTGTTTTTTAATTCAGGAACTTGGCCATCTTTACGCGGAAGCATGGGATGCATTAAAATAGCGCCTCTTAAAGAGTAAGGTATTTGCATCAACATGTTTGCAGCAATATTTGCCCCATTGGAGTAACCGATCGCAATCACATCACCACGATCAAAATCATAGGTCTTACTTGCTTGATCAATAAAATCATGGAGTTGGCTCGTTCGGTACATTAAATCTTGTTCATCAAAGACGCCGGGTGCAATCCTTCTAAAAAAGCGTGGCATCCCATTTTCGATAACTTCACCTCTGACGGTTAATAAATTAGCTTCCTGATCGATCATTTTCCCAACGGGAATTAAATCGTTTTCATCTCCACCTGTTCCATGTAATAACAAAAGGGTTGGACGATTTGGATTAGTACCTTTAATAAATTTGTGAATCATTTAATGAGCATCCTTGAATCATTATAAAAGGATTCGCATATAATAAGGGTGTTAATACTTAGTAAAAGGAGAAAACACAAAGTATGGCAGAAGTAGCAGTGGCGACCTTTGATCAAAAAGTTGATAAATTGATCAAGTTCAACAAGACGATGGGTCTCGTCCACCTTATTCAAGGTGTGTTGATGATGTTGTTTGCTTTTTTGGTCTATCCTAATCT
>JBMSKF010000013.1:0-29418 GCA_049419605.1 Bacilli bacterium
TACCTCCTTAGGAATGATGGATTAAATATTGTTGAATTGCCAGAGCGGCTTTTGCGCCGTCTCCTACGGCAATGACAATTTGTTTGAATGGGTGTTGGGTTACATCACCCGCAGCAAATAAACCCGGCATAGACGTCATCCATTGGTCATCAACCAAGATTTCACCTTTTTCATTAGTCTTTACTAATCCTTGAACTAATGCAGAGTTAGCAAGTAAACCAATTTGAATAAAGAGGCCATCCGCTTTTATGAGGCGCTTACTTTGATTCTTCTTATCAAGAACCCAAACGCCTTCCATATTTTCTTTGCCTTCGATAGATAAAATTTGAGTTTCTAAATATACACTTAGATTTGGAATCGTGTTGAACTTATTAAGGATAATTTGATCTGCTCTCCATTGACTGCGATGGACCACAGTAATTTGTTTTGCCCATACCGCAAGATCAATCACCGCTTCTGCTGCACTATTTCCCCCACCTGCCACCAAGACATGTTTTCCTTTAAAGAATGGTGCATCACATGTTGTGCAGTAGGAAACCCCTTTATTAGCAAAGGTAGCTTCACCGGGAATGTTGAGTTTTTTAGGTTGTCCACCTGTTGCAAACAAAAGTGTTTTGCTTTTCAGCACAGTGCCGTTATCCATGGTGACAAAAAACACATCATGACTCTTTTGAATACTTGTAACCCAATAATCGAGGTATAAAGGAACTTCAAGCGCCTCAAGATGCTTTAAAAATGTAGTTGATAAGTCTTTGCCTTCAATCATTGGAATGCCTAAATAGTTGTCTACGGTAGAGGTGTTGTGAAGTTGGCCACCAATTTCTTTTGCAATAACACCAACTTTTAATCCCTTACGTTGTGAATATAATGCGGCATTCAATCCCGCGGGTCCTCCACCAATCACCAAAAGATCCCACAAGTCTGTGGTGTGAAATATCTCCGGTACCGGACGTTGTTGAATTTGAAGATCAAACATGTTTATCTACTTTTTACAATAAGATCCATCGCATCTTGAATCGCTTTTTTATTGTCAGGATTGTCTAACATAATTTGTTGAAGGTTTTCAGTTGTAATTAAAGAAATTGTTTTGTCTAAATTCACTCTAATAGCCTTGAGTTGAGTAACAAGATCTTCGCAAGAATCTTGTTTTTCCATCATATTTAAAATGCCATTCATTTGTCCGTGTAGGCGTTTCATACGGTGTAATAATTCTTGATTACATTTCATATCGTTAATATACCCATATGGGTATTAATTGTCAAACGAAATGATTGAGGTATTATCATTCGGTATTCGTTGATAAAACAATGAAAAAAGATCGTTGAGAATCAATGGATCATTATCGAGAGCATGGCCGCTATTAGGAAAACGAATGGCCTCGATTGGAGCCTCTAATTCATCTACCTTTGCTAAAAACCTTTCATAGTTACTTTGAGGAATTAACTCATCAAATGCCCCATATGCCATAAGTGTTGGGATTGCTCCATCTAAATGATGAATTGGCGAAGCGTCAAACCAACTTTGAGGATAACCCTTTTCAATCAACTCATTAGGACTAGTTACGGTCGTTTGCATTAATTGATTAGCGAGAAATAATTGATTGGTGGGATTGCCAAAGTTAATGTAGTTTGGGTCGGTAAAATCAACAGGAGGAACTAAAGCTAATAAAAATCGAATAGGAATTGGACTTGTATTTCGATAACTATAAAGCATGGCAAGGTGGGCACCGGCACTTTCACCTATTAACACAATTTGATTCTTATCTATCGGCATATTGGTGGTTTGATTTTTAATATAACGTATCGCTAAATCAAGATCTTCTAACATATCAAGGTAAGTAGATTGATTTGATATTAATCGATAATTCATCGCGATATAAACGTAACCGTTTTCAATGACAGATTGACGGTATTTCAACATACTAGACTTATCTCCACCTATCCAACTACCGCCGTGAATCAATAAAATTGCGGTAGCATCTTCATTTAATTGACTTGAATAACTAATATCCAAAGTATGTCTTTCATGAAAACCATAAATCACATTTTGTTCATTCACCACAGAGTCGCTACTTAAAGAGCTAGAAGAATTTGTAAAATTGGATGATACATTTTCAAAGGAAGAAGGAATTGACATAGCAGATTGACAAGACGCTAATGTTATCGCGACAAATACAATTAATTTCTTATATTGATTCATAAATTCATTATGATGGTTTAAGTATGTAGGCTTCAATCAATAAGCATTTATCTTGTAATCTTGAGTACAAAGAAATTAATATAATCATACCCCCCTATAGGAGGGGTAAGGAGAAATTATGAAAATTGGTATTATTGTTGGCTCGACGCGTGTTGGCAATGTAGGTCTAGGAATTGGAAAGTGGGTTGAAGGACAAAGTAAAACTCGTCCTGCTGCTTATGAACTCATTAATTTATCCGACTATGCCCTACCACTATTTGGAGAAAAAGATGCAAAAGAAGCAGTGCAAAAGTGGAATGATAAGATTCAAAGTCTCGATGGATATATTTTTGTTACGGCAGAATATAATCACTCCATTACGGGTGCTTTAAAGAATGCATTAGATACAGCCGGTATTCCAACCTGGATTAACAAACCAGCAGGTATTATCAGTTACGGTTATGCTGGAGGTGCTAGAGCCGCTGAACACTTAAGAACCATTTTAGGTGCGTTAGGCGTTGCAGATGTCCAACAACATGTACTTTTTAATTTAAATGCAGAAATGAGCCAAACCGAAGGTTTTAAACCGGCAAACTATCAAGTTAACTTATTAGCAAAATTGTTTGATCAAGTTGAATCGTGGGCAAAAGCACTCAAAACAACGAGAGGTTAATTAACGTTTTTTAGCAGTACCATATCCACCTTGGACTGGTCTAACATCTAAAAATGTTACTACGGCTTTAGGAAAATGGGTTGCCATTTGGGCAACCATTTTTCTTTTTTTTCGAGGAATGTAAGAGACAATCATGGCGTTTCGATGATTTGCCTTACCAACCGAATCAAGAATGGTTGCAGCAAAACCATTTTTTCTTAGCATTTCTGCAAATTCAATAGCATCTTCTTTTTCTGCAATAATTTCTGCTTTGATATTTCCTAAACCTACTCGACCTTCTAACCAAGAACCAAAATATAGACCCAACGCAAAACCACTCGCGTAGGCAAGAACTCTTAAAGGATCTTCGGTAATTCTTGTAACAACTAAGGATACATTGATTACCCAAATCATTTGTTCAAAAAACACAATCAATGAAGCTTGTTTTCGGAATCCTTTTGTCATTAAAAGTAGACGAAAAACACCGATACTCACTTCAGTCATTTTTGCTAAAAAGATAGCAAGATAAATAAGAATATTCATAAAGGGTTATTGTATAAATAATTGGAGAATTTGAACTGCATTGGTTGCAGCACCCTTTCGGATGTTATCTCCTACCACAAACATGTTTAAACCATTTTCAACTGATTCATCTCTTCTGATTCTGCCTACATAAACGTCGTCTTTTCCGTCCACCAATAATGGCATTGGATATTCTTTCTTTTCTGGTTTGTCATACACAACCACGCCAGGAGCTTTCGAAAGTAATTCATTAACCTTTTCTAATGAAAATGGCTTCACAAACTCTAGGTTAATCACTTCGCTGTGAGCATTTTTAACCGGCACTCTTACAGCACTGCTACTGATTTTAAGATCCGGTATTCCCATGATTTTTCGTGATTCTTTAATGATTTTTTCTTCTTCCTTGGTATTCCCATTCTCCATAAAAACATCAATATGCGGGATCACATTTTCATAGATTTGATATGGAAATTTGGTTGTTTTTCCAGTAGGAAGCTTCTCCGACAAATCGTGTAAACCTTTACTACCAGCCCCACTCACGGCTTGATAGGTAGCAATAACCATCCGTTTAATTTGAAAAGCATCGTGAAGTGGCTTCATTACGACGACCGCTTGAATGGTCGAACAATTAGGATTGGCAATGATAAATTGATGTTTGAATGCATCTTTTGGATTCACTTCGGGAACAACTAATGGTACGTTAGGATCCATACGCCAGGCAGCCGAGTTATCAATCACAAGAGTTTTTTGCTTTGCAAAAATGGGAGCAAATTGTAATGAAACTTCACTTCCAGCACTAAACAAAGCATAATCCACATGGTGCTTAAGAATATTTTCCTCATTTAAAGGAATGACAGGATAACTTTTTCCTTGGAATGGAATGGTCATCCCGCGACTACGTTCAGAAGCAAAAAGGACTAAATTGTGAATATTGATCTTTCTTTCTTCTAGAACTTCTAAAAATTTTCTGCCAACGACACCTGTTGCGCCAACAATTGCGAGTGAAATAGAGTTCATTTGCTGGATCCTCCAAGGACGAATTCGTTATAGAGTGCATTGATTGCAAACTTGTAATCAATATCCTCTACACCAATGACTAAGTGTAAACCATTGCTTCCATAATCAATCATTTTTAAGTTAACATTCGCATTCACTAAGGCTGAGAATACTTTTAAAACATTCATTTTATTTTGTAATAAATTTCTTCCCACCACATAAATTAATGAGATTCCTTCAGTCATTTCCACAACATCTGGCCTAAGGTCTTTTTTGAGTTTAGTAATTAACGCCTCTTTTTTGCCATCCTGTAGGTATTTGGATTCAATCATCATGGAAAAGGTATCCGTACCAGAAGGAAAATGTTCTACATTGATGCCAAGTTTTTCACAAATTCGTAAAATTTTTCGATCGAAACCTAAGGTTTCAGACATCATTTCTTTCTCCACTACAACTAAATTGAATCCTTTCACTCCAGTAATACCTGTGATGGCACTTTGATACCGATCAGGTGGAAGTTTACTATAAATCATTGTGCCTTCGCTTGATGGATTGAAGGTGTTTTTGATGTGTGTTGGGATTCCTTTTTTAATTAAAGGGAACATGGTTTCAGCTTGTAGAACACTTGCACCCATAAAAGATAAGACCCTTAATTCTCGATAGGTAAGAGCCTCAATACGTTGAGGTTTTTCTACGATTCTAGGATCACAAGTAAGAAAACCATCGACATCTGTCCAGTTTTCATAAAGTTTGGCATTCACAGCGTCGGCGATTAGAGCACCACTAATATCGGAACCACCACGAGGCAAGATTTGAATTTGATCATGTTCATCACTTCCATAAAACCCTCCAACCACAACATAGGGATGCTTTTTCAAAAGTAGTCCAGCATCATTACGGGTTTTGGTTCGATTGAGTTGATTGCCTTTAAAACGAACGACATCAGCCGCATCGAGAAATGCATAATCTAAATAACTTGAAAGAATTAAAGCGGATAGATACTCCCCTCTAGAAACAATATAAGGAAGGGATTTTGTAATCTTCATTTTTTGAAGCATGTCTTGAAGGATGGATTTGATTGGCAAATCTAACTTTAATTCTTGCGTTATCTCTACAAAACGTTCACGGATTGCTTTAAACGCAATAGGATCTTTTCCTTGTTGAATGTCTTTTGCAACTTGATAAAGCAAATCTGTTACTTTTGAATCTTTATCATCACGTTTACCAGGCGCGGAAACCACGATAAATTTTCGCAAAGGATCTTGTTTAATGATCTTTGCGACTTGTTTAATCGTTGTGGCAGACGCCATGGAAGTACCGCCAAATTTGGCGACAATTGCATTCATAATTTAAGATAATTTTTCCTTAAAGTGATCATAAGCAAAAGCTTTAACTAGCACATCTTTTCCGTCTAACTTTCTTGCATAAATACTTGGTAACGGAATGCCATTAAACGTGTTGTTTTTCACAATGGTATATAGCGCCATATCTTCAAATACAATCGTTTCACCTACTTTTAAAGGTTGAGCAAAACGATAAATACCGATGTCATCTCCAGTTAAGCATGTTGCCCCAGATAAACGAATAACATGGGACCCCTTTGGATCAGCCGAAGTCACAGGAGGTATAAATTTAGCTTCTAAAACATCTGGCATATGGCAAGTAGCCGAAGCGTCAAGAATAGCAATTTCAACATCATTCTTTGTGACATCTAAAACGGTACTGACTAAAAAACCTGCATTCAACACGACCGCTTCACCAGGTTCTAGATAAACATCAAGTTTGTATTTTTCTTTGAAATAACGAATAATTTTTACAAGTTTTGGAATATCATAATTTGCCCTTGTAAGATGGTGACCGCCACCAAAGTTAATCCATTTTAGTTTCGAAAAATAATGACCAAATTTACGTTCAACTTCTTGGACTGTGGTTTCTAAGGCATCTGCGTTTTGTTGGCAGAGTGTATGAAAATGAAAACCTGAAACACCTTCGAGTAAAGATGGATTGATGTCTTGTATTTTAATACCCATTCTTGAAGTTGGTGAACAAGGGTCATACATCGAATTTCCAGTTTGAGTAGACACTTCTGGATTGATCCGAATACCAATGGTTTTGTTTGCTTTTAAGGCTCTTTCTTTAAACCTTGCCAATTGAGAATTAGAGTTAAATACAATGTGATCGCTATACTTTAAAACATCATTAAATTCATCTTCTTTGAATCCAGGGGTAAAAACATGTACTTCTTTTCCAAAGTGTTCATGTGCCAATCGTGCTTCAAAAAGTCCGCTTGATGCAGTTCCATCTAAGTATTGGTTTAATAATGGATAAAAATAAAAACTTGAAAATGCTTTTTGAGCAAGCAGCACTTTGCAGCCACTTAAATCTTTGATTTTTTTAATAATTTGAAGATTTTTTAGAATTAAGCTTTCATCAATTAAGTAATAAGGTGTTGGTAACCCTGGGGTAAGTTTCATAGACTCGAACCTTTATTTGATTAAAACAGGCGCAAAGGTTTCTTTCCAAGGTAAACCCCACTTATTTAATAAATCCATGTATGGATCAGGATTAAATTGTTCCATATTGAAAACACCTTCTCCGCTCCATTGTTTGGTTAAAATAAGTGCAGCACCAATCATCGCAGGAACGCCAGTTGTATAACTAATTGCTTGTGATCCAACTTCGGCATAAGCTTTTTCATGATCAGAAACATTAAAGACACGGTATTGGACTGGTTTGCCATTTTTATGACCTTGTAAAATTACACCGATATTCGTTTTACCTTTTGTTCGTGGTCCCAACGATGAGGGATCAGGTAAGACAGCTTTTAAAAATTGAAGTGGAACAATGGGTCTTCCTTCATAAAGAATTGGTTTAACTGAGGTCATACCAATGTTGACCAAGACTCGTAAGTGCGTTAAATACTTCTCAGAAAAGCTCATATAAAAACGAGCTCGTTTAACTTCAGGAATGAATTTAACTATTGATTCTAATTCTTCGTGATACATCAAATACATATCCTTTGGACCGATTTCATCCAGTTGATAAGTTTCTTTAACAGTTAAAGCAGGAATTTCTTTCCATTGTCCTTGTTCGTAATAACGACCGGGCATGGTGATTTCTCGAATATTAATTTCTGGATTAAAGTTAGTTGCAAAAGGATAACCGTGATCACCACCGTTGGCATCTAAAATATCAATGTAATCAATCGTATCAAAATAATGTTTTTTGCCATACATGCAAAAAACACTGGTTACACCGGGATCAAATCCACTTCCAAGCAAGGCCATGACACCTGCCTTTTTAAAGCGCTCATGGTAAACCCATTGGGTGCTATATTCAAATCCTGCTTTTTCTCTAATTTCAGCAGCCGCAGTATCTAGATAATGTGTTTTCGTTTCAATGCACGCTTCCATGATGGGAATGTTTTGATAAGGTAACGCTAAATTCATCACCAAGGCAGGTTTATATTTTTTAATTAACGCAACAACATTTTCTTTTACTTCTGCATCAACTTGCTCTGCAATCGAAACAACAGGATATTTTTTTAAACGTTGAACTATGTCTTCACATTTTGATTTAGTACGACTTGCAACGATGATAGTCTTAAAAACCTCGTTATTTTGGGCACATTTTTGTGCTCCAACCGAAGCGACACCACCACTACCAATAATTAATACAGTAGACATAAGTTACCTCCATCCAATTCTTGATTACAGGTTTATCAAAATAAAATAATGACAAACCATTGCTCTGGCTGTCATAGGAAGGTTCCTTTAGACCCTAATAGTTCCAACGACCTTACATTTCTATAAGTGTGTTCATTAAAATTTTACGAAATTTAATTTATAAGTCAATCAAATCACAAGCAAATATATATTGATGTTGCATTGCATTTTGTTTAAAGTTAAAACGGTTATGCAATTCAATTTGCATTAGAAAAGGTAACATATGTTGCTTGCACAAGTTTTTGGAGAAAAACATTTGTTTGGAACGGGATTTATTTTGTTATTCATTTTTATTTTTCTTTTTTTTATTCCGAAAAACACCAATATTAAAATTCAAAAAAAATATTTAACATTATTTACTACTCTCTTTTTGTTGATTGAAATTGTACGCTTAATATTTCTTGTGGTGAGAGATGGAACACTCGCTATCTATCAATTACCACTTAATCTCTGTTCTTTACCGCTTTATCTTTATCCGATTTTGACAATGAATTCTAGCAATACAAAAATTAAAACGTGGATCATGCCTGCTGCATTTTCAACCGTGATGCTTGCAGGTTTCATTGCTTTGTTAATCCCTACTAATATTCTCGGGGTGGAATTATTTTGGTTTCCAATTCAAAACAACTTAGTTGAACTTACAAGTTTTCTTTTTCACGGAATTATGCTTGCCTCACCATTAGCATTAATTAAATTAGGGTACTATAAACCTACAATAAGTGACATCACAAAAGCTCTTATCGTTACAGGAATCTTTGCAGTTGTGGCGATGATCGTCAACACTTTTACAAACCAAGACTTTTTGTTATTGAATTATGGGAATGGTAGTCCATTTCAATTTTTAATCAGTACGTCAAAATTACTCTATCAAGCAACGATGATTGGGTTGGGAGCATTTCTAATCAGTCTCTTCTTTATCGTTGGAGAAACCCTTCAAAAAACATCGTCATAATAGTTGTTTTTTACCACCATGTTTTCACAGATGCGATTTAGAAACAAATAGTCTAAATAAGCGTATAAATGAAGTTGATAGGAGGTGTACATCATGGCCACTCCAAAACCAGCGGCAAAACCAGCACCAGCCCCAGCAAAAGCTCCTGCTGCTCCCGCAAAACCAGTTAAGAAATAACTTTCTTAAAAGTCACATTGTCTAATTAATGTGACTTTTTTATTTTCTTCATGAAAAGGTACAATAATAAAATGAACAACCTTATAAAAAAATTCATTAAGCATCCAGGATTTATATTGGCAACTTGGTTTATATTTGTATTTTTTCTGGTTGTCATTCTACCCGCAGTATCGATGGCAACTTATGAGCAAGGTCTTACTGAATCGATTGATACAAACTTTTCTTTTAATCCATCTTTAATATATCCAATTATTGCTAGCTATGGAGATAGTGGTAGAGCTTACTATCTTTGGCAAAGGTGGACATTTGATCTCGTATGGCCAATGGTTTACGGCCTACCTCTATTTTCAACTTTGAATATTTTTTTTTCTGGTAAAACCAAAATAAGAAACTCCGTTGTTTTCTTGCCTTTAGTGGCGACGTTACTCGATTATGTTGAGAATATCGTATTCACTATTCTGGTTAGTTTATATCCAATTGAGTTGCCTTTTTTAGTAATCATTGGGGTGTCCATTAGTGCCTTAAAATGGTTTGCACTTGCAATTTCGATGCTCATTGTGACATTATTGCCATTTATTTGGTTTTTTCAGTGGATTCGAAAAAGTACGAACAAAACTTCTTAAAATATTTTGACCATAGGACTATACTTTTCAGTTTCGGGTTTTATAATGGAATTAGAGGATGGGAATTACTAAAGACCATCGTTCTAGATTAGCAGAATTAGATTCGTTAGCTTAGGTAGATGGTTGAGATTCCGTAAGAGATCCCTCTGACAAGGTCCTCTAAAGCCGGGTTCCCATCCTCCGCGGCCTCATTAAAAGAAAGTATGAAAAAGTGGTCTTTAGACCACTTTTTTAGTTAAATTTATTTTGTAACCGATGCCCCACTTTGTTTCGATGATTTGTGGTTGATCTGGATTGATTTCAATTTTCTTTCGTAAACGTCGAATGTGAACATTAAGCACATTGCCATTGTCATAATAATGATCCTGCCAAATCATTTCATATAATTCTTTTTTCATGAATACTTTATCTGGGTGATTTGCAAGCGTAAGGAGAATATTGAATTCTAGCTTGGTGACAGGTAATACAACCTTTCCCCGCGTTAACTGATATTTATCTGTATCAAGAATCAAATCTTGGATTTGAATTAATTTTTCTTTGGTTTGAATTTTTTGAAATTTTCTTTTCAACAAAGCTTGGGTACGAATGATAAATTCTTGCTGAGAGAAAGGGGCAAAGATGACTTCATCCGCACCATGTTGAAACGCAGATTCCAGTAGATTTTCATTTTTAGGAATGATCGTTAAAATAGGAATGTCTTTTATTGATTTTATTTTCTTGATTAAATCTAATTTTAAATTCTCTAAAAGGTTAGTGGAATGCAAATAAATTAAAAAATCTGCTTTGATAGTTTGTAATTGACTCTCGATTTGGTGTGTTTGTAAATGGTAAAACGATCCACCAATTTTATTCTTTAAAAAATCAAAACTTGTTTTTAAAGGATGCTCACTATGTATTACAACAATTTCCATCCAAGTTCCCCCATTGGATTAAATTTGACTAATACTATTTTATGACTTTTATCTTACAACAATTATGAAATATTTCTTAACTTTTCAAAAAACCTCAATATTTTATTCAATAATAATTAATATTGAGTGGGGGATAATGGATTTTCTCAATCATCATCTCAAGATCATTAAGTTGCAATCTTAATTGCCTGTTTTGACCACTCTAATACTTTTTCACTTAATAAGTTAGGTAATGCATGCTTTGCAGGCATGGTTTGATGGGTAAGATAAAAATACTGACCATGGATATGTTGGATAGACGGTTCTGCGGCCAAATAGTAAAGGGCTTCTGCGGAGTTTTCCACACTCTTTAACATTCGATTGATAACAAACTTTTTGAATGTCCGATATAACCAGCCATTGTTAAGACCAATTTCGGATTGTACTGCTCCAGGATGCATCGCGTTAAGGGTAATACCTTGTTTGATTAGTTTTGGTGCTAAAGCCCATACTGTATGTAATTGTGCCGTTTTAGAGGACCCATAGCTTCTTAGTCCGGTATACCAACGTTTTTTAAAGTGAGGATCCTCGATAGAAAACCGACTAAATCGATGACCTTCGGAATTGACTTGGATAATCCGACCTTTTGTTTTCGTCAATAAAGGAATCAAAGCCTCAGTGATTAACAAACTTGATAAATGATTGACGGTTAAAACAAGTTCGGTTTGGTCTTTAGTTAAAATTCTTTTCGTTGAATAAACACCAGCATTATTAATGAGTACATCGATTTGTTTTTCGTTTTCTAAGATTTTTTTGAGTTCATCTTTTACAGATTTAAGCACGGAAAAATCTGCTAAATAATAACGAACTTGAATGCCATACTGTTCAGATAATTCTTTTTTTAAAGCTGAAGCTTTTTGTTCATTTCTTACAAAAAGAATTAAATTGGCTTTTCCTTTGGCAAATCGTCGGGCAGCTGAAAGGCCAATCCCTGAGGTTGCCCCTGTAATTAAAACCCACTTTCCTTCAAGTGACACTTTGGTTTGGTGTGGTGGTTTGTTGCCTAATTTTAAAAATTCGTATTGAGGTTTAAGTGCCATGGTTTATCCGAAAAAGGTTTTCATAAACCAACGATAAAATTTATTCCAAACGGGAATATTGTTATAGATATCACCCCAAAGATCATAAAAATCGCGTTGGTGCACGATGCGACCATCTGAATGAAGCGTTAATTGAGTGGCGCCATATAAAGGGGTACTTGGTGCTTTTTTATAGACAATCGTCATCGTCCATGTGAAGAGTAGTTTATTTTCTGTTTGGGTCACCGTGCCAATATCCATCACTAATTTTTGACTACGCTTGGTTAAACGTTGGCACATTCTTAAAAATGGTTCACGACCATGAATGATTTGAATAGAATCATGAAAAGTCATCTCTGGATGATAAAAAGGGAAGATATGCGCCCAATCGGGTTTACCCTTTTCGTTATAAGTTTTCGACCAATATTTTCTTAATGAATCAACCGTAAGTGGTTCTGGTAATGGACCAATTACGGGAAGCGGAGGAAGTTTCTTTTTCATGACCCTTATTATATCGAAAAGAATGCGTATCAAGAAATGACTTTAGTTTGGTAAAATATACCCAATGAATAACACATATGATGTCGTTGTCGTCGGTGCAGGGATGGGTGGTTTAACCACTGCCGCTTATGCAGCTAGAGCAGGTCGTAAAGTATTACTATTAGAAAGAGGTCCTGAACCTGGTGGATTATTTGGTAGCTTCAAATCAGGCCCTTATACCTTTGATCATGGGGCAAGAGCAGTAGAAAACTCAGGGATTATGTTCCCAATGTTTAAACAATTAGGTTTAAAGTTAGATTTTGTAAAGAGTCCAGTTAATATTGGCTCTGGAAAACACTTTGTTCCGATTACTTCGGATGTTGAATTAGAACCCTATGCCCAATTTTTAATTAAATTGTTTCCTCATGAAGAAAAAGCAATTCGGTTAATTTGCAAAGACATCGTCAACATCTCACTTCAAATGAGAGTGTTGTATGGCATTGAAAATCCACTCTTTATTGATGATGCCTATACGAATATGACGTATTTAACGAAAACATTATTACCATGGGCGTTAAAGTTTATGGTGACGATGCCTAGAACTCAACGCTACTTTACCCCAATCAAAGACCACTTAAAGAAATTCACCAACAACCCTTCTTTAATTGATTTTATTTCTCAACATTTCTTTGAAGAGACGCCTGCAATCTTTGCGATGTCCTATTTCTCACTTTACACAGATTACAACTATCCAAAAGGTGGAACTGGTTCAGTGGTAAAGGCAATGGTGAAATTTTTCCAAGATCACGAAGGGGAACTAAAATTAAAATCTGAAGTTACGGAGATTGATTTAGATCAACAAACTGTCACTACTAAAAACGGTGAAACGTATGCCTATAAAACTCTTGTGTGGGCAGGCAGTCCTCCTACGATGCATCGTGTGGTGAAAAGTAGCAAACCTAAATTGATTCAAAACCAACAACGCGCCATTGCAAAAATGAAAAAAGGCAAAGGTGCTGATTCAGTCATGACTGTGTTTATGAAAGTCAAAGATCCTAAAAGAAAACTTGCAAAGCAAGCAGGGATGCATACGTTCTTTACACCATATTTAGACGGATTAACCGCGCACTCTTTAGACCTGATTAAACAAAAAGACGGAAGTTTTATTGCTAATAAAGAAGTGATTTTCACTTGGGTAAAAGAATGGTATCGCCGTAATACCTATGAAATCTCTGTTCCGGTACTAAGAGATCCTTCACTTGCTCCTGAAGATGAATCAGGTTTCATTGTTTCTTTACTCTTAGATTATCAACTCACTAAGTTTATTGCTGACCAAGGGTGGTATGAAGACCTTAAACAGATCAGCAATCAATACTTCGTCGATATCCTTGATCAAACTTGGATTCCAGGTTTGAAGGCTGGTACATATGAAACCATGCATGCTTCTCCCTTAACGATGGAAAAGTTTGCTGCCGTTCATGAAGGTTCTTTGAGTGGATGGTCTTTCGCTAACAAACCCATGCTATCTGAATTTTTATTTACCCGAGTTGCGAAATCGATTAACACACCTTATCCTCATGTCTATCAAGCAGGTCAATGGGCTTTTGCTCCTGCAGGATTACCTACCTGCGCCTTAACTGGTAAATTGGCCGCTGATAAAGTCATTAAACTCACCAAAGGGAAATAATATGAAACTCACTTTAACAGTTCGGCAATTTCTTGCTGAATTCTACGGAACCTTTATTCTCGTGTTAGTCGGAACAGGTTCAATTGCGTTTGGTTTAGGTCAAAATTTATTAGGTGTTGCGTTTGCCTTCGGTACCGGTGCATTGGTAGCGATTTATACAATCGGTCATATATCTGGTGCCCATTTAAACCCTGCGGTGAGTCTAGCCATGGTGCTTGATCGACGAATGACTTGGAAACAATTGGGTCTTTATGTCGTTGCTCAAACCTTAGGAGCCTTCTTTGCCTCCCTTACTCTTTTAATGGGAAGTGATGCTGATGCCTATATAGGTTTAGGTTCGAGTGGGTTTGCTGCACCTAACTCTACTTTAACCGTCATCATTTTTGAAATGTTTTTAACCTTTATTTTGGTGTATACAGTTCTTGCGACTTCGCAACGCAAACCATTACAACCCTTGATGGGTTTCATTGTCGCATTAACGCTTGTTGGATTAATCCTTGTAGGGGGTCCTATCACCAGCGCTTCATTAAATCCAGTCCGTTCAATTGCTCCCGCTTTATTAGAAGGTGGTAACGCTTTAGCCCAACTTTGGGTTTATATTGTGGGTCCAATCTTAGGAAGCATCCTCGCAGCAATCTTTTATCGATTTTTAAAATTTAAAGATTCCGATACGATCTAATAATTAATATCTATTAAGCAAAAAGAACTGGTTTCCCCCACCCAGTTCTTTTTTCGATTTAGTTCGTAAACAAATTATTTTTTCTTTTTTTCTTTGGCGTCTTCGTTGCCTTCGATATCTAAGAGGGCATCTGCGAAGTTTTTGTCATCATTTCGATAACGGAATAAGGCTTTTTCAACATTTTCAAATTGACTTCTCATACCGGCTTTTGAATAAACTACATTTGCCGTCCTCGATTCTTTAAATCCCATATGGCTAGCTGTTGCAAATGCATCAATATTAGCGCCAAGGAACATAAACTCCCAACCATATTTTTCTTGTTGCTGTTGGACTAAGCGTTTTAAAGTATGGGAGTCAAATTCTCTAGAGGCATTTTCCTGGCCATCTGTGGTGATCACAAAAACAGTTTTTTCAGGAATGTTATCCTCACCCATTGCTTTATAAACACTAATAATCTTTCTAATACCTCGACCCACTGCATCGACCAATGCAGTGGAACCTCTTACGTAATACTCTTTGGTGCTTAAAGCTGGAATTGCTTTGATGTCACGACGGTGATAGACCACTTCAAATTGATCATCAAATAAAACCAAACTCACTAGCACATCGCCTTGGTATTCCTTTTGCTTTTCAATAAGGGAATTGAAACCACCAATGGTGTCCGCTTCTAACCCACGCATACTGCCACTTCTATCGAGAATAAATACGTATTCAATCAGTCCTTTTTTCATCATACTTCCTTCTTTCTAAAGGTAGTTTACAGGTTGAAAGACGAAAAATTGTCAACGGTCAATTGACATTTGATTCATTGAAAATATTAATTAACGGCAGTAATTTTGTTGTGGTGTTGGATGAATAATTGAATGTTTTGAAATTCAGAAGCTGATGCAATCGTAAAGGTATCACTAGCGTATAAAGTTGCTTTCGTATTAAACATGGTTTGATATTGCTCGATTGAGAAATGATCACTCGATAAAACGGTCTGTATTTGTTCAAGGTAGATTTCTTGATAGCCAGCAATACGTGGATAACGATTGGCTTGATTAACAAAACCATCTAGGATGGTGTACCAATACAATGGATTACGGATCGTTTGTTCGAAAGAATCTTTGATGGATAAGGCAGAATGAGTTGCCATTTTATCAGACAGATTTTCATCCCACGTGAGACCAAGACTCCAGTCCATATCATAGGGAATAAAGTAGGCTTGTTTCGAAACACCATGGAAATAAATATAAGTATTATTAGTGAGATTTCTCATATCATCTGGATTACCTGAAAGATAACTAATTGCAGCGTATTTTAAAAATGCATCGACATCAAGAACACGATTCAATGTTGATCTTTGTATTTCAATATCTTGAATCGAATTTAAGGTATGCAGTGTTTTAATCAGTTGCATTAAATCGTGATGAGTTGAAGTTTGTTGGTTGGTTTTAAGGTCGTAAACGGGGTGATAAAATTCTTCAGTATTTTCAATCCCAACTTTTTCTCTTTTAAAGACATAATCTTGAAGATTAGCGTCGAAGGTTGCCATATCCTCAAGAAGAAGTTGATTCGACCATAAGGCTTTATAGAGATCGCCTGTAGCAGCGGCACCTGAAAAGTTTCGTTCAATAAAAGTCTGATCGATTGCCTCATTGACAATGTAAATACCAACATCGTGGCCTTGGGATTCCGTCATTAAGCTTACTTTTGCCAAGGTGGCTGCAGGCGCTAATGCGCCTTCTGATTTAAATAATTGTGAGGCAAAGAGTTGATTAACTAACGAAGGATCGTTGGAACGATTCCACTTGAGTTCTAAGGATTTCATTCCAAAAAGCCGTCTTTTTTGTCTTGATTCGTAAGCGGGCTCTCCATTTTGCCATGACTTTTGCAATCCTAATGATTCATAAAAAGGTGCATCAAATGTTTGGTCAAAGGATAAACGAAAGTGAAATGGGTTTGTAAGCTTTCCTGTTTCATCTAGAAAAGGTCCTCGGGAAAAAATATTTCCTTTTTGTCGAATCCCTACTTCATCGATTTCATAAGTTTGATCATTCATCGTTAGGCGAAAGGATACGGGAAAATAATAGTCATTATAGGGACCATTTTTTTCTTGACCATAAGTCTGAATGAATCCCAAGGTTTCATCACTTAATGTCATTTCGATTCCGATACGACTATTTAACGCCCAAAATTCATTAAAATCCCTATTTTGAATTGGGGGATTGGTGCCTTGGCAACTGAAAAGAATGATGACCCCTAGAGGTAATAAAAGGGTTGGTCTTTTCATTGTTGAATAAGATTCATTAAATCAGAAAGTTCTTTTAACTTTTCTTTAGGAGATTTATTTTCAATCGCCTCTTTAACACAGTGATCCATATGATCACGCAGAATTAAATTATTAGCCTTCTTTAACAAAGCTTGTAAGGCTAGGACTTGTTTTGTGATATCCACACAGTAACGATGGTCATCATACATACCCAAAATTGCCTTCAGTTGCCCTTCAGCAGTTCTGAGTAATTGTTTGACTTCCGATTCTGATTTTGGTTTTTTCATGATAGACCCTCTATGGGAGGGATAGTTTCATTTTAGCATGTTTAATTAGGAGTGTTTAATTCGTATGGCCCAACTAGGATCACGGAAACTAACATCACTTCGATATCCATTAACTAAAGCATAACTCACTAAAGTGGGCCAATACTTTTCATCCTTAAATTTTAACCGTAAATCTTTCATTGTAAACTCACCTTTCTTCTCCAAATTAAATTCTAACCATTCAATCACTTGGGGAAAATGTTGAATTTGACCGCTTGCAACATAACGAAAATCGCGATAATTGCCATCAAGCATCGCGCATCCATATTGCATTTTTTTACAGTATGTTAACATCGTTTGATATTTTTCAATGACATCGACACAGATAAAATCTAGAATGTGTTTAATTTCTAACATTAACACTGTGCCATCTTGTAATTGGGCTAAAACATCGGGGTAAAAGCGTTTACCCGAAGGGGTTATGAGTTCAACTACTTGGGTTTTAATTGTGGTCGCTTCAAGGATTTTAAGAATTCGATATATTTCCCTTTTTTCTCGTTTCGATTCATAAGCAATTTTTCCACTCTTTTGATGACGAATGGTGCCTTTGCGTTTTCCTCCCACCGTTCTTAAAGGAGTAAGGCCATCAAGATGCTGAAGATCATATAGTTTGATTCCTCCGGGAAAATCAAAGCGGTTAAAATAGTTTTCCACGGTATCTTTTTTGATTTGTTTCATGTTTATAGTGTATGCGATAAATCCTAATCTCGGCAAGAAACAGTAAAAGAATTAGGCTATAATTGTCTATAAGACAGGGAGACTATGGAAACCATTATCATCACTTTATTAAGTATTTTGATTGCGCTTTCGATTGTATTAATCGTAATTCTTTTTCTTCGCACGAATAAGTCAACCAGTCATCTTAACAAGAACGATTTACAAATTACCACCGATCAAATTGATAAAACCATCAAACAATCCAATCAATCAGTGAATGATGTGTTGATGATGATGCAAAGACAAGTCGGTCAAGGACAAATGGACGCACTGCAACAACAAACGCTTTTAAGGCAAGAACTCACTAAACAAATTGAAACCCTTACGATAACTAACGAACAAAAATTGGAATTGGTTCGCCAAACCACTACACAAATGTTGGAAAAACTTCAGAAAGACAATGCAGAAAAATTAGAAAAAATGAGAGAAACGGTTGATGAAAAACTCAACAAGACGTTAGAAGAGCGATTGACCCAAAAATTCCAGTTAATAAGTTCGCAATTTGAAACTGTACAAAAGGGTTTTGGAGAAATGCAGGGTTTAGTTTCTGGTGTTGACGAATTAAAACGCGCCTTAAGTAATGTCAAAACACGTGGCATCATGGGAGAAATTCAATTAGGAAGAATCCTGGAAGAAATCCTTTCACCCGATATGTATTTAAAGGAAACACCAACAAGACCAGGTTCAGCAGATCGTGTAGAATATGCTGTTCGCTTACCTGGTGATGGCAATCGTTCAATTTTTTTACCGATTGATTCAAAATTTCCTCTAGAAGATTATTATGTGGTTCTAACTGCATACGACACGAATGATAGTAAACAAGTTGAAGGAGCTTTGAAGACCTTAGAAACCAAAATTGAAAGGTTTGCTGCCGATATCGCTTCTAAGTATATTGAGGTTCCATATACGACGAATTTTGCTGTGTTATTCTTACCAATTGAAGGGTTGTATGCAGAAGCCATTCGTCGTGGCTTAATTGAGAAATTACAAACGAAATATGGTGTTGTTCTTGCGGGTCCGACCACCATGTCTGCTTTGCTAAATTCATTACAAATTGGTTTTAAAACTTTAGCTATTCAAAAGAAATCACAAGAAGTATGGCATGTGCTTGCGAATGCTAAAAATGAATTCGATAAGTTCGCAGAAGTTCTCGCAAAAGCCCAAGAAAAAATTCAATCTGCTGGCAGTGAACTTGATCGTTTAATTGGCACGAGAACTCGTATGATTCAATCTAAGCTTAAGAATTTAGAATCCTTAGGAGAATCATTAAAAGTAGAAGAAACTAAAGTAGACGAAGAAGAATAAATAGTGTCTCGTCTCCTTCATTTGTTAAAATAGGGGTATGAAAGCTTCAACCCAAAGTTTATTTAATGATGTTTTAACGCATTCATATGCCAATATTGCGACATTACCTTTAGATAGTTCAGATCGTACGGCTATGCATCTAATTTATGTTCTTGCCGATCAATATTTAGTCATTCACCCTTTAGTGAAGTCAACAGAAATTAAGTTCTACGTCAACGATGAGATAAAAACCTTTTACGCAGTTCGTCAGTGGCAAAAAGATCACGACTCTATCTTATTTTTACTCTTGTTAGCGTTAGGTAGCAAACCGTATGACGCGGTGACAAAATACAATTTTCATCGCTTTAAGATTTACTTTCCTAATGCGTTTACAGAAGCACAATTAACGCACCCTAAAATCATTGAATTACTCAACCGAATTCCCGATAACAAACAACAATATCCGTTTTTAGATTTAATGAAAGGGATTTGGTTCACCTTACTCAAAGATTATCCCAAAGCAAAGAGTCATCTAAAAAATGTAGTTCATCCTGAACGAAAGAAATTAGCCCTTTATTATCAGGCAATCATTGATTTAGCCCAAGGTAACTTTAGTGATTTAAAAACTAAATTAATCGAGTTAAAAAAACAACCATTAAAAATTGATATCCAATCATTTATCGACCAAGCAGAAAAGACCATGCATGACTTTGATCACTTAGATTTTTTCCAAGACATTAAAACGATATATGATGCTGATAAAATCGAAGCTTATATTGAAAAAGTGTTTGATTTATCTATTTGGAAAAAGGCAGATTCAAAAACAAAAACCATGGTGAAAAATGCGTTTTATCTTACTTCACGCATGTCACGATTACTCGACGGAGGAACGATTCAGGATTATTCTTCATTTGCCTTACCATTCGTAAAAGCCTATGAACATGAATGTTATAAATTGTTTTTTAGGGACTTTATTAAATACTTAATTAAAGAGGGGGTTTCTCCTGCTTCCTCCATTCCACCTCACTCTAAAAAAAGACGTTATATTTCCATCGTCGATTTTGACCAAGAACCCCTTCAATACCAAGCACTCATTCCTGAAAACTTTTCAATTGGAACCATTCCTTTTATCCTTGATATCAGTCACAAACTCGCTAAAGAAGAACAAGATCATATTGACCCAACGGGGCTTGCCATCGCGCCTCACTTTGAAGCGTATTGGAATAAGCGCACCGCTTCGTTACCGTTGAATGGTCAAGGTAAAGGAAAATTGATTGCGATTGCCCAACATGCCTTCATCATTTCAAAGTTGAGAAATAAAATTACGCATGCTGAAACGCTTACGCTTGATGAATTTAAAGAAATCGTTTCACTTGTGCTAGAAAATCGTCAACTTCAAGAATTGATGATGATTAACGGAGGATCAAATTAAGTAAAGCGTCTTGATGATGCCTTTGCTACAATACACTTATATGGAAACACGAAAAAAAATTGCCTTACTCATTGATTACGATAACTTCAATCAAGAAAAATACTTCCCCATTCTATTTGAAGCCTTAAATGACATTGGGGATGTCATTATTAAATACGCTTTTTACTCAAATTTTAACGATGCAACGATTAAAAATAAGTTTATTAAATTTGGTATTGAACCCCGAGCCCAGATTGCTTATTCTTCAGGAAAGAACGCGGTTGATATTGGCATGACCATCGAAGCGATGGAACTGCTTAACCAAGATTATATTGATTGTGTTTGTCTCGCCACGAATGACTCTGACTTTACCCCTTTAATTAAAACCATTCAAAAACATAATCGCTTTGTCGTAGGTGCCGGTGATAATAAAGCCTCTGAAAACTTTAAAGATGCGTGTAACACCTTTATCTCTGTTGAAAAAATTGCATCTAATCAAAATGCCACATCCAAAGGTTTAATATTAAATGATCTCATTGCCGTCGTGGACAAGATCATCGACGATTTAACCGATGGGGATGAGTTTGCAGATTTTGCTTCTGTGATGCATGGGTTAAGAGTACAAATGAAAGACTTTAATCCAAAAAATTATGGAGCCTCTAAACAAAAACCCATTTCCTTCTTTCAAAACGAATTAAAGAATTATTACGAAATGTCAAAACAAGGCACCACACAATTGATCCGTTTGAAAAAGCGCACTAAATAAAATAAAAATATAGAAATAGTTTTTGGTAAGGAGAGAATTCACGAATCACTTCAATCGTGTTTTCTCCATCTTCAATGGTAATCACGTCTGGCACATCTACATAACTTGAGACTCCTTCATTACCAAAGATTTTCAAATAAGTATCATTGACCCAAGTGGCAATGTCATCTAATAAGTCATACTGAGACCAGTATAAGTTTTGATATTGATAATCCTTACGGATATCGATGGATAGGGATTGATACATCAATCCATAAGCATCTGAATCCCCGATATATCGTAATAAATTCATTAATGCATAGAATGAATTAAACATGCCTGAATAACGAACATAAGGGTTTGGACTAGATAAGCAAACATATAACGCGACGAGATTTGCGTCTTCCTCCCGCATCACGCCTTTTGCATGTGCAAGTTCGTGGGCCATGGTAAAGGGTATTAAAGCATCGGGAATGAGTTGGTTAATAGTCGCTTCAGTTGTAGGGGCAAAGTGTAATCCCGTAATGTGAAACTCGCGATATAAAAACGAAGTCAGTAAGGGTTTTATGCTGGTGGTGTGTTGAGTGAAATACTGAGAATCAAGATTCGCTAAGGTAAATGCTTCTTGTATCAGTTGATTAAGTTCATTCCATGAATAGGGATTGATCACGGATCCTGAAGAATCAAAAGTTAAATCTTCAGTTAAGGAGTTGAAAGCATCCCGGTAATGACCGACAACTTCCGAATACTCTGTATAAGGAATTGAATCATTAAATTGTGGAACAGGAATTGGTAATCGTGAATAGGCTAAACCCGCAGTTCCAAGGTATAGATTCGTCATGACCAATAACCAAATGCTAAACTTTTGCAATGAATTTAAAGTTAACTTAAGGTTCTTTTGGATTGCAAATCGAATAGATTTTGCTATATTCACGAATAAAATTGATAGCCAAGCCCCAAAGGTGATTTCCACGAAGGAGAAAGGAAATGCAGCAAATATCCAAGCGAACAGGAGGTGATATCGTCTTGCGATTTGGGTGGTCCACCACTCTGATGCTTCTGGAAATCTACTTAGTACTATCAATATCAACGATAAAACCAATAAGAAGATGAATAAAATTGTTAATTTATTGATTTTTAATAACTTCATACTTATATTTTAAGTAATTTTCAATCATAATGATATGAAGTTAATTAAGAAAGCAGGCAACATGAAATCACTTAAAACCACTTATCTAGCATTATTGACCTTAATGCTGGCATCTTGCGAAATTGTTTTACCAAGTGTTCCATTTTCTTCCAACCAAACTCCCACGAGTGTTGATACCACGTCAACCAATTCAGAAATACAAAGTTCAGTGGGTGAATCGAGCACTGGCTCTTCAATCACCACCAGCAATTCATCGAGTAGTACTAGTAACGCTTCAATTTCGTCCCAAATCGTGGATCAAGGATATGCTAGACAAACCAATCCAACGATTACATTAAGTGATTACCGTGAAAGTTCAGGCAATTATGGATTACCTACGACTGGAGAAGTTAAATTATTGGTCATTCCAGTGACCTTTACAGACTATCGATGTGGAAATCTATGTGCAACTCGCAAAGAACAAATTAGAAAAACCTTTTTCGGCACTTCTCAAGAAACATCTTGGGAATCAGTGAAATCCTTTTATGAAAAATCAAGTTATGGCAATCTCACGCTAACCGGAGAAGTCACCGATTGGTTTGATTCTTCTTGGTCCACAAGTCAATTTGCTTCATTAACCACCACTCAAGGGCAATACCCTGAAGCATTTGATCCAACCTGGGCCATGTTAGACGCTGCCGTTGCTTGGTTCAAGAGTTATTCTGGTCGTGATTTAACAGAATATGATACTGATTTTGATGGATTTATTGATTCGGTTTATCTTGTATACAACAATCCTAATGCAACCAATGCCGTCTACTCAGCAGCTGGCGAAGATGTTTTCTGGGCTTATACATACTGGCACTACAATAATTACGGTAATCAAAATTTAAGTAGTCCTGTTGGAATGACTTTAGTTTGGTCTAGTTTTGACTTTATGTTTGAAGGATATGGTGCTAATGGTTTAGATGCACATACTTATATTCACGAATTAGGTCACGCTTTTGGATTAGATGATTACTACACTTATTCAGAAAATGATTGGGGTGCTGCGGGTGGTCTAGATATGATGGATTACAACATCCTCGACCATAACGCGTTCTCTAAGTATTTATTAGGATGGACCAATCCATATGTGTTAACAACGAATCAAACCACCACAACGGTGACACTGAATTCTTTTGAATCATCCGGTGATTTCTTTTTATTGGGTAACTCCTGGAATGGATCCGCCTTTGATAACTATTTAATTTTTGAATTTTATACACCAACCGGACTTAATCAAAAAGATTCCGCAGCCGCTTATCCTGGTAATGGGGTCCGTGGATTTACCGTACCAGGTGTTAAAATCTATCATGTCGATGCTAGATTAGGAAAATACTCAAATAGTTCAGGTGCCTTTGGTGGATATACTGATACGTTAAATGTTGGATTTTCTAATTACCCCTATATCGCCCACAGTAATTCAATTGATTATTCTCAAAATGAAAACTTTAAACTTTTACATTTATTAGAAGAATCAGGGACCAATACTTTTGTTGATGGCGAATTAGCGTCTAATGCAACTTTATTTAGAGCGGGTGATGTCTTTAACCCCGCAACATCACATAGCGGTCTTTTTAATAACCAAGGTGGTCGATTCAACGACAATAGTTTAATTGGTTATTCAGTAAGTTTTTCAAATGTCACATCCCAATCCGTCACCCTTACCGTTACAAAAATTTAATATTTTAACCACCAAATCTACTTAAATCCAAGTGATATAATGAGAGATATTTCATGAAAGATTTATCGAATCATTTTGTATTACCTTCCCTTGAACAGGTTGATTTTGTCATTGCCCCCAAGACCTATCACAATTGGTATTTAAAACACAAAAAAGGTCAATGGCAATTATCATTTCAATTGCTGACAAAAGAAACATTCTTAAGGGATTTAACTTTTGACCTCGATGAAGATCGCGTCATCCCTCAATTAGTTCAAACCTTTAATCTTACAATCCAAGAAGTCGTTCAAGCATTAAAACTTCTCCAACAAATCAAAGAGGACCAATATCCTATCGTGGATGCTCGTTTTCAATTGCAAGAGATTTGGCAGTATTTAATAAAGCATCAACTCATTCTTCGTAACCCGTTGGTAAATAAAAAATACCAAGGAAAACGTTTCTTTATCGATGGTTATTTAGAAGAAGACCGGCAACTGAATACCGCGATTCATGGGCTACAAATCCACGCAACCTATCAAAAGAAACTACCTTTTCCCAAAACTTTACACATCCTTGAATATGCCTCTATCGAGGATGAAGTAAGTGCCATGTACAATCGCATGAGTGCATTGAGTGAACAAGGAACTGACTTAAAAGATATGTTTGTTTTACAACCCAATGATGACTATCTTTATGAGCTCGAAAGACAATCTGTATATTTTCAAATTCCTATCCAATTGCCTCTAAGACACACATTATTTTCATTACCCATCACACAGAAATTCTTACATCTGCTTAGAAAAGGGACTAAATTGGATGCAATTTGGGAAACTCTTGAAAGCGAATCATCTGAAGATACTCAATTATTGAAATCCCAACTTGCAAGTATCCCCTTAGCGGTTTTACCTTTACAACAGCAAATTCGGTTCGTTGAGCATATCGTTCAACAACGATACATACAAACGCCAATTTACCAATCGGCAGTCAAGATTGTAAAAGACCTTATTCCAAGTTCACAACAACATGTATTCGTCCTAGGTTTCCTTCAAGGGCAATACCCATCCTCGTTAAAAGATCAAAATATGTTTGATGAAAAAACGTTATTAAAACTCGGTTTGATGACAACGCAAGAAAAACAACAAGAACGGGATCTTCAACTAACGAATTTATTGGCAAGGACTCAACATCTCTATTTATCCTATCCTAGGTTAATCGAAGGAAAAGTAACGATTCCCTCTCCGCTGATTCAAATTCATCAACTCAAAGTAGAGCAAGGTGATTTTCTCATTGAGAATGTTGATTACAGTGGTCGCCTTGGTGTGATTCGCAAAGAAAAATATGCTTTTGTTGAAAAACAATTTCATCAAACTCACCCAACCTTATCCGCTTACCGGCAACAATACCCAGAGGAAATTAAGCGATTTGATTATGCCTTTAAAGGGTTAGAAGAAGACTTTACGAACAAAGCTTTAAAACTTTCTTATTCTGCATTGAAAGATTATTATCAATGTTCCTTTAAGTACTTTGTTGGGCGGATTCTTAAAGTCAATCCGATGGACCAAGATGAATTTTACATGCACCTTGGTACCTTTGCTCATGAAGTTTTTGAAACGATGAAAGATGATCTCAACCAGTTTGATGTCATCTTTGCAGCAGCTTTAGCCAATCAAAAGCGACTATCTGCAAAAGAATTGATCTTGTTTGAAAATCTCAAACCTCAACTAAGAAAAGTGTGTGAATTTAACTTATTACATCAACGTCACATGCAAGTAGCGAATATTGAAGTTGAAAAAGAAATGACATATCAACACGATGAGAATACGAGTCTTGTGGGCTACATCGATAAAATTATTTTATTGCGGACACCTGAAGGAAAAGAATATGTATCAGTGGTGGATTATAAATCTGGTGCGGAAAGTTTTGATGAAGATCTCATCGAGTTTGGTTGGTCATTACAATTACCGATTTACGCTTTGATGTTAGAAAACCATCCCGATTATCAAAACAAAGATGTTCTTGGCCTTTTTATCCAACACATTATTGAAACTTCTTTGAATGCAAAGACAATTGAAATTGGCGATCAAACGTATCCCAAATCCTATCAATTAGATGGGATTATCCTCAATGAAAAAGAAAAGATTCAAATCATGGATGACACGATTTTAGATGGCAAAACCCAATTTATTCAAGGAGTGAGTGTTGTCAAAAAAGGTGGATTTAGAAAGTCGAATCACTTAAAGAGTGCTAACGAGATTGCGCAATATGCTTCCAAGGCTAAAGATAAAATCACAGAGGCCAGTCGCGCTATTCGCCAAGGGGACTTTGCGATCAATCCTAAAAACATCAAAAAGAAATCATCTTGTGATTACTGTCCCTTTTTGGATACTTGTTTCCGTAAACCCCACGATGTTCAAGTAATGCATATTGAAAAGAAGTTGAACGGAGAGGCTACCGATGGCGAAACTGACTAAAGCTCAACAATTAGCGCGCGACCACCTATTAGGTGATGTTCTGATTGCCGCAGGTGCAGGCAGTGGAAAAACCAAAGTTCTTACAGAACGGGTCATTAAACTTTTACTCATTGATAAAGTTCCTTTACAAAGTTTATTGATGCTGACCTTTACCAATGCAGCAGCGGCTGAAATGAAAGCAAGAGTCCGCAAAGAACTATTAAAAGCAAATCAGCTTGAACTTGCCTCTCAAATCGATACCGCGTTCATCATGACTTTCGATGCTTACGCCCTCTATTTAGTTAAAAAGTATAGCCATTATTTAGGGTTAAGTGCTAGTATCGGTGTCTATGAAGAAACCCTTTATGACATTGAAAGAAAAGTGACATTGAACCAACTCTTTGACGAAGAATATGAACTCAAAAGACCTGAATTTCTTTCTTTAATCAAGCAGTTTGTGATCAATCAAGATAACACCATAAAGGCTTTTATTTTAAGGATTGATCAAAAGGCAGATTTACTCGTTGATAAACTTGATTACTACCGGGATTATATTCATCAATATTTTAAAGAAGAATTTAAAGAAGAAGGTGGCGAGGATTTATTTCAATATTACCGTCGTGAAATTGAGTATATACAACATCTTGCGATTCAATTTGAAAGTGCTGAACAGACTGAGTTTTTTTATCAACTTACCAAGCGATTGTTAGCCTTACCTGATCTTGATGCATTACTCACTGGATTAACTGAAATAGAATTTCCTAGATTGAAGGCAAAGTCTTTATCGGAAGAGGACAAAATCTTAAGAGATAAACTGAAAGAAGAATTAAATCTACTCAAAGCAGATGCCGCGATGGTGCCGATTGCTGGTCAATTTGAGAATTACGATGATACCCAAGTCCATGTTCAAGTCATTTTAGATTTACTATTAGAATTGAATCGCCGACTTGATCAAAAGAAACAACAATATCAACGGTACACCTTTGCTGATATTAGTAAACTAGCCATGCAACTGATGAAACATGACCAACTCAAGCAACAAATCAAATCCCAATTCACTTACATCATGGTGGATGAATATCAAGACACGAATGATTTACAAGAAGCATTTTTACAAGAACTATCTCAACAAAACTTAATGATGGTGGGGGATGTTAAACAATCCATTTATCGATTTAGAAACGCTAATAGTGAAATCTTTAATCGTAAGTTCAACACCTTTCAAGATTACGCATTAAGCAAAGATCATCACCAATGTAAAATCATCCTTCAAGATAACTTCCGGTCAAGAAAAGAAGTCCTTGAAGGCATCAATCATTTGTTTGCCCACGTCATGTCTAATGCCGTTGGAGGTGTTCATTATAACCACGAACAAGCTCTTCAATTTGGGCAAACGTTATACAACAACCTTCAACATCAACATACACAGTATGCAATGGAAGTCATTCGATATGAGAAAACCGATCAAAGTCCTGAATTTAACGAAGCCGAAATTATCGCCAATGACATTCTTCAAAAACTAAATCAAGGTATTGAAGTGGCCGATCTTGAACAACAACAAATGCGAAAAGCAACGTATAAGGATTTCACGATTCTCATTGATCGTAAGTCTAACTTTGAGTCTTATATTGAAGTCTTTAATCGTGTTGGCATTCCCTTAGAAGTTTATGCGGAAAGAGATTTATCAGATTCTGATTTCTTCCGTGTGATGAAGAACTTAATCACGGTGATGGTTCATCATCAAGGTGATACGCCTGTTACTAAGATTATGCAAGCTTACGTTTCTGTATTAAGAAGTTTTATTTTTCAAGAAAAAGACGATGACTTGTATCGACTAGCTTTAGGAAAAAAACCTTTTTCAACGTTTCCATTATTCGCTTTGATAGAAAAAATGCAACCACTTGGAAAGCACCAAGTCTTATCGATTTGGATGCAACAGTTGATCCGTGAATTGGATTTGGAAACGAAATTATTAACCTTACCCGATTTACCAGCAAACCTTGCTCGATTAGAAGGTTGGATGAAAACGGTAAATCAATTATCGTCATTAGGTTATTCATTGGAAGCCTTTGAAACCTTTTTAAAGGATACTAATGATATTGATGTCGATTTAACGATTACTGCGAATATTGAAACTGATAATGCGGTTAAACTCATGACTATTCATAAATCAAAAGGTTTGGAATTTCCTTTTGTGTACTATCCCGGACTGACCAAAGGATTCAATATGGTGGAAACCAAAGGGATGTATCAATACTCCAAAACGTATGGGATTCAATTGCCTTATCCTGAAGCTGCGTACGCCCGGCCCATCTTTGCCGATTTAATTTTGAACGAAGAAAAGGAAGCCATTTTATCTGAACAAATGCGCTTATGGTATGTGGCTTTAACACGAGCGAAAGAAAAAATCATGCTCGTGATAGAATCCAGCCAACCCAAAACCATCGTGGATATTGAAAAAGCAAGATCGTTTGCCGACATCATGCAAGTGTATGATCAATTGGTTGCAAGACAAATTGAGGTCGATCGCTGGATGAAGTTTCCAATTGAATTTAACACGATCAATGAGAAACCATTCCAGCAGGATCCCAAACCGATAGTCTTTAAACAAAACCATCATCGTTTTCAAATCATAGTTCCTAGACGAGCGAGTAAGACCCTTGAAGAAGAAGTTGATGCAAAGATTTTACTTTATGGTACTTATTTACACGAATGTTTATTTTTATTGGATTTTGCCACTCTCGATACCAGTTTTAT
>JBMSKF010000014.1:0-21881 GCA_049419605.1 Bacilli bacterium
TTAAGGTAAAATAAAGCTAAGGGAAACCTTAGCTTTTTTTATGAGCAATATTCACAAACCGGAAATTTATCAAGGCTTTGGCAAAACTCAACAATACTTTGAGGGTTGGTATTTTAAACTTGTCTCTAAAGATCAATTAACCTCCATTGCATTCATTCCCGGTATTTCCTTGGCCAAAAAAGACCCCCATGCATTTGTTCAAGTTTTTTTGGTTCGTCATGGAGACAAACCAACCTTAAAAAATGTATATGTTCGTTATCCTATATCGGAATTTATACCTCAAAAAGACCAATTTAAAGTCGCAGTTGGCATGAACCAATTTTCATTACAACACCTTCATCTTGATTTAAAACAAGAAGCATTTTCTATCAAAGGAGATTTACAATTACTTAATCCTACTCCTTTAAATACTGGTTTTTTAAATCCATCTATCATGGGTCCGTTTGCTTATCTACCTAAAATGGAATGCTACCATGGTGTGATTTCCTTATTGCATACATTTAAAGGGATGTTACAAATCAATGGAGAAAATATCGATTTTACCGGTGGAAAAGGTTACTTAGAAAAAGATTGGGGTACCTCATTTCCATCATCGTATGTATGGATGCAAGGCAATCATTTTCCAGAAACTGATACCTCATTTTTCTTTTCTTATGCCAACATTCCTTATTTAGGTCTTACGTTTCAAGGATTGATTTGCCATTTGTATTTGCAAGGTAAACATTATCGATTTGCAACCTATAACGGGGGTCGAGTTCGTTCAGAATTAATTGAGGATAAGCAGGTTGAGTATGTCTTAAGTCGTAATGGCTATCGCTTAAGAATTGTTGGTTCCATCGATCAAGTCGTGAACTTACCATCCCCAAAATTTGGGAAGATGGATCACACCATCAAAGAAGGATTATCAGGTGAAATATTAATATGGTTAATGAAAGGTAAAACGATTGTTTATCAAGGTAAATCAACCTTGGCAGGCATTGAAATCATGAAGAAAAAATGAAAAAAATAATTCAAATCATTTTAAAATTTTTGAAATATGCTGGCCTTTCTCTCTATGGTTTGCTGATCGTTAGTCTTGTTCTCACTGGATTTGAAGTGCAACGCATTGAACAAAATTATGGATATGTAAAGACACAGTACGCAAGGTCTATCGAAGTCGAAGACTATACGTATTTTTATCGTGAAGTAGGAGAAGAAAACCCTGAAACAATTCTGATGATTCATGGATTTTTAGGTTCTAGTTATGATTTTATTGAGGTGATGGATGCATTAAAAGATCGATATCATGTCATCGCGGTTGATTTAATAGGTTATGGATTATCAGAAAAATCTTTAACCTTTGATTATGCAAAGGCGAATCAAGCAGCCTATCTTGTTAAATTTCTAGACGCTCTCAATATTAGTAATGTTACGGTCATGGCGCATTCCATGGGTGGCGAAGTTTCCTTTCACCTTGCTCACGATTATCCAACGTATGTTGATCAAATGATTTTAGTTGGCTCTGGGGGTTATGTTGTTCCTTCCAATGATGGAGGACTGATGCCGACCAACCTTCCTTTATTTGTCTATGACTATATTGCCCAAAATTATTTTGTACAGCGTTCCGTCTTTTTCACTGCCTACTCCAATGAAGAAGTACAAAGTCAACGGGTGACCCAAGAAGATTTTGATGAAATGTATATTGTTAATCGAACCATTCCAGGAAAAGTATTAAGAGAATTTACACGCGATAACGATTCTGGCTCCACCAATGATAAACTTAAAGATGTAGAGCAACCCATCCTCTTGATCTGGGGTGAGTTTGATGGATTTATTCCTTTAAGTACAGGTCAATTATTGTTAGCGGAACTCGGTGATAACGCCGACTTAGTGGTCATGCCGAATGCAGGGCACCTACCCTTTGATACTTATTTTGAAGACTTTATGCATCATGTGGAGGAATTCTTATTATGAAATATGTTTATTTAAAGCAAAAGGTGTTTTCGATTCGTGATGAATTTAAAGTTTATGATGAAAACCAAACGCTTCTTTATGAGGCGAAGGGGAAAATTCTTACTTTAAACAGCCGTAGAGATTTATTTAAAGCAGGAGAGTCACAACCCATCTACACGATGAAACAAAAGGTTTTAACTTTTGTTCCAACCTATTTTCTTTTTGACGCAAACAATGAACAAGTGGCAAAAATGGCACAACAATTATTAGCATTCTTTGGTGCAAAATTTAACCTTGTCATTAAAGAAAAAAAGTATGACATCAAAGGTGATTTCTTTGGTTATAACTTTTCTATCAATGATGAATCCGGCTTAGTCGTTCAAATTACCAAGAAATTTTTAAGTTGGGGTGATACGTATCAAATCGCGATTGCAGATACATTTGATACCGCCCTTGCGATTAGTGTGGTCCTGATGATTGATGATTTTATTGATGATCAAAGAAGAGCATCCGCTGCCGCTGCTGCCTCTTCAACAGGTTCTAATCGTGGCGGCGGTTCATCAAGAGGAGGAAGAAGATGAAAAAACTCATTCAAAAACTCATTCAATTTATTGTCCAACCATTAAAGAAAAGTTTTCCTCGTTTTCCTGAAGCGATTATTACGAGTTTCTTGTTAGGTTTTTTAATGGTCCTCAATCTTGAACTCACATCAGAATTACAAATTGACACTCTTACATGGCTTGTTGATCTTAACCGGGTCTTGTTTCTAGTATTACCATTAATGATCATCCTTAGGTTGGTATCTGAAAGATGGCCAACGCTTCAACGTTTTCATTGGTATGGTTTCGGTTTGATCATCCTCATGGCAATTAGTATGTACACCTTCTTGGCATTAGAAAATGTCGAATTAGTTGAATTTAATCGCTTTTCTAATCTCGGGTATGCGTTTTATCTGTTAGTCATTTTTGTGCCTTACTTGATGGACCATCCCAACATCGGCGTTGGGATCGTTTTATTCTTTACGAAATTGTTTACCAGTTTTTTCTACGCCATCATGCTGTTTATTGGTATCTTTGTAGTCTTAATCAGTATCAATGTTTTATTTGCACTACAAATTGATTTAATCCTATATGCCGACATATTTATCATCATTGCGACTTATATTTTTGTCCCTACTTTATTGGATGCGTATCCTAAAACCAATGTAGAACTTTCAGTGAAGAAGGATTTCCATAAAGTTTGGCAAACCGTTTTTCAATTTGTTATCGCGCCTGTCATTTCAGTATTTTCTATTTTGGTAGTTCTTTATTTAGTGACCAGTTTCTTTAACTCGACTTCGTATGAGGCAAACGTTTATACCTTCTCTGCTTTGGTCATTGCCTTTGTTGGAATTAGTGCCCAAGTGGCGTTAACTCCACTTTCAAAAACCAATAAATTTATTGAAATTTATGTTTCATATTTTCATTATGTGTTGGTAATTGTCATTCTGGGTTATTACCTTGAACAATTTAAAACGATAGCTTTAGATGGTATTTCTTTAGATGTCACCATTCAACTTATGTTGGGCGTATGGCCTTTATTATATGCGGCATTCGTCATTAGAAAAAACAAAAACGCCGTTCAGAAAGGCTTATTAGCTTTAACCGGTGCTTTCTTGGTGATTGCGGCTGTCCCGGGACTGAATGCGGTTAGTTTAACCACCATGTTATTGAATGCTCAACTCCAACAAACGTTAAAGACCAACGACATGTTGAATGAGGACAATACGATCATCAGAAAAGAAATCTTAGATGATGACACTTATTTTTATTTATTAAGCACCCTTGATAAGATGGATCAACTTGGAATGAATCGATTTCCGTTAGTCCCAATGGATTACAATCACCCAGCGGATTTTGAGGATGTCTTCGGTGGAAGAGATTTAGATCCAGATAATCCTAACGACGAAGCTTTATTTTATAGTCTTGGATTGAATGTGATTGATTTATCGGAATTTCAATATGAGTCTTTAGTTTATGTAAGTTCGGTGAACACTTTAGAAGAAACACCTTTTAACGGGGCTACCATGCAATTGAGTTATCAAGTTGATGAAACGTTGCATCAATATTTATTAACCGTGACAAGGGAAGGCATCGCCGAAACATTCGATTTATATGAAGATGTGGCTAAAGTACTGCAAACTCGATTTGCCGTTAACGATAGAAACAACATCCAAGATCCGCTAGAAATGAAAGTGGAAATTGAATTTACTACCTTTGCACTCGACCTTTGGGTTTTATCTTGTATCTCAACAAGAACCGAATACTATAACGATCTTTCGATGGGATTCTATATTGGATTAAGTAGTCGAAATGGTTAAAAGCTTACAGCCCGTTCAATGGGGGCGCTTATCACTTAAAAACCGCATTGTCATGGCACCTATGTGCATGTATCAAGCCGATAGCAATGGCTTAATTCAGCCATTTCATTTTTCACATTACACCGCAAGAGCCTATGGTGGGGTGGCCATGGTTATCACTGAGGCAACCGCAGTCGAAGCACGAGGAAGAATTTCTGATCGAGATCTTGGCATTTATGATGACCAACATATCAGTGGATTGAAATCACTTGTGAATCATGTACACGAAGCGGGAAGTTTCATTGCTATTCAATTAGCGCACGCTGGCAGAAAAAGTGGAATTAAAAATCAACTCGCTATTGCTCCAAGCGCCCTTGCATTTTCTCAAGACTATCCCTTACCTAAAGCAATGACTCAGAAAGAGATTCTCGAAGTAATTCACGCGTTTCAAACCGCTGGTAAAAGAGCACAAGATGCAGGTTTTGACGGGATTGAGATCCACGGTGCTCACGGATATTTGATCAATGAATTTTTATCACCATTAACCAATACAAGACAAGATGAATATGGGGGTTCCCTCGCCAATCGTGTTCGCTTTCTTAAAGAAATATTGATTGCCGTTAAAAAAGTTTTTAAGGGTGAAATCTGGGTTCGATTGTCTGCAGAAGAATATGCAGAAGGCGGTCATCATCTACTTGAAACCATCAAAGTACTTCAGATGATTCAACCCTACATTGCCGGGGTTAACGTCAGTAGTGGTGGCGTCGTTCCCGTCACGATCCAGCCGAAACCTGGTTATCAATTACCATTCGCTCATGAAATTCAAAAATCAGGAATTCTTACTATCGGTGGGGGTCTTATCACCACGCTAGATCAAATTGAATCCGCCCTTGATCAGGATTGTCATTTGATTTATTTAGGAAGAGAATTGTTGCTTAATCCTTATTTTGTCTTACAACAAATAAAAAAACATGCGCCTGAACGCATGTTAAAACCTTATCAAAGGGGATAATTAATCCTCTTCTTTTTGATTTTGTTTAACGGGCTTCTTTTTGGTCATCGCACCCCAAACTTTAAGTTTGAGATAGCCAATTACAACCACGGCAACGGCAATGAGTATCCATCCCCACCAAGGCATGTTAAGAGCTCCTTTCTGCGTTGACACGCCGAATGAAAAAACGTAAGGCAAAAGTGGCAATCACGATCATATAGATTGCGCCGATTAGTAAATACAAACCAAAACTTAAATCATCCGGACCTTGAGTATTTAAGGCGAGGTTATAAAAACCTTTGACCGCCCAGAAGTTAGGTGATAAACCAAGGATAAATTGTTTCCAGTCACCAAAGGCATCAAGCAAGATAAGCAGCGGCACCATAAAAACAATGCCACCTGATTTCATCAAGGCAAAGCCCTCGATTTTATTTTTGGCAAGCGCTGCCATCAGTGCGCCAGCGGTCGGTGTAATTAAACTTGAGACGATTGAAAACAAAATGATGGAAAGATTATCCACAGATGCTAAACCAAAAGATAACGCCCCATAGGTAAAGGAAAAGGTGTCACCAAACAAATACTTCATGCCAAAGATCATGACAAAATTACCTAACACCCCAAAGACAAAAGCATATGAACTTTTAAATAGGGTGTATCCGCGAACAGTAATAGGGGAAACTGCAATTGCTTTAATGGTTTGTTCGTCCTTGTTTTCTAATAAAGAAAATCCAAGAATAACCCCTGAAATAAATCCACCAATTGCAAGAATTAAAATAAAAAGCAATAACATACTCAGCGCATATTCAGGACTTGCCGTATTTAATCCGGTACGAACAAGAATTGAAGGGATTAGCCAACCAACAAAACCAAGCATAAAAAAAGGATAAATGAGCATAAACAAATTTAAAGGATCACGAAGTAATGTCTTTAACTCATACCGAAATAATTTCCAATAATTTTTCATGCGCTGATTGCTTCCTTTCTAAATTGAGGTAACACATAGAACGGAAAGAGGAGAGCGGGATAGGCGAATAAGAATAAAATCGTGATCATTAAATCGGAATTACTTAGGGGTTGCCATAAATGAGACAGCGCTCGTTGCCCGGCAAACGTTGGTGAAAGTAAAGCCGTCCATTGCCAAGATTCGGGGATGATATCAAGATTAACTAGAATGATTGGCACAAATAACAACAAAACAACGCCAGTGTACTTAATTAATAAGTCCATGAAATCATGACTCATATAAATTAAAACATAACCGATACTTAAGTGGGCAACGGTGATTAATAAAATAAAAAGCAATGATGGCAATATTGGGAATACAGAGTTATGAACCAACACCATCGTTATCCAAATTAATACCAATGAGATTAAACTTCCTACGAGTGCCCCAGCAACCTTTGACATAAGCAGGACAATAGGAGAGGTTGGGGAAACCAAAACCGCCTTCATCGTGCCTTCTTGTTTTTCATAAAAATAAGCTGCCGCTAATAAAATGATGGCCATGAGTCCGCTATCAAGCATCAGAATTTGAGGTAACAATTGATTCGCCTCTTCCTCGCTCACTAGCATGATAATAACTAACCAAATTACGCTGACAAGTAATCCAAAAAAAGTGATTTTATATCGCCAAAGGCGAAGCACTTCACCTTTCCATAATGAGAAAAATTTATTCATGATGTTTTCCTGTAATTTGAATAAAGATTTTATCCAACGAGGTTTCTTGAGAATGCATCGTGACGATACGGTTTTCTTTTAAAATGGTTTGAAATTGTGGTTCATTCGCCAAACCATCTAATGGTAAGAGAATGGATTTTAAACCACTCGCTTCTGTGTATTCGATTTTTACTTCACGACGACCATATTTGAGTTTCAAGGATTTAGGGGTAGCCGTTTCTAATAATTTGCCATTAGCGATAAAGGCAACTTGATCACATAATTCTTCAACATCTGCCATCAAATGGGTTGTGATAATGATCGTTTTTCCTTTTTTCTTTTCTTCTAAAATTAAATCTTTGACGATACGAGCATTGCTTGGATCTAAACCATTCGTTGGTTCATCTAAAAAGATGACTTGAGGATCGTTTAATAATGCCTTCACAAAATTAAGTCTCATTTTCATACCTTTTGAGTATTGACCTACGGGTTGATGAATGGCCTCACCAAGTCCTACTTTCACTAATAAATCTCGATAGTTAGTTTTCTTTTTATATAAAGAAGCAAAGTATTTTAAATTTTCATCCGCGCTCAATTTATTGAAATGGACAGGCATTTCAAAACCCACACCAATATCTTCATAAAAGGATTGCTTGAGATTTTTTAAAGGTTTACCCCTAAAGGAAACTTGCCCTTCATAGCCGGGCAGTAATTTTATCAACACTTTTTGGGTTGTAGATTTACCCGCCCCTGAGGGTCCTAAAAGACCAAAAATTTGTCCTTCTTGAATATCTAGATTCAAATCTTTGACAACATAATCGTTTTTAAGATTGTACCGATATTGAAGTCCACGAATTTCATATAAATTTGCCATTGGTTATTCCTCCTTGGCGATCGCTAGTTTTTCTAAGAATGCAAACGACCGTTGATAATCTGCAATCAGTTCATCAGCATTTTTATTTGTGGTGAGAGCGGATTGATATCCTAACGCCAGAAAATACAAAATTCGCCAGTATTGATCGGGATTGATGGAAGGATTCAACTTTCTTAAATCCGATTTTGTAAACGGTGTTGGTGGGATGGTTGGAATTTGAGTTTGTTCAAGTAAGATAAATGAAAATATCCCAGGATAGTTTTTCTCTAAATCAAATTTAGCAATTTGAATCTCTTTTAATTGTGCAATTATCGAGCCCGTTTGTGAAAGAGGTTTATGAATGGATTGTAGGAGTTGATTTGCGTATTGTAAACAGCCTTTATAGAGTTTTTCTTTAGTACCAAAGTGGTGAAATAACAAAGGCTTTGATACCTCAGCAATCCTCGCAATACTGGCCATTGATGCCTTGGTTTTCCCATGTTCACCAAAGACCTTAAATCCTGCTCTGATAATTGAAATCTGACTATTCGTGAATTTCATAACCTCATTATACTGACCGAAAAGGTCAGTGTCAATAATTGGTTAAGTTTTTGCTGAATGCAGGGGTATAATTAAATCAATGCTAGAAAGTAAAAGTGTTTTTCAACGTTATGAAAAAAAGTTCATCCTTACCCGTGAACAGTATGACAAAATTTTGATTTCGATTAAGCGAAATATGATGTTTGATCCTTTTTGTAAAGCGGGACAAACCTATCATTTAAGGAATGTATACTTTGATACCCCCGATCACCAACTTATTTCTTTATCTTTGTTAAAACCTGATTTTAAAGAAAAACTGAGAATAAGAAAATATGGTACTCAAGGCGATCAAACCAATATAGTCTTCCTAGAAGTTAAAAGAAAAATCAAAGGTGTCGTCACGAAAAGAAGAGCCTCATTAACGTTAGACGAAATTGATCAATTTATGAATCAAGGCGTTGTACCTATCAGAGAAGGCTTTCATGATCAACAAATCCTTAAAGAATTAAAATATATGACGCAAATCTATCAATTGAGAAAAGCTGTATTTATTGAATATGACCGGTTAGCATTCTTCGATAAAAAGGATCCTGAATTTAGGGTAACGTTTGACCATCACATTCATACGCGATATGATAATTTTGATTTTGAAAGCAGTGTAAAAGGAACCCTTTTACTTGCAAAAGATATGGTATTGATGGAAGTAAAAGTGGGAGAAGCCATGCCTCTATGGTTTGCGAAAACGCTTGCCCGCTTAAAAATCTATCTCAATACTTTTTCAAAATATGGCAAGGCTTATGAACATAGCCTCGCAAAGGAGATTGGCAACGATGTTTGACAATATCAATACGACTTTAGATAGTTTAGTAGCCATCGCACTAGTGGTGATGATTTCCTCCGTCGTTCTTGGGGTTGCGCTTGCTTATTTTTATATGTTTGTTAAAAGAGAGGATGGCTACGTCTCAGATTTCCCCTGGACGATGGCGATTATGCCTCCAGTCGTTGCGGTCTTAATAATCATGCTCGCGAACAACCTTGCAGCAGGTATTGCTGTGGGTGGGTTATTTGCGTTAACGCGATTTCGTTCCAATCAAAGGAATACTGAAGATATTGCGTATGTTTTATTAACCGTTGTCATTGGTGTCATTGCTGGGACGGGTTATGTTGCCTTTGCGTTGATATTCACATTATTCATGATGGCAGTCATCCTTGTGCTATATTTCCTACGCTTTGGTAAAACCTCTGAGAAAAATTTAGCCCTAAGAATTGTCGTTCCTGAAAGTTTAAATTATGAAAACTTATTTGACGATTTGTTAAAAAAATATTGCTTATCTTATGCTATTAATCGTGTTAGAACGATCGATTTTGGAACCCTTTTTGAATTGACGTATCATATTGTGATTAAAAAATCGACGAAGCAAAAAGAAATGGTGGATGAATTAAGACAACGCAACGGTAACTTAACCATTACCTTGACGGTCCAACGATTTAATCAGGTGGATTAAGATGACGTTATTTGCCTTGGCGACCGCTTTTTTGATTGGGTTATCTACACCTCATCCTAGTCAAGAAATCGTGCAACTTTCATTTGTGATTGTGAACGATGATCAACAAAAAGTCATTCAATTAAATGCCGGTGACTTTTACTTTAATGCTCCGAATGATTTTGTTGCGCGTGATAATGTCCGATTAAAAGGTTGGTATCAAGATGAAAACCTCACTCGATTTCATGACTTTGATTTACCGATTCTACAAGACACCACGGTTTATGCAAGCTGGGATTACCTTAATCCCGCGATTGCGCTTGCGCAATTATCACAATCAGTAGCAGGTGTTGAATTTGAATCAAAAACAATGACATTATCTTTACCTCTATACGAACCTCTTAAAGAAGATCTTCGTTTCCAATGGCAGGCTGCTCCACAAAATAGTTCTGACTTTAGTAACATTGGTGGAGCGAATCACGATCATTTTTCCCCCTATCGAAATGGAACCTTTCAATATCGTGTCCGGTATCGCTTACCTATTTATAGTGTGAACGGAACGATCATTGATTATGTCAGTTATTATTCAAATGTTGTAACCATTAGTATTTATGGCCAGCAATCGATAGTTGGTTACGTGATTGCCATCTCATTAATCTCATTAATAGGGTTAGTTATGTTTTTAAGATCAAAACGCAGCATTTATTATCATGTCGATGGTGGAGAATTACTCCCCACCGGTAAGTTCTATATTGGGGAAGATATTACACTTCAACCTAAAGCGAAGAAAAAAGGGTATCGATTTATGGGTTGGTTTGAAGATGATACACTTAAGAAGCCTTTTTCTGGATTAAGAATGCCGATGAAGGCCATAAAATTGTATGCAAAATTTAAGAAGACAAAAGCAAATCGCTAGAGCGATTCAAAGTTATCCCGTGAAAGAGTCGATGATCTTGATGGATTTTTTACGTTCTCAATTAAAACATATGAGTCGCAATAACATCAAATCGCTTTTGACCAGAAAGCAAGTGATGGTCGATGGCGCGCCAATCAGTCAATTTAATTTTGTCTTAACGCCAGGTGATATTGTCATGATTGGTAAATATAGTCCTCAAGAAAAACCATTACCAACCCCCAAGATTTTGTATGAGGATCAAGATTTTCTTGTGATTGATAAACCCACTGGATTACTAACAATCGCTTCGGATAACGAAAAAAGTCAAACCGCCTTCCGCGTCATGATGGATTACGTCCGAGAAAAGGATCCCCATGCGCGCTTGTATGTGGTTCATCGTATTGACCGTGATACCTCTGGTGTTTTAATGTTTTGCAAACAAGAAGAATTAAGAGATGAAATGCAAAAGCAATGGAATAGTATCGTCTCTAAAAGAGGCTACTATGCGATCGTCGATGGTGTCCCTGTTGAAAAAAAGAAAACCATTCATACATGGTTACATAAAACGTCCACGCAACTGATGTATTCCCGGCAATATGAAGATGATGAAGGCAAAGAAGCGATTACGCATTATGTCGTTAAAAAAGAATTGAAAAATCATGCTTTTTTAGATGTAAAAATTGATACAGGACGTAAAAACCAAATTCGCGTTCACTTAAAAGAATTAGGTCACACGGTCATTGGTGATGATAAGTATCATGCATTAACGGATCCCATCAAACGATTAGGTTTACATGCATACGCGCTTGAATTTATTCACCCCGTGACTGCAAAAAAATATAGTTTCTTTTCTCCTTTACCTGGCTTGATGAAAGCATTTATTGAAGGGCGACACGGCGTTAAAGCAACCCCTAAAGAAAAGGTATAATAAGCCTATGCAATGGTTGACCTTACAACGCTCAATCCATCGGAAATGGCTCATTTATACGAAGCCGATTCGCGATGCTTGGGCCGATCCACAATCGTTATTAAGATACATTGGCTATCTCACTTTTATGGGAGTGATGTTTTATGCCTATGCCTTGGTCACGAATTTATTCACAATCCCTTTAAGTGGTGATTATGTCTTACAACAAATTCCCTTTTATTTAAATGGTTATGATGATTGGACCCATTTTTTTCGCACCGGTGAATTTGTATTGTGGGATAACTCCACTTACCTAGGGACAAACCATATTGGTTCAAACTCCTTTTATTATTACCTGAATCCTTTTTTTATGCCGATCTTATTATTTCCTCGAGGTCTAGTTCCTCAAGGTTTAGCCGTTCTCATGATTGGCAAAATGGTTGGCGCATCCTTAACCTTTCGCCTTTTACTAAAATATTTCAAAGTTAAAGAAAACCATGCGCGTATCTTTGCCATGGCCTATGGTTTTTCAGGATGGATGGCATATTACCTTTGGTTTAATCACTTCATGGAAGTGGCTGTTGTATTTCCCTTAGTCATTCTCGGTGTAGAAAAACTTTTAAAAGAAAAAAACTTTCGCTTTCTCGCTTTGAGTTTATTCTTGATGGGCATTACGAATTATTTCTTTTTAGTTTCTACGAGTTTTACAGCCGTTTTCTATGCAATATTCCGCTACTTACAAACAGCTTCTAAACGGTCTTGGATTGATAATGGTCAAGTTGCAGGTCTTGGAGTTATTGCCTTTGCCCTTGGTATCATGATGTCTGCTTTTGTTTTTCTACCTTCGGTGATGGTGGCGGTAACCTCAAATCGTGTAGGAGAAGCGTGGTATTTAGATCAATTAGTCGCTGCATTCCAAGATAAAGATTGGCAGGAGCTTTGGTCGTTATTGACGATTTGGCGAAATCAAGGTGGTGCAGAAGAACCGTACAATCAGTTCTATCCTTTAATTTCATTCTTATTTCCTACGGTGAGTAACCGCAGTTCAACTTTATTTAACACAGGTAGTTACGACAACACGATTTCAAGTTTATTTGTCTATACTCCTTTAACGATGCTTTTGATTCCTTCTCTTATCCACAATTATACAAAGCGAAAATGGTCTCATTTTTTGGGTTTAGGATTGATTTTATTCATGTTATTTACACCCTTTACGTATCAACTCGTTCATGGTTTTACGATTGATTATGGCCGGTGGCAAATATTTGTTGTGACCATTTTCATCACCTACATTGCCATTAACTTTGAAGATCGGATGAAGTTCAAACCTTGGTATTATGACATTTCTTTTGCAAGTGTCTTTTCGTTAGCCATTTATGCTTTGCTCGTTGCGCTTGCAAATGAAAATCGATTTTTCTTTTCTTCGATGAATGAACGTCTCTATGTCGCCATATTTGCATTGATTTATATGGTTGTCGTATATGGTTATTTACGGCAATCTTATCGAAAAAAATCCTTACCAGATACCATGCAGACTGCGATATTTTTTGAAGCGATTGTCATGGGTACGTTAATCATGAATATGCACGGATTGGTCAGTTACCCAAACCGTATCGATAATGGCCTTGATTTAATTCGCGATCAACGAGAAATTGTTAAACAAATTCAAGCGGATGACGATCAATTTTTCCGAATTTATAATTTAAATGCAGGCGAATCCACAAATCTAGGCATGCGTTTAGGTTATAACGGCATGACCGCATTTCACTCCCTTTATAATTTCTATATTTCTGATTTTAATAATTATTCACACATGAATTATAACTATCGTGGATGGTCGATGGGCTATCATGAAAAACGATATAATCTTGATACTTTTTTAGGTGTCAAATATTACATCATGCAAAATGTATATGACTCCTACACAAGGGCGAGTGAACCCAATCCTGAAACCGGTGTATACGATTATTTATACCAAAATGTTCCTCATGGGTTTGTAAAAAGTAACACTTTATCGACGAATAAAAATTCTGTTTATATCAATCAAAATTTTATTGAAGGTGGTTTTAGTTATGACACCTTGTATCCTAATAATCAAGTTGAAGGGCAATTTGCAAATACCTTTTTTACCAACTCTACAACAGAAGTTTTAACGAATGAAGAAGCCTATCTTCAAGGCGTTATCCTTGCTAATGAAGATGTGGATGCCATCTTGGTGGAAGCACCCAATTTAACGGTGAGTGCCGGACCAACCCGATCCATTGCTCGCATTAATGCCAATGTTAACTTAGTACGTTGTGAAGACGCATTGGGTAATCCCATCATCTTTAATCCCAGTCTTCTTGATCGCTTAGAAACGTGTGAAGCAACTCCAGTGGGAAATAACAGTTCGATTGGCCAATTCAATGGTGAATACTTACCCATTCACCTTACGCCTACAAGTGGTACAAATTTTGGAGAAGGTCCTGATGATTATTTCTTTGCCTTACAACTAAGATTATCCCATTATGCTACCGTTTATTTTTTTGATGAAGCGGGTGACATCATCATTCGTGATGCACATTCCTTTGTGAATACATCCTTTAAATTCATGCGTGGTTATTATCCAACTAGACCAGTTGCCCGAATTGTTATTGTTCCTAAATTTACAGAAGGTAGTATGTACTACCCAGTCTTGTTCAGAGAACCCTATCAAGCGATGGTACAACGCCTTGATCAGCTGCAAGCATTCCCACTAGAAAACTTTAAGCACTCTGCCAATTCTCGGCAATTCTCCACTAACTTTGAATCCCCAAGAATGATTGTATTAAATACACCCTTTGATCCAGGTTGGAAGGTGACACGAATTCAAGCTGGAGGTGTTAAAGACACTACGCCGATTTATGCTTCACAAGGCGGATTTATTGGATTTTTATCTGGGGTAGGCCCAACGGACTATCAAGTAACCTATTGGACACCTTATCTTAGCGAAGGATTGCTAATTGCCTTAACTGGTTTTGCGATATTTGGTGGGGTTATTGGGGCAAGCTTTATCGTTGAAAAGAAGCGTTTAGAAAAAGAAAAAAATAATTAGTGATGATGGACAACTTTGTAAATATAGTTTTTAGCCATTTTCGTCATTTCAGAAACTTGGCGAATTGCATCTTTCATTGAAATGCCAGTGGCCGTTAATGCATCAACAGCTTTTCTAATTTCATCATCCGAAAGCTTAATACCAAACTCATCCTTATTACCTTCAACAAGGACAACCATTTCCCCTTTTAGAGTTGCGGGATCTATTTCAGTTAATTCTTGAAGGGTTCCATCAATATATTCTTCGTGAATTTTCGTAAGTTCTCTAGCAATGCACGCTTTACGGTTGCCTAACACTTCTAGGAGATTTCGTAGCGTGGCATCAATGCGATGGGGAGCTTCATAGAAGATTAAAGTTTCTGGACGACGGTAAAGATCCTTAATTTCATCAAGTCTTGCAGCTTCTTTTTGTCTCAAAAATCCATGAAAATAAAATTTTGCAGTATCAAGACCGCTGGCGACAAGTGCATTAAACACTGCTGAAGGTCCAGAAATGACCACCACTTGAATGTCTTCCGTCAGCGCGGCTTGAACAAGGCGTTGTCCGGGATCAGAAATACCAGGATAACCAGCATCGGAAAGATAAGCGATGGATTGACCTGCTAGCATCATTTCCACTAATTGTTTACTGACTGTCAATTCATTATGTTCATGACAAGCGATTAACGTTTTCTTTATACCAAGATGTTGCAATAACTTGCCACTTACTCGCGTATCTTCACAAGCGATAGCATCGACAAGATTCATAGTAGCAATTGCTCTTGGTGTGATTTCTTCAAGGTTTCCAATTGGCGTTGCGACTAAGTATAATTGCCCTTTTTTGGATTGGTTTTCACTAAAAGACTTACGGCGTTTCATGCGTTCGTGGTTCCCTTGGGATGTTTATTTAATTCATCGACATGGAGAAATTGAATATCGCGATTTTGATTTTCAATTTTAATAACCCGTGTTAAGACATTCATCGAAGTGACCTTAAAACTGACCCCATCAATCATGTAACGATCACCCACATGAGGTAATGTGGCCTTGATTTCAGTGTAGGCATCATCTTCATATTTAAGGCAGCAAAGTAATTTTCCACAATGACCAGTTAGTTTTGGAATATTTAATGTGAGCATTTGGTTCTTAGCCCGATTGATGGAAATGTTATCAAATTCATTGAGAAAGGTTGTACAACAAAGTGGTAATCCGCAAATACCAATTGCCCCATAAAGCTTAGCGCGATCTCTAGCACCTACTTGTCTTAAATCAATGCGTGTATGAAATTGAGTTGCTAGTGCTCTTAATAATTCTCTAAAATCAACACGGTCTTCAGAAAGAAATAAAAAATAAAGTTTGGAACGATCAAGGTTGTATTCTGCGGCAAATATTTCCATATCAAGCTTCATGGTTCTTACGAGATCTTTTGCAAATAACATGGCATTTTTTGCATCTTTTTCATTGCGTTGTTGAGCAGCTAAATCACGAGGCTCTGCTTTTCTTATAATCGGCATTAGCTGAAAAGGATAGCGATATTCACTCATCGCTTTTAATTTAGTTTTGACAACCCCTAATTCATAACCTTTACCTGTTTCAACAATCACCATATCTTGTGGTTGAAAGGCTGTACTTGTGGTTGAAAAATATTGCAATCGTGGTAAATGATTGACTTGAATGCCAACAAAATATGGGGTTTGCGATTGTGTTTCCATGATTTTATACTCCCAGAAAATCTATCATCATTCCTTCAAGAAAAAGGTTTAGATTGGTGCTTTTATCAAGTCGAGACAAACGTTGTTGTAAACCATTCATCGCTTGATATGGACTAGGTAATAATGAACTTAATCCTGTTAATATTTTAACATAAGATTTTAAAATCACTTGTTGTTTCCCAACCAATTTGCTGAGTTCGGTAAGGATGACTAACCATCTTTGAATAAAGACTCTAACCTGATCAACTTCGGTTAAATGTGGCGACCAATTCATGCGAAAGTCATGCATTGCAGCTTGCGGGTTTTGGATCCATTGCTGGCAAAATTGATTGAATTGATTTTTGAATACAATAAATGATTCATCCGCACTTTTAATTTTTATTTCTTCACTCGATCCACATTCAAAACTTAATAATTCAGCATCGGAGGGTTCTACACCGATCGCAAGCGCATCATTGATTAATTTTTCAGGTTGATTGGGTTTAAAATGGATGACCTGACTTCGGGATTGAATGGTTGGTAATACTTCATCGAGATTGGTAGTGGTTAAAATAGCATAAACATCTAACGTGGGTTCCTCTAAAAATTTTAATAAGGCGTTGATGGCTTCTGGAGTCATCGCCTCAACTTGATGAAGCAAATAAATTTGTTTACTAGCCTTTTCCAAACCAGTAATCGCAAACCTTGATTCTAAATTTAAGACGTCTTGTTTTTTAATGGATGCTTCACTACCATCAATAATAATTAAATCAGTGTAATCTTTATTGATGAAACGTTGACACGTTAAACAAATTCCACATGCTAAAGGTTGTGGATTTTCACAAAGAAGAGATTGAGCTAAGTAGAGGGCAATATCTTGAAGAGGTTGACCTTGAAAACCATTTAATAAATAAGCGTGACTCCACTTATCTTTTTTTAACGCGTGGGCAAATAAATCAAAGATTGGTTTTTGCTGAGTAAGTAAGTAACTCGCAATATTCATAAAAGACGTTGGTGAATGGCTTGATACGTATTTTCAATTACGGTTTGTAAATCTAAAGAAGCATCAATGATCACAAATCGATCTTGAAAACGTTTAGCTAATTGTAAATAGGTATTGCGAACTTTCTCATGAAAGGATAATTGTTCTAAATCCAAACGATTAATTTCACGATTCGCATTTGCGGCGATTCGCTTTAAACCTAGTTCTGGTGGAATATCAAACAGAAGTGTTAATTGAGGATAGGAGGATTCTGTGGCGAAGAGATTGATATTTAAAATTGCTTCAACTCCTAAACCTCTAGCCCCACCCTGATAAGCTAAACTTGAATCAATAAACCGATCACAAATGACAATTTTCCCAGCCTTGAGTGCGGGCCAAATCTTTTCAACTAAGTTTTGTCGACGACTTGCTGCAAGCAGTAACGCTTCTGCACGAGAATCAAGTTTGGTATTTTCTTTTTGAAGAATCACTTGGCGAATTTGTTCGGCAATTGGCGTACCACCTGGTTCGCGTGTTTCTTCAATCAAAAAACCTTCTTTTCTTAGTCTAGCAATCACTTCCTTCATTACGGAAGTTTTGCCGCTTCCTTCTGGTCCTTCTAAGGTAATAAACATGTTATTCTCCTTTGATTTTCGTTCTGCCAGTTAAAGCTTTTGATAAGGTTAGAGCATCGGCATAATCTACATGCGCACCCATTGGCAACCCATAACCAATACGGGTAATCGTTACACCTGAATTTTTTAACATATTGGCAACAAATTGGGCTGTTGTTTCACCTTCAAGTGTGGGATTGGTGGCAATGATGACTTCTTGATAAGGGTGATTTTTTAATTCTTTTTGTAATTGATCGATACGAAGATCGTCAACACCGAAGCCTTTACTTGCCGATAAGACACCACCTAATACTTGATAACGAAATAGCGGTGATTCTAGTTTTTCAAAAGCGACAACATCTTTAGAATAACTTACAACCACTAAGGTTTGGTACGGTCTAGATGATGTACAAATATCACAATGGGGTTCTTCAGTTAAGACTCCACATGTCTGGCAGGGATGAACTAAATGCTTGACTGCACCTAGACTTTCTTGGAATTGTTGAACATCTTCTTCGCTTAAATCTAAAACTGCCTGAGCCATTCGTTCAGCAGATTTACTGCCTACACCAGGTAGTTTTTCAAAGGATTCGATTAAAGCTTGTAAACTTTTTAATGGTTTCATTTGAATGTCCAATTCTTCACGGTTGGTGGAGTCTCTTGTTTTGTTGGTAATTTATTTAATTGTGCCAAATCCATAAATAATTTTTTCAGTTTAACAGCCTCTTGGCGATTAATTGCATAAATAACACCTTGATAACCTGCGATGGTTTGCATCACTTTTTGAATCAAAGGTTGATTGGCCACTAAATTTAATTGAAGGGCAACGTTTGCCTGATCCACTTCTAATGCAAGAATGTGTTTGCTTAAAACATAAGGTCTCGCATCCTTTAATAAGGCTGCAATAGCAGCAAATTGCGGTTGAAAAAGCATGGAGTCAATTTGTTTCCAGGATTGTAAGATATCTTGTCTAGCATCTTTATCACCCATGACCATGACTTTGATCATGTTGACATCATCTATGTAAAGACTTTCACCGGTTTCGGCAATGGCGACAGGAGGAGTGTTCGTATTTGATTTCGTACCACTGTTTGAAGAATTTTCAGATTTCCCTTTCATCACTTCAAAAATATTAGGTGGATTTTTTGGGGTGCTTTCAGGGATCTCTAATTGTAAAAGTTTGAGTTGAAGCAAACCAGGAATTGCCGAAGGATTTCTAACATCCGTTTGAATACCCATGATTGCTTCAGATAAAGCAGGAATCATACTAATCGATAAATCCTCTAAAATACGATTCGCTTCAGCTTCATTAAGGACAGACATCAACGATGCTGCTTGTGTTTTTACAAGAATTAATAAGTCTTTTAAGATTACCAATAGATCCATCAATAATCTTTTTAAATCAGCACCCTTTTGAACAAATGCATCGATTTTACCTATCATGGTTGACGTATCTTTTCGACCAATTGCAGTAAGTAGTTCAATTTTATCTTCAAGACTAACCAACCCAAACAAATCTAAAATGTCCTTTTCTGCAAAACGTCCACCGGTATAGGCGATGACTTGGTCTAGAAGGGATAAAGCATCACGGACGCCACCATCCGCCAATTGAATAACGGCTTGAACAGCTTTTTCATCATAAGGAATTTGTTCATTTTTTAGAATGAATTGTATACGTTCTTTGATATCACTTGCATTTACTTTTCCAAAATCAAAACGTTGGCAACGACTTAAAATCGTGGGGATAATCTTGTGCGGTTCGGTGGTAGCAAGAATAAATAAGACGTGGGATGGAGGTTCTTCTAAAGTTTTTAAAAGAGCATTAAATGCACCCGACGTCATCATATGGACTTCATCGATGATATAGACTTTGTATTTCCCTTTAATCGGTGCATATTTAACTTTATCGATAAGATCACGAACTTCATCCACTCCGTTATTACTCGCCGCATCGATTTCAATGATATCTGGGTGACGATTTTCTTGGAGAGCTAAACAATTTTCACACTTTCCACATGGTTCATTTTGAGATACTTCACAATTTAAGGCCTTAGCAAATATTTTTGCTAACGAAGTTTTGCCTGTCCCTCTTGGTCCAGAAAATAAATAAGCATGGGAAAGCTTTTGATTGATAATGGCGTTTTGTAATGTTCTTACAATCGCTTGTTGACCGGCAACTTGTGCAAATTGTTGCGGTCGATAGGTTCGGTAAAGTGCCTTGTATGCCATAAAGTTTGGTTGCATTAATTATACTCAATTTATCCCCCTTATTAAATAGGAAAATGAAGAAAAACCTTTTAAGAAATGCGATGCCTATGATAAAATACGAAAGGTCTTATAAATGGAAGAAAATTTAAGAAATCGCCTTAAAGTGATGCGTAATCGTTTAACCACGATTGATGATTTACTTGTTCAAGAATCCGTATTGAGTGATTCTCGACAATTTAAGACACTTTCTAAAGAAAGAGCAACCTTGGATAAGGTTGTCACCCTTTTTAACACGTTTGAAACCAATGAAAAGAATTTAGCCGATGCTCTCGTGATGAGAAATGATGCCGATGCTGAAATTGCTCAACTAGGTAAGGTAGAGGTTGAACAACTAACAGAAGCTCAAGCGAAACTTATGGAACAAATAAAGTTTCACCTTATTCCTAAAGATCCTAATGATGACAAGAATATCGTGGTTGAAATTCGTGGTGCAGCAGGTGGCGACGAAGCTTTTATTTTCGCCAGTGATTTGTTTAGAATGTATACCAAATATTGTGAAAAGAATGGTTGGAAAATTCAAATGCTATCTGATGCAGGTGGCCAATCTACCATTACCTTTATGGTCAAAGGTGATGCAGTGTATTCTAAATTAAAATTTGAATCTGGTGCTCATCGCGTTCAACGCGTACCTGCAACTGAAGCATCAGGACGTATTCATACTTCAACCGCTACTGTTCTCGTCATGCCTGAAGTTGAAGAAGTTGATATTGTTATCAATGCAAACGATCTTCAAGTTGATACATATCGTTCACAAGGTGCTGGTGGTCAAAACGTTAATAAAACAGAGTCTGCTGTTCGAATCACCCACTTACCAACAGGAATTGTCGTCTCTTGCCAAATTGAAAAATCCCAAATTCAAAATCGCGAATTAGCGATGAAAATGTTGTATGCAAAATTAGAAGCCCATAAGCAAGCTGAAATTGATGAAAAAGTTGGCAACGAAAGAAAACTTAAAGTTGGGACAGGTGAACGTAGTGAAAAAATTCGCACGTATAACTATCCACAAAATCGTGTCACGGATCATCGCATCGGATTTACCATTAATCAATTAGATCGTGTCATGGAAGGGCAAATTGAAGATATCATAGAAGCCTTAAACCATTTCGATCAACAACAAAAACTTTTAGGTGGAGAATGAAAATTCAACACGTTTATCAACAAGCGCTGCAATTTGTTGGCATTGGCGCAGTTGATACTTTTTCCATCCATCAATTACTGCAGTTTCATCACCAGTTTCAAACCGTCCATGTTTTATTAACGAACCTTGATATTGAAATGAAGAATTACTCAGTTTTCATGGAACAAATGGAGCGATTAAAAAAAGGCGAACCTGTAGCTTATATCCTAGGTTATACAACCTTCTTAGGTTTACAACTTGAAGTTAACACTAGTGTCTTAATTCCTAGACAAGAAACAGAAGAACTGGTTATGCATGCTTCTCAATTATTTCCAAGAAGACTATCAATCAACGTCATTGATGTCGGCACTGGAAGTGGTGCAATCGCTCTCGCACTTAAGTCGATGCAACCAAACTGGAAAATTACTGCGACAGACATAAGTCAATCAGCGCTCAATGTGGCGAAGCACAATGCTAATAAATTAAATCTTAACCTTCAATTTCACCTTGGTGATGGTCTAAAAACAATCGATCCCTCTTATGAGAATAATGTTGAGTTAAT
>JBMSKF010000015.1:0-21198 GCA_049419605.1 Bacilli bacterium
ATTCTTGCACCAAATGCCACCCATTGAAGAGCTTAGATTTATTTTGGCTGAGCTTTTGAAAAGGATTATTCTTGAATTGACTTGGATTTAATAGACCAACTTGCTTGTGAATAGCCTTTTTGAGAAGTGTTTTTTTAACATTAGGTGATTCATCTTTTATGACGATTGATTGAATTTTATCTTCAACCAGTTTAATTAAGTCAGATTCTTTTTTTGGTAATATCAACGCATGATTCAACAAGGGTTGTTGAATAAAAATATTTCGAATCAATGTGTCCGAATAATCAACATTAAAACGATGAATTTCAAGATATTGATTAATTTTCTTTTTTAGATCGGGATTGTTTTTAATGATCATGCATTTATTATACGAAACGAAAAGCAATTAATATTGCCGACACCCAATCAGGATAAATGGATTGAAATTTAAGCTTGGTAAAAAGACCAAGTACCATCGGATTTGGTTGTACTTGGAACACAATCACCACAAGCATCTTGGCTTGTCCAACTGGTTAATGTAAATAAGGTTTCATTCCCCACAAACACTAAATCTTTGGTTTGATTGACGATTTGACCTGCTTGATTTTTTCTTAAGAACAACAATGAAGTTGGAGCATAATCATCCATTTCAGTTGGTTGGAATGTATATGAATAAAGGCCTTCACTCTCCTCATTTAATGTTGGTAATGCATTCCAATTCGATGCTCTTCCGTTACCCCAATAATGAATGTGATAAGTGAACTCACCATCACTAACCCAATCAACTTCAGGGCTATTTGCTAAGAAGTAAACAGTAATCGTGTGATCGACTTCAGAGGTTGATGGTAGTGTTGATTCCGATACAGTTCCACAAGACACTAAAAAGAACGGCACTACAACCGACATTGTTTTTAAAAGATTCATAAAATTACCTCTAAAATTATTCTACAACGATTTCATAAAAAAACGTCCACAATTTGCAACTATGGACGTTTTGATAATAAACTTATAATCTTAGGCAACTTCAGCTCTTATTTGATTAATTAATGCAATGATTGAGGCGTTGTCGAATGTATTTAATAATGTGTAATCAACCGGAACACCGCCTTCGATATCAGTGTAGGTACGATTTTCATTTTCATCGACAGAGACATTGGCAAATACATTATTCGTAGAACGTAATAATAATGTTCCATCTGGTGTAACAAATAAACCAATCGACGCTGCGCCACCGGATGATTTGGTACCAATAATTTTTGCGACACCCATTTCTTTTGACATGGAGGCCATTAAGTTAGCGGCACTGAAAGTCACTGATGATGTCATGACATACCAGTTGTAATCATAGGCAACATAATCACTTTCATAGAAGTAAGTGGCAGCAGATCCATCTGCAGGATTCATCGAACTATATTGAATTAATTCTTCGGTCATGTAACCTAACAATCTAAAGACTGCACCGACGTTTCCTCCTGTATTAAAGGAAATATCGAGAATGACGTCTTCAACCGTTTCAGGTAAAGCGGCTAATAAATCATTAACATAAGTAGGTGTATCAACATTAAACCCTCTAATAAAGATAACCGCGATGGTATCGTTATCTAACAATCTTGAATTCGGTGGCATATTGCCAACACCAAATGCAGCATCAATTAAATCCTCATTTGCCCATAGACCGCGATAGAAAGCTTGAGTACCAGGTCCTAATTGGTTTAATGAAGTTAAGGGAATTGCATAAGTGGGTGCTTCATAAAATCCAGGTGATTCATGCCATGTGTGTAGATCATCTAAACCATAAGCGAAATCAAACAAACCTTGATAAAGCTTTTGATCATTACCGGTTAAAATTTGATCAGCAAAATCGGCAAGATAATCATAGAAACTGTCAATTTGTTTATAAGCCTTTAAACCATAAAAATAATCAAAAGCCAACGCAAGGAAGTGGAACGTTAATTGTCTGACATCTTTGCTCATAGCCTGATTATTAAAACTACTGGTCTTCATTTGCCCGATCACTGGACTAGAACTATCTAATGCGGTGAAGGTGTCAAAACCAATTAATTTGTCGCCATTGTAATAAACATCATAGTAAAGAGAGTGTAAGAAAAATAAATTGAGAATAGACACCGGAGCTAGATACATGTCGTTGTATCGAATTAAATCAATGCGATAATCATCTAAATCAATGACCACTTGATTCGAGTCAATGCCGATTCCACCTAAAAATACTAAACCATCTGAGAAGTTAGTTTCGGTGGATTTAACATAGTTACCAAAAAAACTAAAGTCATCAACAGTGATTGTATTCGCTTGAAAATCAATGGATGCTTGATAATCCCAGAAGATGGGTTCATTATTTTCATCCACATCCTCTAATCGATAACTCATCACCATTAAATCACCATCAGCAACAAAATCTAGAATTGGAAAATCAACTGCACCATCCACCATGCCCATAAAGGTTTCTAAATCCATATATGGAACCATTCCTGTTTCGGAAAAATAAACATCGATTTCAGGTTTATTTGTGACCAAGTATTCTTCAGAAGTATTTTCGAATGGGAGTTTAACTGATCTTGATAAAGTTGGATAAGACATAGGATTGACCACCACTTCTAATGATCGTGTGCCTGATAAACCACCATGAGTTGCGGTTGCGGTTAATGTAACTGTTTCAGATTGCCCATATACAGGAATTTCAATATGGCCTCCACCCGTAGAAATGATATGTGGATGGGACGATGTCCAGGTTATATTGGAACGATTAGGGCCTCTTGCAGGTAATGCAGCACCCAAAGTGTAATCTAAGGAGGCAAGATCCAAATTAATGCGATCTAAACTCGTTAATGCTGTACTGCTAGAGCTCGTTACTGCACTTGAAGAAGCTGAAGAATCGCTTGAAGAAGTTTCTTCGCTAGAAGATTCTAATATAGATGAGGAGAGTTCAGTTGATGTTGTTGAACTTTCAATTTGACTAGATTGACTAGACACACTTGGAGTCACTTCTCCACCACACGCAACCAATGTGAGTGTGAAAAACAATAAATAGTTAAAATTTGATTTCATACTTCCTCCTAAATTTTAAACATTATTAAATAAATATTTATAAATTGCAATGAACTTAAACATTTGATCTTAGCAATTTTTTTGAAAAACAACTAAATTTGACACTTAAAAAATAGAAAAATGTATATTTTCACAATACTTGAAAGCGTTTTCATTCAAAAGTCGATAAGTACTAGATTGTGCGTTAAATAGGACATTTTTAATCGTTTTACTATCTCAAATTAACTTGTCAATACATTTGATAAATTTTTTTATTTACATTTTTTTGCATTTATATGTATAATTATTTTCAATTCATATGGAGGTGCTATATGCATTCAAAAGTAAAGTCTAGTTTTTTCCTAACTTTATTTGCCATTGTTCTCTCCGCATGTGGAGTGACACCATCATCGTCAGCCACATCGCAAACAACAAGTACGACCACTTCAAGTGGCACGACATCTGTTGCTCCATCTAGTCAAGAAACCGTCGTGGTTACCTTTGACGCTAGAGGTGGATCTGCTGTTGCTCCAGCAACCGTCGCTAAAAACGGCGCACTTGCTGCTCCAGCCACTCCTACCCGTGCTGGATATCGTTTCATGGGTTGGTTTAGAGGTAAACCTGGTTTAACTTGGTTAGAACCAGCAGCCCAACAATTCCCATTAACGGTTGCAAATGATTTAACCTTATTTGCTTATTGGGAACCATTACAATCCAAAACAGCTAACTATTCTAATGATGAAACTTACTTCTCAACGATCAGTTCAACTGCTCAACGTTTTATTCTTAACCCAATGACGTATGAAACGGCCACCGAAAATGACATTATGTCCTCACTCTCCACAACTTTATATTCTTCCGAAGTTGACTGGGGTAAGGCCATTGAACAAGGTGTTGCTGATTTCGTGGGCGACTTTTCTAAAGTTGAAGCCAGAGAATATAGTATCGAAGCTTTTGACTTTATCACCATCTTACAAGGTGCAACCTCGTTCCCTAAAGATGCTTTAGGCAACGACTATACCATTGATGGTAAATATGACCGTGATAATGCGACGAAAATCAATTCGACCGAATGGACATTTGAAATTCGAGATGATATTTTCTTCGAAGACGGTACACAAGTCACCGCTTATACCTTCGAATACACTCTCAAGCAATTCTTAGATCCTGTTCAAAATAACTTCCGTTCCACATCCTATTATAAAGATGACGCAAACCGTTCTGGTTTACCAATCTTAAATGCAGCCGAATACCGCAAACAACTTACCACTGGAACTCCAGTTGCGTGGGAAGATGTTGGTTTTGATGTCATTGATACAACCACATTTAAATTAACAACGTATGAAGCCATCCCACAATCCTTTGCTGTAAGTTTTGGTAATATTCAATTAGTTCAACCAACTGTGTATGCAGCATCTTTAGATGGTGCTAACTCAACTTATGGTACGCCAGCTAATCCATTCCGTTCTTATGGTCCTTATGTGATCAAGAGCTGGAACGAAAACCAATCCTTCGTTTTAAACAAGAACTTTGACTTCGTTCGTAAAGACACCATCACCTATAAGTCCATCTCTTACGCTTTCACCGCAACGGTTGAAGAAAATATGAACTTATTTGAAGCTGGTTCTTTATCCTCGGTCGGATTAATTGGTCAATACTACACTCAATATGCTGAAAATGAAAACGTGAAGACTTCATGGGCCGGCTATCCCTCCTACATCATTGTCAATACCGCCCCATCAACCTTAGCTTCTAACCCACACGTCAAGCACCCAATCGTGCAAGATGAAAGATTCCGTCAAGCTCTCTTCTTTGGATTCAACCGTGGTGCTTATAACAGCACGGTGTACGCACCAAATGCTCCATCAGTCTTACCAGTTCCAGTTGACACTAAAGCCTATATTCAAGATCCGCTCTACTACTCTGAATCACCATTACACTTACAAAACCTCGAAGATTTAAATATCCCAGAAGGTTCTAATGGTTATATTCCAGAAAGAGCAATTCAATTATTTAACGCCGCCTATAACGACTACTTATTAACTCCAGGAGCGGTTGCGGGTCCAGTTACCTTAAAATACTTAACCTCCAACTCTGCTTTAAGTGTTTCTTTAGCAAACTACATCAAGTCAATGTTTGAAACCTTATTCAACACTGACCCAGCAAACCCAGACAAGTTAATCATTAACGTTGTCGCGGTTGCATCATCTTCAATTGGTGCCCTCCGTTCAGCGTGGGATTTCGATCTATTACCAATTAACCTTGGTTTCGGTGTGTCCTATGGTGTCTGGTGGCAATATGCTGCCTTCGGTTTAATCGGTGGCGCAGTTGTTCCTCAATTTGGTTTAACCATTCCATTCACTGGTGCCTTAGATGAAAATGGCAACACGATTAAAGTCGACTTACGTCTAGATCCAACGTCTTGGATTATGGAAAATGTCGACATTGATTTAACTGGCACGTATGACTTCTTAGTAGAATTAGGCGAAGAATTCATCTTTGAAGAAGAAATTGATGAAGAAACTAACGAACCTACTGGTGACTTATTACGTCCTGGATTTGCTTGGTTGTATGAACAATTACAAGCTTCAGAAGGTAAAGCTGCTGGTATCTATCGTGGATCCATCTACGCCTTAGCTGAATATGTCTATAACGAATCGACACCATGGGACGCTTCTGCTGCAGAACCATTCCCAGGTGCAACTGAAGAAGTTTGGAAGATTACGGCAGTTTTCGAAAGAGCATTCTTAGAACAAATGCCACTCATTCCAATGTCCACTCTTCAATCCGCTGTCTTATATGCAGATAACGTTGAAATCACATGGCCACTCTACTCCACCGCATTTGGTTGGGGAGCTGCTAGATACCGTTATCTCAATACAGATGCTGATTGGGTTGATGGTTTCTATAACGCCTTTGAAGCTGAATACTTAGCTTCACTCCCAGCCTAGTCTCGTTTTCTAAAGTCTTCATTAATGCGCCTGGAAAGAGCAATCTTCCAGGCGCGTTATTCTATAAAGAAAATCATTTACATCATTCAATCAAAAATCTATAATTTAAATACGCATATTTTTTATAAAAAGGTATAGAAATGACCCAATATCTTCTAAAAAGATTCTTCCTAATGTTAATCACATTTGTGATTACAGTTTTTTTATTTTTTGCCTTCATTAAGTTGATGCCAGACCAATATTTAGACCCATTTGGTGATCCAGCTTGGTATGAAGCTTTAAAGGCGAGAGAAGGTTGGGATCAACCCATTCCAGTTCAGTTTTGGATATGGATAAGAAATATTATTACTAATGGTTCGTTCGGATTTTCTAGAAATAAGGCAACTGACGTTGGTGCCTACTATTTTTCAAAAATCCCCGCATCTATTCAAATCAATATTATTCCTTATTTTTTATCAATACCGATTGGTATAGGTGTTGGTGTTCTCGCAGCATTGTATAAAAATAAATGGATTGATAACATCATTTCTGTTGGGATCATGGTCTTTATTTCCATCCCTTACTTTGTCATTATTGTCCTAGCACAATACTTTTTCTTTTTCCAATTAAAATGGGTTCCAAGTCACGTTGTGGCGACAGCAAGCCAATTCACCGAAGACTTTTGGTGGAGTTTATCAACCTATATTATGCCCATCACATTATTAACTATTGTGGGTGTGCCAGGTTTAGCAAGAAGTGTTCGCGCCGAATTAACTGAACAATTAACGCAAGATTATATGCTGTTGGCACGTTCTAAAGGCTTAACACAAAGACAAGCAACTTTTAGACACGCGCTAAAAAATGCGATTGTTCCTTTTTTACCAGGAATATTTATCGGGATTATTGGTATCATCAACGGTGGTTTGATCACCGAAAGATTATTTAGAGTTGATGGAACTGGTCGTATTTATTTAGATGCATTTAATGCAGTTCCACCGGATTATCCCATGTTAATGTTAATCAATGCTTTCGGTCAATTTGTCGGCTTACTTTCTTCGATTGTTGGGGATGTTTCATATACTTTATTTGATCCTAGAATACGTGTTGGAAGTGGGAAAATCATGTCATGATGGTTGATAAAAACAAACTTGTTTTAGTTCATTCTAAAAACACCTATTTAGCCGATAAACCACTTAAAACAAAAGAAATTGGTTATTACCGTGACTCGTGGAATCGATTCAAGAAGAACAAGGGTGCGTTGAGTGCTTTTTATATTATCCTGGGCATCTTGTTTTTTGTAATTGTCGGTCCTGAAATGAAGTCTTATAATTTGGCTCAAACACGTCCAGATGAAGCTTTCCGTTTTGGTTATTTAGAACCCAAAATCCCAATACTAGAAAATTTAGGCATTTTTGATGGCACGCGTACTATTACTGCTGGTAAGCGATTTTTACATGCGGTAATGAATGAATCCTTTGGTGAAGGCGTTATTGTTTCCGGATTCCCTGAAGAACTCATTGATGATGTGAATCACCCAAATTACGCAAATGTCACAGAATTAACTGTTAAAGTCGATTCTTATCGCTACACCAATTACATTCAAAGTTTTATGCCCCCAACCTATTTCTCTGATTTAGATGCTGGTAAAGATCCTCTTGCTGCAGTTGTACAAACTCTTACACGTTCTCAGTTTGAAGAATATCTCGCTAAAAACTACATCATTGATATTGTTCAGATTATTGAAAGTCCAAACCCGACGAATCCAGAACAACCCTTTTTACAATATAAAGTTCGTGTTGATCGCTTTAGAATGTTTATTGGAACAGCACCAGAAGATACTTATTTTTGGTTTGGAACTACTCGAATTGGACAAGATTTATTCACTGAATTGTGGTCGGGTGCAAGAATTTCTTTAATCATGGCATTGCTTGTCGTCATCATTAACGCAATTGTTGGCCTTACCATTGGATCGATTGTTGGTTATTATGGTGGCGTTCTTGATTTATTATTTGATCGCTTTGTAGAAATTGTAGCTTCGATTCCATTCCTCTCGGTTCTAACTTTGCTCACTCTGCGATTTGGTAATGAATTGTGGGTTATTATCTTTGCGTTTACTGCAACTGGATGGTTGGGGTCTTATGGAACTGGCCGATTGCAATTCTATCGATTTAAAAACCGTGAATATGTTTTAGCAGCAAGAACACTTGGTGCCTCTGATTTACGGATTATGTTTAAACACATTTTGCCCAATACACTAGGTTTAATTGTGACATCTTATGCGTTAGCAATTCCTGCTTTCGTCTTTACCGAAGCTTCATTCTCATTCTTAGGCATCATCAACTACTCAAACGCGATCAGTGTTGGTTTATTAATTGATCAAGGTCAACAAGAAATGCAAACCTACCCCTATTTATTGCTATTTCCAGCTCTCTATATCGCTATCTTGATGATTTCCTTTAACTTGTTTGGTAATGGTTTGCGGGATGCCTTTAACCCATCCTTAAGAGGGGTTGAATAGTATGAGTGAAAAAATTTTATCAGTCAAAGATTTAGCTGTCTCTTTTAAAACTCAATACGGTATTTTACATGCAATCCGTGGTGTATCTTTTGATTTACATCGAGGAGAAACGTTAGCCATTGTTGGCGAATCTGGTTCGGGTAAAAGTGTCACCTCTAGAGCAATTATTGGTTTGTTGGCAGGTAATTCAATCTACGAAAATGGCGAAATTATGTACCAAAACCGTGATTTAACAAAGCTCCCGGAAGAACTCTTCCACGAAATACGTGGTTCAAGAATATCCATGATTTTCCAAGATCCAATGAGTTCATTAAACCCAATTCAAACGGTTGGTCAACAAATTGCAGAATCGCTTATTTTTAAAAGCGGGATGCCTGAAGATTTAGCTAAAAAACGTGCGATTGAATTAATGACACAAGTAGGGATTGCAGATGCAGAAAAGCGTTATTATCAATTCCCTTTTCAGTTCTCTGGTGGAATGAGACAACGTATCGTTATTTCTATTGCTTTAGCAAATAATGCCGAAATTTTAATTTGTGATGAACCAACAACCGCCCTTGATGTGACCATACAAGGACAAATCCTTGAATTAATTAACCAATTAAAAGTAGAGCGTAACTTATCCGTGATATTTATTACTCACGACTTAGGTGTTGTGGCTAATATGGCAGATAGAATTGCTGTAATGTATGCGGGTAAGATTGTGGAGATTGGAAAAGCTGAAGAAGTTTTTTATAACCCTAAACATCCCTACACATGGGCATTATTATCATCAATGCCTAATCTAGCCACTTCCAATCGACTTGATGCCATTCCTGGTACTCCACCCAATATGATTTTCCCACCCAAAGGGGATCCATTTGCTGAACGGAATAAATACGCTATGGAAATTGATTTTGAACAAGAACCACCACTTTTTAAAGTCACGGATACGCATTATGCTGCAACATGGCTTTTACATCCTGACGCACCAAAGGTACCATTACCTGAGGCAGTTATTACCTTGCAAAAAAACCGAGGAAAGATTAATAAATAAGTATGGCAAATATGATTGATTATACCGAAAAGGTATTACAAGTAAAACATTTAAAGAAATATTTTCGCGTTGGTTCGGGCAGACGCAAATTAAACATTCCGGCTGTCGATGATGTAACGCTAGATGTATATAAGCGTGAAGTATTTGGTGTTGTCGGTGAATCTGGTTCTGGCAAAACAACATTAGGTAGAACCATTATTAAACTCTATCAACCTACCGACGGAACCGTTGTGCTCAACAACATTACGATTAGTGCTGGTATTCAAGGATTCTTGGAATCAATTGCCCAAATTAAAAAACAATTAAAAGAAGATATTGTTAAACTCAACCCTGCAAAAATTAAGGATCTTGAATTAAGAAAAGAAGCTGCTATCAAAATCGAAAAACTTGAATTAGATAAGCAAGAACTTCTCAAAGAAAAAGAAGCAGAATTAAAAGTTATTTCAAAGCAATTTGATCAATATAGAGCAGATAAATATCAACTCAATGCGTTGATGCAAATTGAATTACAAAAGGTCGTTTTTGATTTCAACCAAAAAGTCAGAAAGACAAAATTATCATTACAAAACGAAGCTCTTTTAAAGTTTAATAACGAAATTAAAATTGCCAATGAAAAATTAGAACATAAATTAGCTGGATTAAAAGACTCTGCTGCTTTAGACGCCAAAACGATTGAAGAAAGAATGATGAAGCTTAAGGCAGAACATTACGAAATTGTTGAAAACTTGAAGAAAACTTATGAACCCCAAATCAAAGCTAATGCAACTCAAGTGTTATCAAAAGCAAAAGTAACAACTTTAATTAATCAATTCACAGTTGAAAAAACAAAGTCTTTGGCTGTTATTAAGGAAAAATTCCAAAAAGATATCGCAAAATTGGTAGTACCCAACAAAACACAGTATCAAAATGACGTAAAGGCTGTGAGTGCTAGATTCGCTAAAAAAACCGAAGAAATTAACAAGAAAATCACTCAAATAAAAGTAAAACTTAAAACAGATCTTGCTAAATTACCTATTGCCCAAGCAAAAGTAACGAACCAAGCCAACACCAAAGAACAAGTAAAAAAACTCAAGGCCCTAGCCTCGATTAAAATTAAAGAAATCCAAGCAAAGATTAATGATGCAAAACGCATTAATGGTGCCAAAGAAACCCTCAAAGAATCTCAAAAAATGCAGATGATCTTCCAAGATCCTATTTCTTCATTGAATCCACGCATGACGGTCAAGGAAATCATTAGTGAAGGTCTAGTTATCCAAGGAAATACCAATAAGAAAGAAATCGAGAAAAAAGTTGCTGACGTTTTAACTTTAGTTGGTTTGTCACCTGAATACGCGTCACGGTATCCTCACGAGTTCTCCGGGGGTCAACGTCAACGAATTGGTGTTGCTCGTGCATTAATCATGGATCCAAACGTGATTATAGCTGATGAACCTATTTCCGCATTGGACGTGTCTATTCGTGCCCAAATCATCAATCTATTATTTAATTTGAGAGAAAAACTCGGTCTAACCATTTTATTCATCGCGCATGATTTGTCTGTTGTTCGTTTCTTCTGCGATAGAATCGCGGTTATGTACAATGGTAAGGTCGTCGAAATGGCTAGTTCAGAAGAATTATTTAAAAACCCACTCCACCCTTACACAGTTTCATTATTATCTGCGATTCCGCAACCGGATCCAGACTATGAAAAAAACCGTAAACGGACTCACTATAATCCCCGAGTGCATCAATATAGCCCAACGAATTTACCCAAGCTTCGTGAAGTTACAAAAGACCATTTTGTCCTATTAAGTGATTCAGAACTTGCTAGTATTAATTCAACCTCATCAACCAATAAATCAAAGAAAGGGGCGGCCTAAACTATGACACGGAAATTCTTAACGTTGAGTATGGCTGCACTTGTCTTTCTTGCAAGTTGCAACGGTGTATCCGAAACACCTGCGTATAATGTTTATTTCTTTACAGCAAATACGGCTGCCACCCAAGTAGACACTATCTTTGATCAAGAAGTTGGATCGTTAATCGAAAGACCTGAAGATCCTACTCGATCAGGTTATGATTTTGTTGCGTGGTATTTAGATTTAGCACAAACGATTGAATGGGACTTTGAAAACGATGTGATGCCAAATCAATCGATCGTCTTGTATGCAAAATGGGCCCCAACAATTCGCACCATTACTTATGATTTAAATGATGGTGAAATGATTAATGAAACTTATCCAACGACTTTCGTACCAGGATCAACGTTCGTCTTACCACAAGCCAGAAGAACTGGTTATTTATTCCGCGGATGGTATCTATATGATCAAGTCTTGGAAAACTTCCCTAATAACGAAGGGACAAAACCAGGAGATCCAGCTTTAACCACACTTCCTTCAACCTTGTATGAAGATATTACGTTATACGCACACTGGCAGGCCATCAAAGCAGTTGTAACGTTCCGATCGAATCACCCAGGTGGAACTTCTGTGGTGCCAAACCCAGGAAACCGTGTTGTCGCTTATGGAACCGTGATTGATTATGGTACTACTTTCCCTGCAGATTTTGGTACAGTTGCAGGCTATACCTTTATGGGTTGGAATTCACGCGCTGATGGAACAGGCACTTGGTATCCTGATGGTGGCATCTTTATCAGAACGCTTGCAATTACCTTATATGGTCAATGGCAAAGCGCTTAATTACTCATCAAACTAAATTAAAACAACAAAGATTATTAATCTTTCTTTTAGTTAGCAGTTACACCTTACTTTGCGCTACGCTTACTGTAATCTATTTTTTTATTGATCAAACCACGACTAATCTTGAAACCATCTTACTTCTACTCTTAATTGGTTTAACATTTGTTTTAATCTGGGCTAGACAAGCAATGTTTCCGATTCAAATGTATTTACATTATTATCGAATGATTGATGAACAACAGCCTCCATTTAAGATTCAATCCCCTTTAGGTTCAGACACATTCCTGAACAACCTTAAAAAATACCAATTTGAATCCATTCAAGATACAAAAGATTTTCAACTCTTTGCAAGATATTATGATCGTTTGCCTTGGGTGGTCAGAACACAGGCAAGTCTTATATATGTTGTGGTGGTAAAAAATCAGAATTTAACCATGACAGACAAGCAATTAGATGCAGCAATTCAGGAACATAAACAAACTCTCAAAGCTAAAAAAGAAATTCAAAATGAACTCACATTGCTCTTTTATCGTACGCCAAAATTGACACAAGAACTAGAAGAAAAAACCCAACAAATCATCAATTTTTCATTACAAAACCGAGCGATTATCACCATACCTTGTTTGCAAATCGGTGATGATGAAGTCTATGCCCTTCGTCCCCACAGACTTTTCCCAAACAAGTTTTATTATGTCCTGATTAAATTGTTATATTATTTAACTGATGCAAATGAAATGTTATGAATAAAACACCGCTAACCTCTGAACAAAAAAAACACAAAAGAGAGTTGCAAAAACAAATGCTTACTTTTTTCATTTTCAATATCATTTTATTACTTGTGGTGATGGTATTTAGTTTGTGGTGGCAAAATAAATATGATCTAAAGGGTTTTGCCGACGGGATCTGGTTAGTATTCGCGGTGCAACTAACTATGACGTGGGGTTTCTTTGTTTATAATCGAAACATTTTTACACCACTTTTACATGGTGGTAAAACCTTTTTGCTCTTATTTGTTGGAAAAAAACCTAAAGATGATTACTACACCGCTTACACAAAGGTACAAGAAAACCAAGTTCCTAATTATGTTATTTGGATTTCATTTTCACTAACAATACTTGTCATTATTTCCGGTGTTCTTTTGACATTAGAAGCTTATAAAGGAATCATTTAAGATGCCTAAAAATGATCGGTTTGCATCCAACCCTTCATTTAACGAAGGGCTCCGTTACGAATTGGGGGATGGTGTAAGTCTTAATTTAAAAAAAGCCTTGAAGTTTTATCAAAAAGCCGCAAATCAAGGTCACTATTTATCACAATTAAAGGTTAAACAAACTCAACTTCGGTGGTTTCCAAGTTTAATTTTGACATTGTTATCCATCGTTAACTTGTTATACTTTATCACCATTGGTTTTCTATGGATTGGACTACTTATTTCTCTTTTCTTTTCAATATTAATTTTATGGCTAGATAAAGACTATTATTGGTACTCCATAGGCTTTGCCTCTAAATTTTATCAAGGCCATCGATGGCTATCTCTGATTGTATTTTTACCCTTTGGCACTCTTTTACCCTATTTTTCTGGAAGTACGTATTTTCCCATTATTGCATTATTTGTTATATCAATCTTCGTACTAGGTTCGGGGTTATTATTGTGGATTAGCAACAAATCCATTCAACACCTTTTCCTCACGATTTATGGTGGTTTGCTCTTTGCTTTATCTACCGTTTCTTACTTTGTTCCAAGCAATGGGGTCGCATTTTCCACAATCAAAGTCGAAGGCGGTGTCAAAATCACAGGTTATCGTATTACTGAAACTAATGTGAGGATTCCTCACACCATTAACAACCAACCCGTGGTTGCAATTGGCGATCAAGCCTTTGCTAACACGAACATCGAATCGGTTTATATTGGCAGTAATATTAAAACCATGGGTACGGCTGTATTTGCAAACAATGAATATCTTCAAGAGGTTTTTATCGAAGACGGAGTCCCTCTGGGTCCTGCTATGTTTGCGGAAAATCCATCGTTAAAAGCCCTAAGAATACCAACGGATACGAACTCAATTCCACCTTATTTTTTGTACAACGCTCACGCGTTAGAGTCTTTAAACTACCCAAACAATATCGAAGCTATTGGTCATTTTAGTTTTTACCAAGTGAATAACCTCAATCCAATCCCCATTACTGAACCATTATCTTTCATAGGGCATTATGCTTTATCTGGTTTTACCCAATTTGAAACCATATCATTACCTGAAACGGTTAATTTTATAGGTGTCGGTGCGTTTTCAGATTTACCCCAATTGCATTCTTTTGAATTCTCCACAAGCATTGAAGTTATACCTAATCATTTGTTTGAAAATAACATTTCCCTTGAGACATTTGCAGTTCCTGAAACTATCCAATCCATTGGAGATTATGCTTTTTATAACGCCACCAATCTTACAGCGATACAATTACATCCCGGCATTGAAACAATTGGAGAAAGTGCTTTTCGTAACAACTTCCGATTGGCTGAGATTGATTTACCCGATCAAATTCAGGTAATCAAAGACTATACGTTTTATAACAATTTTGCTCTAACTGAGGTTGGTTTACCCATCAATCTAATAGAAATTGGTATTGGTGCTTTTCAAAATAACGATTCCCTTGAGCACATTGATCTTCCTAATGGGTTAAACTCCATAGGTGCGAATGCTTTTAAAGGTACGCCATTACAATCGGTCATCCTCCCTGATAACCTTCGATATCTCGGAGAAGGTGTCTTTTCGCAAAACGCTGCAATTGAATCTATTACCATCCCTGCATCAATTAACTCCATTCCTGATTACCTTTTTGATGGTGCCACCTCCTTAAGAGAAATCAATTTCCAAGGGAGGATTGAAACGGTAGGCAGATATGCTTTCAGAGGGAATACATCTCTTCTTGAAATTCGCTTTGAAGACGGTTTAACTGATATTCGTGATTATGCTTTTTATGGTGCAACATCGTTAACTAATATTGTGCTTCCCAATTCACTGTTATCAATTGGTAGCTACGCATTTTATGGAAACGAACAATTAAATAATATTGATTTACCACCTGATTTGATACGTATTGGTGATGGGGCCTTTGCAAACAATCGTGCTCTTACTGAAATATGGATAAGTGAAACGGTTACGAATATCGGTCATTTTGCCTTTTTTGGATGTGAGCAACTGACAATTTCATATCAAGGAAACGAACAACCCTCCACTTGGATTATCTCTTGGAACCCAGATGGTCGTCCCATCGTATATGGGGTCCAAATTTGATAAAATATTTTTAATGAATTTATATAGTTGGTTCATTAAACACAAACTTAAATTTGAAGTATTAGCTGTAGTTATTTCACTCGTCTTTATGATTGTGGGTGGTTTAACAGAAACACTATCCACCAGTCCAATTTTTTGGGGTTTAGCTTTCGCAATTGGTGGATTTGCTAAAGCAGTTGAAGGTGTAACGAAAACCATTCAAGAAAAATCATTAAATGTTGAGTTTTTAATGATTGCAGCATCCATTGCAGCGTTTTTAACAGGTGAATATGCTGAGGGTGCGGTTTTGATTTTTATTTTTGCCGTAAGTGGTGTTTTAGAAGAGTTTGCAACGGCACAAACAGAAAAAGCACTAACGAATCTACTTAAAATCGCTCCAAAAAACGCGATTAAAATTGTGAATGGTGTTGAAGTAACTGTTGAAATCACTCATTTGTTATTGAATGATATCGTTGTCGTAAAGCCAGGTCAACAAATCCCAGCAGATGGTGTGATTACCAAAGGTGGGGCAGCAATTGATCAATCCTCGATTACAGGAGAGTTTAATCCGAGCGAAAAACTAGTCGGCGATCAAGTTTTTGCAGGTTCTATGGTTATTAATGCGCCGATTCTTGTACAAGTGACGAAAGATCCTCAGCAATCCGTTGTCCAAAAGATGATTCAATTAATTAAAAGAGCTCAAGAAGAAAAAACACGTTCAGAAAAAAGAATTTCATTGTTTGAGAAAGTTTATGTTTATGTGGTTATTGGTCTTGCATTATTTGTCATTTTTTTTACGCCTTCATTAGGGTGGCTTTCAGAAAGCGAAGCATTTCGTAGAGGTATTATTGTTTTAGTAGTTGCCTCACCATGTGCTTTAGTCGCATCGATTACACCTGCATTGTTATCCACGTTATCCCATGCAGCAAAAAAGGGAATCCTGATTAAAAGTGGCCGTTACATTGAAATTTTAAAGCATATTAATGTCGTTGCGTTCGATAAAACCGGAACATTGACAACGGGAAAACCTAAAGTTGTAGATCATGTATTTGAAACAAAAGAGGAAGAAGAACGATTACTTCCAATTGTTGTTGCCGCAGAAAAACTCTCCAATCATCCCCTGGCAAAAGCTATTTCTTTGCATTTCCAAAAGGTAAAACCTATTTCTGTAGAATTAAAAGAAATTCCAGGTCGAGGTTTAGAAGTAAAATCAAAAACAAATGGTATCCAAATAGGTAATTTCCCATTTAAATCTCAAAAGACTTTGCAGGAAAAATTAGTAAAATCTAGTAACGAAGGAAAAACACTTGTTAATATTATTGAAGACGGAATCCTTAAAGGTTTTATCGCATTACAAGATACCGTAAGAGAGGATTCAAGATTAGCCATTGAGCAGTTAAAAGAACTATCCATTGAACCTGTCATGCTGACAGGTGACAAAAAAGAAACCGCTTATGCGATTGCTCAAAAAATGAACATTCAAACGATCCATGCAGAATGTTTACCAGAAACCAAAGTGTCTGTTGTTCGAACCTACATAAACCAAGGAAAGAAGGTGCTGATGATTGGTGATGGCATCAATGATGCCCCCGCACTAGCTACAGCGTCGATTGGTGTTTCGATGGGTGATGGAACCGATGTTTCATTAGAAACTGCCGACATCGTAATGATGAATAATCAATTACAAAATATTCCTTACTTGGTCAAACTTTCAAAAGTAACACAAAGAATTATCACCCAGAATGTCGTATTTTCGATCGCAGTCATCTTTGTATTGTTGGTTTCAAACTTATTAGGCATTGTGATACTAAGATATGGTGTGATTAGTCACGAATTATCAACCATTCTTGTTATTATCAATAGTCTTAGATTGCTATCTAGTAATAAGAAACCATTGAGGATTTGATATGGAAAAAAAACAAAGTCACTACCAAGAAAAAGCTTCCCAAAAACGAGATCTTTTTTTAGCAAGAGAAAAAGATTGGAGAAACGGTGGCATTGTTTATCAAATCTTTGTGGATCGTTTTGTTCCTTCAAGTAACTTAAAAGCGAAAGCACACCTATATCAAGCACCAAGAAGTTTACAACCTTGGCATTCACTCCCACAAAGAGGATTTAAGGATGCCAAAACTCGATACTGGACCCATGAATTAGCCTTCTGGGGTGGTGATCTTCAAAGTGTCATGACCAAACTGGATTATTTAAAGAATCTAGGCGTTAACACCGTTTATCTAAATCCCATCTTTGAAGCGTATTCAAATCATAAATACGACACCTATGATTATGAAAAGATCTCTCCTGAATATGGAACGATTGAAGACCTAAAAAAGATGATTATCACCCTAAATAAAAAAGGGATGAAGTTGGTTTTAGACGGTGTCTTTAATCATATGGCAATTGAATCACCAAGATTTATTGAAGCAAGTAAACCCAATAGCCCCTTGCGCGACTGGTTTGTGTTTGGAAAAGAATTTCCAACTGGATTCCGTCTATGGCACAACGCACCAAGTCTTCCTGAACTTAACTTACCTAATCCAGCAGTAAGGGAGTACTTATTTTCGGGAGCTAACTCCATCGTCAAACGTTATATTAAGTTGGGAATTGATGGATGGCGGTTAGATACGGCAATTGAATTAGGTTATCAATATCTTTCAGAATTAACAGAAGCAGCACATCAAGCAAATCCTCAATCTCTCGTCGTGGGAGAATTAAATAATTACCCTCAAGGTTGGGCTCCATCCATGGACGGAACAATGTTATTACCCTTGAGAGATTTGATCATCCAAACAATGAAAGGTTCCATTCAACCCTATGTTTTTGCTGCCAATGTTGCACAAATGGTTGAAGAAACTGGAATTGAAACTATCTTAAAATCTTGGGTGCTTTTAGAGAATCATGATTTAGGAAGGATTGCGACCGATCTGAAAGATTGGGCTCAATATCAACTTGCTAAAACTCTTCAATTCACCCTGCCCGGTACGATTAATTTATACATGGGTGAAGAAATAGGGACACCTGGTGGAGATGATCCGCTCAATCGGGCACCGATGAATTGGCAGATGGTTGAAAAAGGCAATCAATACCTTTCTCTACATCAAAAACTCATTCGTCTTAGACAACAAGAACGAGCCTTAAGAATTGGCGATATTAAATTCCTTCATAGTACCAATTTAATCGCTTATCTACGCACGACAGATCAAGTTGAAGAAATGGTTGTAGTCGTCATCAACCCAAGTGATAAACCCATCAAGGAAACGATATTTATAACCGAACCCATGTTAAAGAGTCACAATCACTTTATCGACTTATTGACTGGTAAAGAAATTTTAACTTCATATGGTATTTTATTACCCATCGAAATCCCAGCAAAAACAAGTTGGATATTAAAACCAAATTTAAAACCATTACATGGTTACACTGCATATAAGAATATTCAAGGTTCTTTTTAATTAACAGCCTGAACGCTAGTTTCTAAAGTCGCTAACCATCCAGGAATTTTAGCAAAACTTAATTGTAATTGTCTCGCTTTTTCTTCTACTTTAAAATCGATAATAGCTTGAGTATCACTTCCATCCACTTGGCCATTGGTAATGGCTAGGTTAAGGGCCGTTGTCACCTTTGCATCAATACCTTTTGCTTCATTAATAATTGCTTTTGCGAAAGCATCTGCTGGAGTCCAAAAGTAAGAAGAAACAGCTTTTGCTTGAGGTAAACCAAACTCACCTTGAGCAGTGAGAGCTTGGATGGGTCCAATTTGTTGAATCTCAGGATCTTGAATGGAGGCTAAATTTGAGGGTGCAATTTTGAGTTCTTTTGCTTTGATCGTTTGATTTTCTTCAGATGTTAACCAATTGGCAAAAGCGTGTGCTTGTGCGGGTTGCGTTGAAAATGGATTTACACCGACCAAACGCGCACCGACCATGGAACCAAATTGATGCGTTTCACCGACCAAATTGGTATAGGTTGGCATTTTAATCGTACCCATATTTTCTCCCAGGATGTTTGTGATATCAGGAGCTTGCCAATATCCAGAAACTGCTGCAATAATTCCAGATTCCAATCTTCCGGCATTATTTTCTAAGAATAGAGTTGGAATTAAAGCGTTGGTATCTACAATTAAATTCGTTGCGTAATAGCTCATCATTGCTTGAGCAGCCTCGACCCCATTTTGACTATTCCATGTGATTGTCTGGGTTTCACCATCCCAAGCGAGGGTATTTTCTGGTATAAACCACATGGTCATTCCCCAACCACCCATTTGATCGATATTTATTTTTGTATTTAATGCCGCCGCCTTGGCAAGAATCGTGTCTAAAGAGGTCATTTCTTCTGCCGTGATATAACGCTTGTCGTAGAACATATAAACCCCATTATCCGCTGTATAGGGGTAAGCATATAATTCGCCTTCAAAAGTTGAAACATCAACTGTCCAAGGGATATTTCGATTGGTAACGACTTGTTTGAATTGTTGAACTTTCGCTAAACCCCCAGCACGAACTAGACCAGGAAGTTGATCATCTAAAAATGAAAAAACATCGGCACCTGAGGGGATATCTAATGTTAAAAAACCTTTTAATTCAACTTCGCTGACAGCAGCAATTTCAAATTCAATATCTAAATTAGGATTGGCCTCTAAGTATCGTTCCGCCGCCCCAAATAGGAAATTTTGTTCTTGTTGTGGACCCCAAACTTTAAGTTTGATAGTTTGAGCGGGCACACTGTTACCGCAAGCAGTTAAAAGAATTCCGATTAACAGTACTTTCTTTATTTCAATCATGTTGAAAACCTCCTTATTGAAGAATGAGGGTAGAAAACGCTGGAATGATCATGGTGTCTGAAGAAACACTACCTTGGTTGGTTGTAGGATATATGCCTTCGAGTAAGGTTAAACCCAACGAATTACTAATAGTGATATCTCCACCTGTGACATTGGTGATCATGGTTAAATTGTTTTCACCTTGAGCATATTGCAAGGTGTATAGTTTTGGATCTAAATTAGGTGCAGTGATTGAAGCTTTTTCAATCACGTTATTATACTTATTACGAATAGAAATTACTTTTTTATAGTGGTTCCATAGACTATTTGGAATTTCTTTAAGATCTTCAACACCCTTGGTGACTTGTAAACTCATGTTGTAATCTGCGGCAGAGGCCGGATTGGTTTGACCTGTTTGATCACCTTCTGACCAAATAAAAGGTAAGCGTTTATTTTCATCTCTACCCGATCCTTTAAGACCAATTTCTTCACCATAATACATAAACGGACGACCAGGCATGAGTAAATAAATAGAGGCGAGTAGTTTGTGGTAAAGTTCGTTATTTTCAACAAATTGGATTCCTGCGACTCGACTTTGATCGTGATTACTTAAAAACGGTGTATCAATCGCATCAGGTCTTAATGCAAAGAGGTTTTGGTTAAATAAAGCATTGACGCGAGCTAAATCATAGCCCTGTTCTAATCGAACTCTATCGACAATTCGATTACCTGTGACCGAAACTGGAAAATTAAAATATGAATCTATTCGTCCAGGATAATATTGTAATAACCCCGATGAAGTCATTGACCACGGACCTTCTGCAACAATAAAGCTATCAGGTTTTATTTCTTTAGCAGTATCTCCGAGCCAGGATAAAAATTCGATATTTCGATTGACATCCCCCGTGAAATAAGAGGTGACCGCATCTAGTCTAAATCCATCTACACCTAAATCAAACCAGTATTGCATAATCGCTTCAATTT
>JBMSKF010000016.1:0-20558 GCA_049419605.1 Bacilli bacterium
AAAGAAACACGACGATTCCAACAACAAAGAGTCAAATTTTCTCAACAGCTGCAGATAATCAACCCGCGGTTGATATCGTGGTGTATCAAGGTGAAAGACCAATGGCAAGAGACAATAAGTTATTAGGTCACTTCAAACTAGATGGTATTAAACCAGCCCGCCGTGGTCAACCTCGAATTGAAGTCACATTCTCCATCGATGTTAACGGTATCGTTAAGGTTTCTGCAAAAGATTTAGATTCTCAAAAAGAACAACAAATCACCATTTCAGGCACGACTGGTTTAAGTAAGCAAGAAATTGATCGCATGATGCAAGAAGCAGAAGCAAATAAAGAAGCCGATGAAAAACGTAAAGAACAAGTTGAATTAAAGAATAAAGCCGAACAATATATCAATAGTATTAATCAAGCCTTAGAAGAAAAAGGTGACAAGATTGATGCGAAGCAAAAAGAAGAAACCGTCAAATTAAAAGAAGAACTTGAACAGGCTATTAAAGACAATGATTACGAAAAATTAAAATCGAAGTTATCTGATTTAGAAAAAGCTGCAGAAATGATGGCGCAAGCGCAAGCAGGTCAACAAGGGGCAGCGAATGAATCCACATCAAATCCAGAAGCAAATAGCAAAAAAGATGACGACATCATCGATGCTGATTTTACAGAAAAGAAAAAATAGGTAGGTCATGGCCAACAAAAGAGATTTTTATGAAGTCCTTGGCGTCAGTAAAAATGCCTCCAAGGATGAAATTAAAGCGGCATATCGTAAGCTAGCAAAACAATACCATCCGGATATTAATAAAGCCCCGGATGCTGAGAAGAAATTCAAAGAAGTGCAAGAAGCTTACGATGTTCTTTTTGATGACCAAAAAAAGGCTACATATGATCAATTTGGTCATGCTGCGTTTGACCAAAATGCCGGAGGAAATCCTTTTCAAGGCGGAGGCTTTGGAGGCTTTTCAGGTTTCCAAGATGTAGACGTTGGTGATATTTTTAGCTCGTTCTTTGGTGGCGGACCACGAAGAAGTCGACAACCTTCTGGGCCCCAACGTGGTGCTGACACCCAAATGCGTTTACGCATCGATTTTATGGATGCCATCAATGGTAAAAAACTCGTAATTCCGATTCAATATGATGAAGGATGTGTTACTTGTGCAGGCACTGGTGCCCGTTCGAGTTCAGATCTAGAAACGTGTAAACAATGTGGTGGTTCAGGAAAACAACGCGTTCGTCAACGGACAATTTTAGGCATGATGGAAACAGAAACCATCTGTGATAACTGCCAAGGTCGTGGTAAGAAGATTAAACACGAATGTCAAACTTGCCAAGGCAAAGGTTTTAATCGTGTCAAAACGGATATCGAAGTCAATATCCCTGCTGGAATAAATACTGGTCAACAGATTCGCATTTCTGGTAAGGGTGAACGTGGAGATTTAGGCGGTCCCAATGGTGATCTTTACCTAGAAATTGCCATCATTAAGCACCCCCATTTCACCAGAGAGGGTAATGATATTCATTTAGAAATTCCCCTATCTTTTGTGGATGCAACCTTAGGGGTCACCATCGATGTCCCGACGGTTTATGGTGACGTTTCGATGATCATTCCTCCAGGAACTCAACCTGATAAAGTCCTTAAAATCAAAGGAAAAGGTGTCAAAGATTTACGAGGTCAAGCGCCGGGAGATCAATATATCCACTTAAAAATTGAAACACCCATCAACTTATCCAAGAAGCAAAGAGAGCTCCTTGAATCATTTAGAGAAGATAACAAAGAGGATTCTTCCTTTAAAAAATTTAAGAAGTTTTTTAGAAATTAATTTATAATGGCATTATGACTAAAACATGTCGTAAATGTGGAACAGCCTTCACGGAAGACTTAAATACATGTCCTGTTTGTAAAACAGCCATCATTCAACCTGCTGTCGAAAATCAAGTGACGGCAAGTTACGCTGCTTTAAAAGATAAACTTGAATTAGTGACTTTAAAAAGTCGATGGATAACTGTTTTATCTTTTATTGTCGCTGGATTTTTAGGGTTAGGTTGGTTTTATCTTGGCTTTACACGTCGCGCCATGATTCATCTTGGCTTTAGTATTCTTGTGGTGATATTTGCACTCACATTCTTATCTTCCCAAGCGTTTAACCTCATCCTCGGATTAATCATCCTCCAACTTGTTTTCTCACTTTTTTATTTATTCAACCCTGATGCGAAGGATGCTAGGGGAGAATTGTTAAAGTAAATGATCCGCATCTTTGCCCAGTGGCAAGATAAGATTGTTTTAAATGCGAATGATCAACATCATCTCGTCAATGTTTTAAGAGTCCAACAAGGTGAGGCGATAGAGTTACTCATCAATGGCATCGTTTATTTAGGAAAAGTGGTGAACACCAAACCGTTACAAATTGAAAGACTCCATGTCATTGACGAACGTCATGAATTACCATTTCAAATCACCTTAATCTATCCTGTTGTCAAAGGTGAAAAAATGGATTGGGTTGTGCAGAAAGCAACTGAACTCGGAGTCTATGAATTGATTCCGTGTCAGAGTGAAAGAAGTATCGTCCATTGGGATAGAAACGATTTGGATAAAAAAATCAATCGATATCAGCGAATAATTGATGAAGCAACCTTGCAATCCAAAAGAGAATCGGTCATGAAAATGGATCGTTATTTGCCGCTGGCTGAAGCGTTGAAATTAAATTATGATTCAAAATGGATTGCATCTGAAAGCCATTTAACGTCTTGGTTACCCTCTTCCCTACAATTTAAAAAGAACTCCTCAATAAGTCTAGTTGTGGGTCCTGAAGGGGGCTTTAGTATAGGTGAATTAGAGCAAGCCCAACTTCATGGTTACCAAGTGTTTTCCTTAGGACCTACGATTTTACGTTCAGAAACGGCTGTCGTGACTGCGCTTTCTATGCTCAGAGAAAGAGGTTTTTAATGGCAGACTATCTTTTTCAATCATGGCGAGAAAAACACCGATATTTAAAGTCTAAAGACGGACAGTTTTTTACTCAACAAAAACATCGTTTACTAAAGTATCCTTCATTTCATAAACTCTTTTCTAATCCCTCGATATTTTCCATGATTAAAGCAGTCATCATCCTAAAAGGATTAATTCAAAAAGAACAAATTGAAACCTTTCTAAATGATTATGGCCAACAGTCTATGAAATTGTATGGTCGCATTAAACATCATTGGATTCGGGATGAGTATTTAAGGAAAATGAAGGCAAACTATCACTTTCAAGACACTTCCGATCAAACGATCATTCTGCCATTTTTTAACCGAGCGCTGAATTTTATTTATCATCAAGAACCCGATAAATTATTGGATTATCCCTACAACCAACTTGAAGCGGACTTTACCACATCCGTAATCGATGGATTTGAACAATTTAATTGGCTTCTATTTTCATCTAATTTCACATCTTTAGTGCCGTTAACTCAACAAGATCGTTCTGCAAAAGCATTTTTTGAACCTTATTCTAAAACCATCCTCATTATTAATCGCCAAGGTAGACTTGATGTAAGTATCTCTATTTTTGATCGGCATCTTAAAAAACCAGATGGAACAAATTTACCTAGTCGAATCGATCGCGCTTTAAGCGCATACTTTAGTGGTAATCGCGACGCATTTATTCATCAATGCCAAGCAGAAGGCTTATTATCTTCAAGCTACACTTCTAAGATTATTAAAATTCAAAATGCTCCCTTTATTCGAAGGGAAAATGAATAGTGTTTTTCATTGACTCATGGGGATTATCCCCATATAATACTTAAGGAAATAAGGAGGTGGTTATATATGGCAGTGCCATTTCATCGAACATCGAAAACAAGAAGAGATAAAAGACGTACCCATTTTAAATTAACCGTAACCAGTTTAGTTGCTTGCAGTAATTGTGGAAAACTAATTCGTTCCCACACCGTTTGCCCTTCATGCGGTTTTTATAACAAAAAATCGATTGTTAAAGTCGGTAAACCTGTTCAAGAAACACCCGTTAAAGAAACTGAAAAGAAACCAGCAAAGAAAACAAAAAAAGCAAAACCAACCGCTGGTGAAAAGAAAGAATAAAATGCCCTAACGGGCATTTTTCATCTATGCAACATTTCGCTAAATACATTGATCATACGCTGTTAAAACAAGATGCAACTTTTTCACAAGTTGAAACGCTTTGCCAAGAAGCTAAGCAATTTGATTTTATGTCGGTTTGTATCCAACCCCACTTTGTGAGTTTTGCAAAACAACAACTGTTAGAATCCAATGTAAAAGTTTGTACGGTGATTGGGTTTCCATTGGGACAAAATCATCGCGAAACAAAAGTTTTTGAAACGAAAAAAGCAATTGCCGAAGGTGCTGATGAAATTGATATGGTGTTAAACATTTCGTTATTAAAAGCTCAACGATATCATGAACTCTATTTAGAAATTACTGAAATTAAACACGCCTGCTCAGGACGCATATTAAAAGTAATTTTAGAAACTTGTTTGTTAACCAATGAAGAAATCATCAAGGCTTGTGAAATCGCGAAGGAAGCGAAAGCAGATTTTGTCAAAACCTCTACAGGTTTTTCAACAGGTGGAGCTACCATTGAGCATGTAAAATTGATGAAGAAAACGGTCGGTGACAAAGTCCAAGTCAAAGCAAGTGGAGGAATTCGTTCCTTAGCGGAAATGCAAATGATGATTGAAGCAGGAGCGACAAGAATCGGGACCAGTTCAGGTGTAAAAATCCTCCAAGGTCTTACAAGTCAGTCCTCATATTAAATCATTGCTATCAATTTATACCTTGCGTATAATAATGTAGATTTAGGGTAAGGAGGTGGAACACTATGGCAAAAACACCCGTTCGCGATAATGAATCGCTCGATGAAGCATTACGTCGATTCAAACGACAAGTCAATAAATCAGGCGTCTTACAAGAAGCAAGAAAACGTGAGTTCTATCTCAAACCAGGACTTAAACGTAAATTAAAATCAAAAGAAGCTTTACGTAAGAAATATTAAAATAAAAGGGACCGTCTACGGTCCTTTTTTCTTTACTATTCATAGAGGTGAAACACTTTTATAGTTTGACGCAAGTTGGGACCCAGGATTGTGGACCTACTGCTTTGAAGATGCTATTAGCGTATCTTTACCAAGATGAACGATTTTTATTCATTCAAGAAACATGGGAAAGACCTTCAACTTTTAAACAATTACTGGATGGTGCGATTCATTTTGGTTTAACATTAAAAGCTTATAAACTGCATCATCCAAGTTCAGTAAGAGGTATCAAAAAACCTTTCATCGCATTGATGAAAGAACCAACAAACCATTACGTAACGGTCATACCGCATGGCAAATTCTTTCAAATTCTAGATCCTTCAGGCATTCAAAGAAAAGAGAGTTTGGAATATTTTTCCAAAGGATTTTCTGGATATATTTTATTAGTGAAACATTATCAATTAAATATTCAATTAGATTTACCGATGAATCATCATCGGATGGCTTTCTTCTTACGATTAAGTTATGGATGGTTTTCCTTGATGGTGTTGCTTTGGTTTTGGCAAACTGTGAATTGGATTTTATTCATGTTCATCATCACTTTGATGACGTTATTATGGTTAAACTTTTTATATCAACAAATCAAAAAGTTAGATATTAGCATGACAAAACACTATTTGGCATTAATCCATGATCCAGAGCAATTTAAACGTTTTCAACTTTGGAAACAAGGATGGTTCTCCTTACCCATCAACCAACTATATCGAACGATGATTATTACGAGCACATTCATTTACGTAAGTTTTGCATCGACACAATTTTTACTTATCTTGGCAATTTTTCATCTAATCATGGGACTTTGGATACCAAAAATGGCTCGTGATGATGAACAAGCATTACGGACGATTACAACATTAGAGCAATCATTAAAATACCCTCATGTCGCTTATAAGGAATTTCAGCATTTATCTAATAATGTTTATCAGGTCATCCATTCTCGAATTAAGAATTGGTTCGTTACATTGTTATTGGCAGTGATGTTTGTATGGATTTATCAACAATGGATATATTTTGAAGCATTTTTGACTTGGATAACCATGGTTTCTCTATTAATGATTAATTTCCACCATCATTATGAATTATATCGTTTACCACGAGAAAAAAAAGAATGGAGACAACTTGGTTTTCTCTTTTTGAACCAAAAAGATTATGTTAAAATAAAAATGTGAATATCGACTTAATTGCACCCAAAACACTACAGTCATATCAATTATTAGAACGCTATTCGAATTTACTTAAAAAAACATTAAAGACCATCAAATATAAAAAAGATTGTGAAGTGGATGTGTTGATGACAACCAATCGAGTGATTCGAGATTACAATTTAAAATATTTAGATCACGACTACCCCACTGATGTTTTAAGCTTCCCCTTTACAAACCAATCGGAGTTATCTAAAAATAGAAAAGTGCATCTTGGACAAATCGTGATTAGTTATCAAAAAGCTTTTATACAAGCAAAAAATTATGGTCATTCAAAAGAAAGAGAACTATCTTTTTTGTTTGTTCATGGATTACTTCATTTACTAGGGTATCATCATGATACGAAGGAAGAAGAGATACGAATGATTAATCTTCAAGATAAAATCTTGGGAAAAAGGAAAACAATATGAAACCAGAAATACTCATTCAGCACGCCATCGATGCGACGAAAGATTGTCATGTACCTTATTCACGTTTTAAAGTTGGTGCCGCTATTTTGATGAAAGATGGCACGGTCGTGACAGGGGCAAACATTGAAAATTCTTCATATGGATTGTCGATGTGTGCTGAAAGAACAGCGCTTTACCATGCTCATTTAAGAGGTTATCGTAAGCAGGATATGCTCAGTATGGCAGTGATTGGTCCTACCTCTGGGCCCATCTCTCCTTGCGGTGCCTGTCGCCAAGTCATGCATGAATTAATGGATCCGAAAACGCCGATAATTCTATCAAATCTTAAAAAGGAATTGATGAATGTCACGCCTGAAACCTTGTTACCTTATGCTTTTACCAGTAAGGATCTTAAATAATGAAATCAGGCTTTGTAGCAATAATTGGCAGACCTAATGCCGGAAAATCAACTTTATTAAATGCGATTATTGGTAAAAAAATATCAATCGTATCTAACAAGCCACAAACCACAAGACTCGCGATTCAAGGTGTTTATCATGAAAAAAACTTACAAATTGTGTTTGTTGATACTCCTGGCATTCATAAACCTAAAGCTAGATTAGGTGAAATCATGAATGCCCAAGCCTATGCATCTTTACAAGATATTGATATGGTTCTTTTATTAGTCGATGCAAGTAAAGCTTTTGGACCTGGTGATCAATTTATTGTCAATCGATTAACTCACTTAGATCATGTGATGGTGGTCTTTAATAAAATTGATCTAACCAATGTCACGCTCATTGAATCACTAAAAAAAGCTTATGCAACTGTCTTACCAAAAGCCATTCAATTCGAAATTTCTGCAATCAAAAAAACGTTTATTGAAGACTTAATTGACGCGATTAAACCGCATTTAAAGACTGGACCTGCCTTTTTCCCAAAAGAAGTATTAACAAACTTTCCTGAAAGTTTTCAGTTGATGGAAGCCATTCGTGAACAAGTCCTTCATTTAACCTACGAAGAAATCCCTCATAGTGTTGCCATTGTCATTGATCAATTAAAATCAGATAAACAACAGCGAACGTTATTTGCTTCCATCATCGTTGAAAAAGATTCACAAAAAGGGATACTTATTGGTAAAAATGGAAGTATGTTAAAGAAAATTCGCCAACGCGTCATTCAACAAGTAGAAAAAAATATGGGGCTAAACTTGTCCTTAGAATTATTTATTAAAGTCGAACCGCATTGGCGGGATTCACCCAATCGCTTAAAGGAGTATGGTTTATTTTAAAAACGTTACCAGTCTTTATCCTTAGACAAACGCCTTTTCGTAATTCTGACTTGATTCTAACGGGTCTTTCACCTGAAGGTTATTTGACAATTCACGCTAGAGGGGCCTTAAAAATGACATACCCCTTTCAGGCAATGGTTTCACTGGGTGCTTGGTCTGAGCTTACACTTAATCAGACAAGACAAAAGGCGTATTTAGAAAAAGCGAATTTATTGAAGTTTGCCCCTTTACCTGATCGTGAAAGTCTAGTTGGGTCTTTAGTCATGCAAGTCCTTCTTCAAATCCTTTTACTTGATGAAGAAGCTGATCATGCAAGTTTACTTTATGATCACTTAGTTCAAGTGCGTCAGCATATGCAGACCGCATTATCTTCATATTTAAAGTTCTTATTTCTTTATTTGGAAATTCAGGGTTTACCCGTCATTGTTGATTACTGTGTCCACTGTCAAACCAAAGTAAAAATAGTAGGTGTCAATCCTGAATTAGGTGGATTTATATGTCAAACTTGCCTAGCGAAGGTATCTGGAACACCTTTATCGATTGAATCTTTAAAACTTATGCGCGCGATCAAAACAATAAAATTTGGCGAAGAAATAAACTTAACTATCCTCAAAAAGATCATTCCTTTAGTCCATCAACACTTTAATTTTCATCTCGATGTTCAATTAGAAGGTTTCAAAACTATTGAAAAATTAATGCAATAATACACTTATAGTAGGTTGACAAAATATATCATTATTGAGAAAATCAATCTCGTGTGTGAAAGGAATCCATATGAATCCATTAACATTTGATCAACTTGTGACGCATTTAACTAGTACTGGTTTTGTCTTTCAGGGCTCAGAAATCTATGGTGGATTGTCCAATACATGGGATTATGGTCCTTTAGGTGTTGAATTAATTAATAATCTTAAAAAGACATGGTGGAAAAAATTTGTTCAGGAATCTCCTATGAATATTGGAGTTGATTCTGCAATTTTGATGAATCCTAAAGTTTGGGAGGCAACCGGTCACGTTGCCACTTTTAATGATCCATTAGTCGATTGCAAAAATTGTAAATCTAGGCATCGAGCTGATCAATTAATTGCAGCCGCTAAACCCAATTTGGATATTTCAAAAATTCCCGCTCAATCCCTAGGTGCTGTTTTAAAAGATGAAAAAATTGCTTGCCCTAAATGTGGAAGTCATGATTTTACGGATATTAGACAGTTTAATATGATGTTTAAAACACATATTGGCGTAATCGAGGACGCAAAAACGGTTGTCTACCTAAGACCTGAAACCGCTCAAGGTGTATTTGTGAATTTTAAATCCATTCAACGAACCACTCGTAAGAAAGTCCCTTTTGGGGTTGCGAGTGTAGGAAAAGCATTTAGAAATGAAATTACACCAGGAAACTTTACATTTAGAACACGTGAGTTTTCCCAAATGGAGCTTGAATTTTTCTGCAAACCAGGCACTGAGGCATCATGGTATAAATTTTGGCAAGATGCTTGCATGCAATATTTAACATCACTCGGTATTCAAAGTAACCATTTAAGAATCCGCGAACATAGTTCTGAAGAATTAGCTTTTTATTCAAAAGGTACATCTGATATTGAATATCAATTTCCGTTTGGTTGGGGCGAAGTATGGGGGATAGCTTCTCGTACTGACTATGACTTAAAACAACACATGCAATACAGTAAAGAAGACTTACAGTATTTAGATCCTGAAACCAATGAAAAATATATTCCTTATGTCATTGAACCCTCCCTCGGACTAGACCGACTTGCATTGATGGTTTTAAGTGATGCTTATCAAGAAGAAATTTTAGAAAAAGATACTCGTATTGTTTTAAAGTTACACCCTGCAATTGCTCCTTATAAAATTGCAATCCTTCCATTGAGTAAACAATTGAATGAAAAATCTCAAGAAGTAATGACCATTTTATCCAAGCATTTTATGGTCACGTATGATGAAGCTGGTAGCATTGGAAAAAGGTACCGTAGACAAGACATGATTGGTACACCCTATTGCGTCACCATTGATTTCGAAACCCAAAATGATCAAAGTGTCACCATTCGCGATCGAGATTCGATGAAACAACTGAGAATGCCGATTGATGATTTAATTCGATATTTTAACGTTAAGTTATTTTATTAGTAGTTATTTAGTATATATTTAGTATAAATTAAACTTTTGAGAAAGGAGGATCCATCATGAGTTTTGACCGTCAATTGGTAGATGATTTGTTAAAGAAAACTGACATCACGAATATCATTTCAAGGTATATTCCTGTCACCAAAAAAGGAAGAAATTTTGTTGCCCTTTGTCCATTTCATGATGACAAGAATCCCTCCTTAAGTATTAGTCCTGATAAGCAGATCTTTAAATGCTTCGTTTGTGGTACTGGTGGATCTGCGATTACGTTTGTTCAAAATTATGAAAAAATATCCTTCCCTATAGCAGTCAAAAAAGTGGCGGATTGGGTAGGCTTTACCGACCCTAGATTAAAGGGCACCGACCAAACGATTCAAAAGGATGAAAAGCTAGAACCATTTTTTAAATGTTTAGAAGACTTATTAGAATATTATCATTTCGGACTTGCTTCTGAAGAAGGAAAAGTACCAAGGCAATATTTACTAAATCGTGGCCTTGATCAATCCATTATCGACACCTTTAAAATCGGATATGCCTTAAAGGATGGGGCAACCACCATTCAATATTTAATTAAAAGAGGCCACTTACGCAACGTCATTGAAGCACTTGGTATTACTGCAAGTAGCAATCAACAAGTCGATCGACTTGCAGGTCGTATCATTTTCCCGATTCATAATCGAGATGGAAGAGTTGTTGGCTTTTCTGGTCGGTTAATCGAGGATATTGAAGGCCAAGCAAAATATGTAAATTCAACCGATTCTCCTGTATTTACCAAAGGCCAGATACTTTATAACTACCATCAAGTGAAGTTAGCAAGTAAACGTGTGGGTTACGTTTATTTAATGGAAGGTTTTATGGATGTCATTGCCTTACATCGTGCAAATATTCCTCAAGCAATTGCATTAATGGGCACGGCGGTAACCAATCTACATATCAAATTACTTCAATCCCTTGGCGTAGAAATTCGTGTTTGCTTGGATCAAGATCAAGCTGGACAAGTCGCGATGATGAAGATGATTCAACCTCTAAGTAAGGCTAATATCGCCTTTCGCTTTGTTATTTCTGATCAAGAAACTCGCGATGCTGATGAAATCTTATTGGCAGATGGAGAAAAAGGTTTACAGCAATACCTAAATCAACTCGTAGCCAAGATGGATTTTAGTTTCCATTTCTATCAAAAAGTGTTGCCATTGAAGACAACCGAAGAAAGAGTCGCCTTTATCAATCGGATGCTACCCCTCATTGCAGCTTCACCCGAACTTGAACAGATTGATTATCTAAAGCGTCTAGGTCACCTGACAAATTTTGCATTAAAAGATTTACAAACATCATTAAAAGCCCAACAATCCCAAGAGCAAAACTATTTTGAAACGTATCGTCCAGAAACAAAAGTTCTTAATCGTTTAAAAAGAGCGGAAAAAGCAATTTTATTTAATATGTTTCAAAGCCAAGAAGCGATTGATCTTTATCAAGCTAATGTCAAATTTTTTCATGATGATATCTATAGACAAATTGCCAACTACTTTATGGAAATATACCAAAGTGATCCGCCGGACTTTCAAACTTTGATCAATCATATTAGTTTGAGTGGGGGCAAAGATCAACAAAAAATAATCAACACGATTGCTGAGCTCATGAGTGAGAAAAATCTTCCAAAAGCTGATAAACAACAACTACTTGACTATCTGAAAACGTTAAATGAAGAACGAGATAAATTGGTAAAAAACCATCAACTCAATGCCAGTATCGCAGGTAAATCTGCGGCTGAACAAGCACGAATTATCAAAGAACTACATAAACAGGCAAGACCTGAATTAACCCAAGGAGAAGAAGAAAATGAAAACGAAGAAGAACCTAAAAAAGATTAAAGCAAAAAAGGTCAGTCAAAAAAGTAAACCTAAACCCGTGGCAAAGAAAGCGATAAAGGGTAAACTCGTATCTGTTCAAAAAACGGCGATTAAGAAGCCGATTGTGAAAGCAGAAAAATTAGTAGAGAAAAAGCAAAAAGAATCAAAACCTACTCAAAAAACTAAAAAACCTGTCGAAGAAATCATCATCGTTTCTAAGACCGCTAAAGGTAAAAAGGCTTCGTTAAATGATGGTGAGAAAAAATTACTTTCTCGTTTATCTAAGAAGTCGATGGCTGATGAAGATGATGATATTGAAACACTAGATCAAATTAAAAAAAGATTTGAAAAGAAGGCTAGTCTTGAAGGTTTTATTGTTCAAGATGAATTGTTTGATGCCATTGAACATTTGGATTTAACTGATGAAGATTCAGAAAATTTATTGGTTTATTTTAAAAACAAAAAAATAGAAATCAAAATCGAAGATGAAGAACTTGACGAAGAAGTGGATGAAGAAGAAATTAAAAAAGGCGTTGCAGTTGCCGATGAACCTTTTGAGACCGAATATGAACCTGATGTCTCTGAAGATGAAGTCGATGTCAATAAAGTCGATGTTTTTGCCAATTCCGAAGTTAAAGTCAATGACTCCGTCAAGATGTATTTAAAAGAAATTGGCAAAGTGGATTTACTTAAACCGGATGAAGAAGTAGCGATTGCAAAAGCCATTATTGCTGGAGATATGGAAGCAAAAGATAAACTCATTAATGCAAACTTACGATTAGTGGTTAACCTTGCTAAGCATTATGTGGGTCGAGGGATGTTATTCCTAGATTTGATTCAAGAAGGCAATATGGGTTTGATTAAGGCAGTTGAAAAATTTGATTACACCAAAGGCTTTAAATTTTCCACTTATGCAACTTGGTGGATTCGCCAAGCAATTACTCGGGCAATTGCTGATCAAGCTAGAACCATTCGCATTCCAGTTCACATGGTGGAAACGATTAATAAAATGACCCGTGTACAACGGCAATTGGTTCAAGAATTAGGCCGAGAACCAACTGCAGAAGAAATTAGTAAAAAACTAGAAGGTTTGATGTCTCCTGAACGCATTCGTGAAATTCAGCGTATCGCCTTAGAACCTGTATCATTAGAAACGCCTATTGGTGAAGAAGATGATTCCCACTTAGGTGATTTTATTGAAGATAAAGAAGCAACCTCTCCTTCAGACCATACAACTCAAGTTTTACTCAAAGAAGAACTTTATAAAATTATGCAGGATTTAACCGATCGAGAAGAAAGAGTGTTAAGACTTCGCTATGGTCTCGATGATAATCGTCCACGTACCTTAGAAGAAGTGGGTCATGAATTTGGGGTTACTCGAGAACGTATTCGCCAAATTGAAGCCAAAGCGATTCGTAAATTACGCCATCCAACACGCGCAAAACGTCTTGGGGATTATCGCGATTCTTAAGCATGGCCTCTCAACGACTGCAAACCATTGCATCGATGTGCCCGGCTCATGGAAGCCTTGTTGATATTGGGTCTGATCATGGTTTGCTACCACGGATGTTATTAAAACAAGGTTTTGCCTCTCGATTGTATGCAACCGAATTGAGTCAGGATAGTTTTCAAAATCTAACATCACAATGCGCTGAACTTCCGATTCATTTATATCAAGCAGATGGATTAAGTGAACTGCCTGGCGACATCAAAACGATTGTCATAACCGGAATGGGCGGCCAATTGATTCATCGCATCTTAGATGAAGGCCAAGACCATCTTGACCATGTTCAAACCATCATCCTTGGACCCCAACGTGACCAAGGAATGGTAAGAGAGTGGTTAATGCATCACCATTGGAAAATTGTGGATGAACAAATTGTCATGGAAGGTGAAAAAGCTTACCCCTTGATGAAGGCTGAAAAAGGGCAAATGGTACTAGATCCTATTCAATTAGCCTATGGTCCCATTAATATTCAAAAACGAGATGCTGATTTCCTAACTTGGCTTCGACTTGAAGAAGTGATTATCAAAAAGGCGCTTCAATTTCATCAAAACAAAGAACAACAAGCGCGTTTAGAATGGATAGAACATTATGTTAAAAACAACTAAGTTACTTCAAGCTTTTGGCAAAGATTTTCCAAAACGTCTTGCTGACGCTCACGGAGATTATGTTGGATTGATGTGTGGGAAACTACCAACTTTGATTCAAAAAGTCGTGGTAGTTTTAGACCTGGAATTGATTGATTTAGATGAAATTGTTAAAGAAAAACCCGATTTGATTATTACCCACCATCCCTTTATTTACGGGACAAAATCGCAAGTATTAAAACACGATCTTGTTCGAAAAAAGATGGTAGCAACATTAGAAAAAAATCGCATTCCTGTTTATTCGCTTCACACCAATTTTGATGCTGGTAGAGGAGGCATGAATGATGCCCTCGCAAACGCGATTGGTTTAATGAATATTGCGCCACTCAAAGGGGATCCTTTAGCCCGTGGTGGTGAATTATCAAAACCAATGCATGTCGAAGCATTTGCAACATTCGTCAAACAAAAACTACATTTACCCTATGCATTACTAATTTCAGAAGGAAAGTCTTTGATTAAACGGGTGGCTTTAATTGGCGGTGGAGGTGCTAAATATTATCCCACAGCCATTGAAGAAGGTTTCGATATCTTCTTGTCAGGCGACAGTGCCCACCATGTAAGAAGAGGGATTGTGAATGCTAAATTTAATTACCTGGAAATTTCCCACGAAGTTGAATTGATTTTTATCCCAACGATGGCACAATATTTAAAAAATCTCGATGCAAATTTAAAGGTAATTACACGCTTTGTTCAAGCCTATCCTACTTTGATTTGATACACTAAGTATATGGAAACTGGTTTACCATTTACAAGTTACAATTTATCACCCTCATTGGTGGAGGCTTTAGGTAAGCTTGGTTATACCCACACCACGCCTGTTCAGGCTGCAGTGATTCCACGGGTTTTACGTGGCGATTCATTAGTGGTTCGGTATCAAACGGGTAGTGGAAAAACGCATGCCTTCTTAATTCCTTTATTTGCGAAGATTAAGGCAAAAGAGGGATTGCAGGCCATCGTGGTATCTCCAACCAGAGAATTAGCAAATCAAACGTATCAATTTGCAAAATCCTTAAATGACACACTCGGTACTCCACTTAAAATTGTCTTATTACAAGGTGGATTCGATAAGCAACGCGATGAAGAAAAACTTCATCCAATGCCAGACATTTTATTTGTCACACCAGGCAGATTGAATGAAATTGAGCGATTGATGGATAAGCATGTTTATCAAAAGTTGGCGACGATTGTCCTCGATGAAGCGGATATGTTAATGGATGCGACGTTTGTGGAAAGCACCACGCGTATATTATCGAAATTAAATCAACCCCAAATTTTAGTATTCTCAGCCTCAATGGCTGCACCTTTATTAAATCGATTATCCAAATACTTTAATTCTGATAGCACAATTGAACCCAAAGAAAAAGCAATCAATCCATCCGGAGTTAAACATTCCCTTGTTGATATCAAACATCAAGATCCAATTCAAAGTATCATCGATATCATTGCGATTCGAAAACCTTATTTTCTATTAATATTTGCTAGTCGCATTCAACGGGTAGTCCAAATTGAACAAGCATTAAAAGCTAGACAATTAAAAGTTATTAGTTTACATGGTGACCTTCAAGCAAGAGAAAGAAGGCATTTATTAAAAAGAATTCATCAAGGGGAGTTTCAAATTGTCGTCGCATCCGATATCGCTAGTCGCGGGATGGATTTACCCGATGTTTCTGATGTATTAAGTGTGGATCTACCTCAAGATTTAGACTATTACTTTCATCGTGCAGGTCGAGCAGGTCGATTTAAAAATGATGGCCAATCATATGTCTTTTATAACTCCCATGAAGAAGATAGCTTAGAACGATTAAAACAACGAGGCGTCCATTTTAATTTATTAAGTTTAAAACAGGGTCAGTTGCAATCAATCAAACATTTAACAAGAGGAAGGATATTTAAAAAAGAAGATGAAGCGTTAAGTCGCGACATTAAAATTGCTATTCAAAAATATCGTTCTAATGAAGTCAAACCTGGTTATAAAAAGAAGGTTAAATTAGCCGTGGAAAAAGTAAAACATCAATATAAACGGAAAGCGATTAAAAAGAAAATTCGCGAAAGACTTTTTGGAGGTTAACGCATGTCATTATATCTTGGAAGTCATGTTGATCTCGTTGCCCCTGATTACTTAGTTAGTGCTGTTGAGACCTCATTTAAGAATGGTGCCAATACGATGATGATTTATACTGGTGCACCACAAAATTCAATTCGCAAACCCACAGAAATCATGAAAATCCAAGAAGCGCATCAACGGATGCAAACCTATGGTATGCCATTAGATAAAGTGATTGTCCACGCCCCTTACATTATTAACCTTGGAAACACCATTAATCCAGACACTGCCACAATTGGCGTCACCTTCTTAATTCGGGAACTATCTCGGGTTCAAGCGATGGGATTTTCAACCCTTGTCCTTCATCCTGGTGCCCACGTAGGTGCTGGAACTGAAGCGGCACTCATCAGCATTAGTGAACGCTTAAATCAAGTCTTTGCAGAAGATAAAACCAATGTTACCATCGCCCTTGAAACAATGGCCGGTAAAGGTTCAGAAGTGGGAATTCGCTTTGAAGAAATTCGTTATTTGATTGATCATAGTGACCATCCAGAACGACTTGGTGTTTGCCTTGATACATGCCATATTCATGATGCTGGTTATGACGTTCAGGATGTTGAAGGCACCATCCAAGCATTTGATCAAATCATCGGTCTTGATAAATTAAAAGTGATTCACATCAATGACTCCAAAAATCCAAGAGGGGCAAAAAAAGACCGACATGAAAACTTAGGTTATGGACAAATCGGTTTTGAAACCTTAAGTCGTTATGTTCACCATCCTAAACTAGCCCATTTACCAAAAATATTAGAAACGCCTTGGATTGAGGAAATCACTCCTTATGCTAAAGAAATTGGCATGCTAAAAGCAAAACAATTTATCTCTGGGTGGAGAGAGTCTTTAAAGTAAAAACCATAGATTAATCACTCGATGTATGCTATGCTATACAACGTGCTTTGGAGGATAAAAAGATGAGAGAAAGTTTTATGTTAAAGTGCACGGTTTGTGGAGAAGAAAACTATTTAGCGAGTAAAAATCGCAGAACCAAACCAGAAAAAATGGAATTAAAGAAATTTTGCAGTCGCTGCAATAAACCTACCGTTCATAAAGAACGTAAGTAATACTTTTAAGTCTATAAAGGAGGACAATTAATGGTCAACGCAACAGAATTGAGACCGGGTAACCACTTTGAATTTGAAAAAAACATTTATACCGTCATCGATGTGAGTTTAAACAAAACTGCGATGCGGAAAATGGTTGTTAAAGCCAAGGTGAAAAATTTAAGAACCGGGGCAATAACCGAAATGTCATTTTTAGGTGGAACAGATGTTGAAAAAATCACCTTAGACAAGCGTAAAATGACTTATTTATACGAAGCCAACGGAAACTTGGTTTTCATGGATAAAATTACGTTTGATCAATTAGAAATTAGCCGGGAAAAATTATCTTGGGAAGTTAACTTCTTAGTGACAGAACAAGAAATTGAAATTCTCTTTTATGAAGCGGAAATTTTAGGGGTGTCCTTACCAGCTAAAGTTGCATTAAAAGTCAGCGAATGCGAACCTGCAGTCAAGGGTGACACCATTAATAAGGCGATGAAAGAAGCGACCTTAGAAACCGGTTATAAGCTTCGTGTTCCTTTATTCATTTCAGAAGGTGAAACGATCAGCATTCGTACTGAAGACGGTAGCTACGACGGACGCGCTTAATCCTAAAGGAGGATTAAATCATGGATATTTGGCAAACCTTATTGTACTTATTCTTGGGCTTAATTGGTGGACTCGTCGGTGGTTTTTTCTTATCGAGATGGTATTTCAAAAGAGAACTCGCCAAAAACCCACCTATTAATGAAAAAATGATTCGCGCGATGTTTATGTCAATGGGACGTAAACCTAATGAAGCGCAAGTTCGGGCTGTAATTAACAGCATGAACGCTCAAAAATAATTAAGTAGTCTTCTTTTTAAAGTCTAACTCTTTTCCAGCGAGTAATCGCTGGATATTTTCTTTATGGCGATAGACTAATAAAAGCCAAATGAGGAAATTTGTTAAGGAGAATAGCCAACCTGACTGGACCCCATTCCACATCCCTAACTCTGATAAAGATGGAATCCACAATAGTAGGGTTAGTAGGACGGCAAATAAATGACCAAGAATCGAACCAATCGACACAATCTTTTTCAATTTAATAATACTTAACATCACGGCAAGGCCTGTCAAAGCGATCAACCAATTGGTCATTAACATAAAGGACCCTGCTGATGAAACAGCTTTACCACCTCTAAATTGAGCAAAGATGGGATAACAATGTCCTAATCCAGTTCCGATACCAGTAAGCATGATCGCAAGTTGCCCTAAAAATTCATTGTCAATCGCCAAATGAGTCCAAGAAAAAACAAAGGTGGACGCTAACCAAACAGGAAGGATGCTCTTTGATAAATCCATGATAAAAACTAAGATTGCAGCTCCTCTGCCAAAATTACGATATACGTTGGTCATGCCACTACCGCCTGAGCCTAGTTTTCTTACATCTTTTCTAAATAAAATTTGCCCAATCCATACACCAGATGGAATAGAGGCTAATAGATAACCAACTAGCATAGGAACGAAGGTTAATAGGATATTTTCAATCATAAATTTTACGCTTTCTGTGGATTTTTGCTATAATGCTTTAGTAAATGATAACCAAAAATGGCTAAAAATCAAAACCTTAATACATATAACGAAGATAGCATTGATGTCCTTGAAGGGTTGGATGGGGTTCGTAAACGTCCGGCGATGTATATTGGTTCCACCAATAGCATTGGATTACATCACTTAGTTTGGGAAATCTTAGATAATGCGATTGATGAGGCACTATCAGGCTTTGGCGACACGATTACTTTAACCATCCATCAAGATGGATCTTTATCCGTCAAAGATGAAGGTCGTGGGATTCCTGTTGGCATCCAAAAACAAACTGGTAAACCCGCCGTAGAAATTATTTTTTCTACGCTGCATAGCGGTGGTAAATTCTCTGATAAAAATTACGTTTCAAGCGCAGGTTTACACGGTGTTGGTGCTTCGGTAACCAATGCTCTTTCAGAATATGTTGACGTCCAAGTTCAACGGGATGGATTCACTTATCACATTCGCTTTGAAAATGGTGGCAAAAAAGTTGGAAAATTAGAAAAAATTGGAAAATCAAATAAAACGGGTACGATGGTTCGATTCAAACCTGACCCCAAAGTATTTAGTACTGTTGAATTCAAATGGGAAACCATCATCGCTCACTTACAAGAATCCGCTTTTTTAATGAAAAAAGTACGTTTTATTGCCAAAGATGAACGGACCAAAATGGAAGCAGAATATTATTATGAAGAAGGTCTTAAAGAATACATTTCAACTTTAAATGAAACCAAAGAAAAGATGCATCCCGTTCTTGTTTTTGAAGATTTGACTGGGGAAATAAAAGTTGAAGTTGCGATGCAATATTGCTTACAAGATTACAATGAAAGTATTTATTCTTATGTGAATAATATTCGGACAAAAGATGGTGGGACCCACGAAAATGGATTTCGTGCAGGTTTAACGCGGGCAGTCAATGAGTACGCCGATCTCAACAATCTTTTAAGAAATAAAGTGAAATTAGAAGGTAGTGATATTCGTGAGGGATTAACAGCCATAATTTCCTTAAAGATACCTGAAGGTAAGCTTGAATTTGAAGGACAAACCAAAGGTAAACTTGGAACACCGGATGCTTTGGCCTATGTGCAAAACATGATTTTTTCTAAGCTAACTTATTATTTAACCGAAAATAAGGATTTTGCGACGAACCTGATTAAAAAGTGTGTCGATTCGCAAGCGGCTCGTATGGCTGCTCGTAAAGCAAAAGAGGAAGCACGTGGCAATAAAAAACTACGTTCTGATACCTTACTCTCTGATAAACTTACCCCTGCCCAAAGTAAAGATTATGCTGCGAATGAGCTTTTTATTGTTGAAGGGGACTCAGCCGGTGGTACTGCTAAAAATGGTCGGGATCGCCTCCATCAAGCCATTTTACCTTTACGAGGGAAACCACTTAATACCGATAGTTTAACGATGGAACAAATGTTAAAAAATACTGAGTTTGCGACCCTAATTGCCACCATTGGCGCAGGTGTGGGTCCTGCTTTTGATATTCAAGATTCAAAATACGGAAAAATTATTATTATGACTGACGCTGATAACGATGGAGCCCACATCCAAACCTTATTACTCACTTTCTTTTATCATCACATGCGTCCTTTAATTCAAGCAGGAAAAGTATACATTGCCATTCCTCCTCTATACCGAGTAATGAATGAACAAAAACCAAATCAATTCGTCTATGCTTGGACAGACGAAGAACTTGAAATCGGTAAAAAGACCGTAGGGTCTCCTTATCGGATTTCTCGCTATAAAGGGTTAGGGGAAATGAACGCCTCTCAATTAAAA
>JBMSKF010000017.1:0-15660 GCA_049419605.1 Bacilli bacterium
GTCGGTTTAGGGATGGGGTTAGCGTTTTTGGCAGGGGGAAGTACAGGTGGTTTTGATATTGTGATGATGCTTGGTCAAAAATTTTATGAATGGAAAGCATCGGTAACTTCTCTTGTCATTGATATTGTCATCATTGGTTTAGGCATGTTTACCTTTGGTATTGTTGTCGGTCTATATGGCGTGATGGCAACGATTGTTAATTCAATCATGATCGAAATTGTCTTTGTGGGTTTATCAAAGGTCTATTTGGTGACGATTGTGTCAACAAAATCTAAGGATATCAATCAGTTTATTATTGAGAAATTGGAAAGGGGTTCTACTATTTTCCCTGCAAAAGGTGGCTTTAAACAACAACCACTTGATGTGATTCAAGTAGCGATTCAAAGAAGAGAATATTTTGCATTAAAACAACATATTGCTACTGTTGATCCAACTGCCTTTGTCATGATTAATCAAGCAAGAGCGGTTCTTGGTTTGGGTTTTAATCCGCTCCACACTCCCTTACCTTCGTTGAAGAAAAAATCATCATGATCCAACCATTTAAAATTGTCTCGGCATATCAACCTAAGGGTGATCAACCAGACGCCATTGCAAAATTAGTTCAAGGCATTGAAAATAAAAAACGCTTTCAGGTCTTACTTGGGGCAACAGGTACAGGGAAAACGTTTACCATTGCCAATGTAATCGAACGCATCCAAAAACCTACCTTAGTGTTGGTGCACAATAAAACACTCGCTGGTCAACTTTATGGAGAATTTAAAGAATTATTTCCCCATAATCGGGTCGAATATTTTGTTTCAAACTTTGATTTTTATCAACCAGAAGCTTATCTTCCTAAGTCCGATACCTATATTGAAAAGAATGCGATGATGAATGACGAAATTGAAATGTTGAGAACGTCTGCTATTAATTCCGTGCTAGAACGAAGGGATACCATTATCGTTGCTTCTGTTGCGGCGATTTATGGTTTAACCGATCCTTCTGAATATCAACGACTCGCGTTTTATTTGAAAGTTGGAGAAACCATTAATCGAAAGGAATTTTTTCGTAAATTAATTGATGCTCAATATCAACGAAATAATCTAGATTTACCACCTGGTCAATTTCGTGTAAGAGGGGATGTCATTGAAATCGCCTTACCAGGATTAGCCGATGCAGCATTGAGAGTCGATACGTTTGGTGATGAAATTGAAAAACTATCCTTGGTCGATTTATTAACGGGTGAGGTACGTCACACCTACCGAAGTTATCCTATTTATCCTGCGTATGGTCATGCTTCTACCCATGAGCGAGTGATTGCCGCGTGTGATCGCATTGAAGTTGAATTAGCGGAACGATTGAAAGAGTTAAAACAGAATAATCAATTGCTAGAATATCAACGTTTAGAAATGCGCACCAAACAAGATCTTGAATCCTTAAGAGAGTTTGGTATGTGCCCTGGTATTGAAAATTATTCTCGACACATTGATGGTCGTCAACCTGGACAAAAACCTTTTTGTCTCATCGATTACTTCCCGAAAGATTTTTTATTTGTTATCGATGAAAGTCATGTCTCCATTCCACAAGTTCGTGGCATGTACAACGGTGATAAAGCAAGAAAAGAAACACTCGTTCAGTATGGATTTCGTCTTCCTTCAGCTTTAGACAATCGTCCATTAAAATTTGCTGAATTTGAAAGTTCTTTAACGCAAGTGATCTGCACGTCCGCAACCCCAGGAGACTATGAACTGACACAAACCCACCATGAAGTGGTCGAACAAATCATACGCCCTACTGGCCTTGTGGATCCTGAAGTTCTGATTCGCCCCACAACGGGACAAGTTGATGATTTGATGCAAGAAATTCAAAAACGAGTGGCAAAATCTCAACGAGTGATGATTGTTACCCTCACCATTCAAATGGCGGAAGATCTAACCGCGTATTTAAAACAACGATCTTTTAAAGTCGTCTACATGCATGCCGAAACGAAAACCATTGAACGAAGTCAAATTATTTACCAATTACGCAAAGGAAAATATGATGTGTTAATTGGAATTAACCTTTTAAGGGAAGGATTGGACATTCCCGAAGTGTCCTTGATTGCAATTCTTGATGCTGACAAAGAAGGTTTTTTAAGGTCGACTCGTTCTTTAATTCAAATCATCGGGCGAGCAGCAAGAAACGTCGAAGGCCAAGTGTTGATGTATGCCGACAAAGTTACAGACTCCATGAAAGCTGCGATTGAGGAAACCAATCGTAGAAGAGAAAAACAACTTCAGCATAATCAAAAGATGAATATTACCCCAATGACCATCAAAAAAGACATTCAATCGCCAATGAAAGCGATGGATGATGATATTGCTAAATTAACACAAATGAAAGGGAAAGCATCACGAAGTGAAATCGAACAACGCATTCGTGAATTTGAAAAATTGATGAGAGAAGCTGCCAAAGTTTATGATTTTGAGCGCGCAGCAGAATTAAGAGATATCATTTTTGAATTAAAGGCAGAAATCAATGGATAATTTTACTTTTCATTTGTGCAAAAACAAGGTATGATTTTGAAGCGTAGGAGACATTTATGGAATTCACACTATTAGACATCGTCTTTATTATCGTATCCTTCATTATTATTATTTTATCCCTCTTACAAGGTGGTAAATCTGAAGGGGCATCTGGTGCCATTACGGGTGCTGGAATGAACGTCTTTGTAAAAACAAAAGAACGTGGTTCAGAATTGATCATCTCTTGGCTTACGCTTGGATTTGCTGTGGTCTTTTTCTTACTGGCGTTACTAACAAACGCATTAGCTTAATTCTTCTTTTTTAATATCAAACGAGGGAACATCTCCCTCGTTTTTCTTTGGATGAATTTGATATAATTTTAATGTTTATGACCATTGCACAATATATACAACAAGAAAAAAAACAATTACAAACATTGGCCACTGGGCTTACAATGAAACCTCATTTGGTCATCATTCAAGCGAATGAAAATGAAGGGTCTAATATTTATATTCGCGGCAAACTTTCGGATTGTCAAGAAGTCGGTTTTCAAGCCACTCATCTTCGTTTACCAACCTCTATTACCCAAGAGGATTTAGTTCGAGAAATCCAACGATACAATCAAGATCCTACCGTCCATGGTGTGATCGTCCAAGTCCCCCTTCCTTCGCATATTGATCCATCTGTGATTAGACGCGCAGTCGTCCCTCACAAAGATGTGGATGGTTTTCATCCTTTATCACCCATGATGGCGTGTACACCGAAAGGCATTGTTGATTACCTGGCAGCGAGTGGATTTGATTTCGTTGGTAAACATGCCCTCATCCTTGGAAGATCGTATATCGTGGGTAGACCCCTTGCCAATGCATTACTAGACCGTCATGCTACTGTGAGTATTGCTCATTCAAAGACTAAAGAAGAAGATCGTGCTGCGTTGTTAGCGAATGCCGATTTGATTTGTGTTGCAGTTGGCAAAAAATGGTACTTATCGAATCAAAAAGTAAAACCTACCGCCTGGATTGTTGATATCGGGATCACCAGAGAAGATGGTCAAATTTTTGGAGATGTTAAACCTGGTCGACATGTTGCATTACAAACGCCAGTTCCCGGAGGCGTTGGTTTGCTGACACGATTATCATTATTAAAGAATCTTTGGGAAGCCTTTACTCAACAATTTCATTCAAAAATAAAAGAAGATTAAGGTCGTCATGTTCAAGTTGCCTTCATTGATTAAAAGCATATAATACTTTTAATAAAAGGAGTAACTTATGAATCCTAAAAAATTAAGACAATTTGCGACGTTAACGGTACGTCGTGGTGTCAATGTCAAAAAGGGACAAGACGTCATCATTCATGCCGAATTAGATCAACCTGAATTTGTGACGATGGTTGTTGAAGAAGCTTATGCTGCTGGGGCTCGTTCAGTAAGAGTGAAATGGACCCACCAACCGATTAGTCGAGTGAATGCCTTAGAAATGAAAGAAGAAGTGATGGCAGACATTCCTCAATGGCAACATGAAGAAATGGCGCACAACGTTAAAACTTTACCTGCCCAAATCCATATCCGTTCTGTTGATCCAGATGGTATGAAGGGTACCGATCAAACCAAGCTAACCAATGTGGCAAAAATTACCACGCCCCAAATCTTAAAGTATCGCGAACAAATGGATAATAAATTTCAATGGACCATTATTGGCGTTCCTTCTATCAAATGGGCGGAAAAAGTATTTCCAAAATTAAAAGGTGAAAAAGCTGTCGAAGCAATGTGGGAAGCTATCATTAAAGCGACCCGTGTCACGAATGATCCATTAAAAGAATGGGACCGTCATAATGCCACATTACAACAACGCAGCAAACAACTTGATGCGCTGAATTTAGATTATCTACATTTCCAATCAGCCAATGGTACGGATTTTAAAATTTGGATGATTCCTGAAGCGCGTTGGTTAGGCGGTGGGGAAAAACTTATCGATGGCCATTTCTATAATCCCAATATGCCAACTGAAGAAGTCTTTATTACTCCTAAAGCTGGTAAAGCCGAAGGTAAAGTTGTCGCTTCTAAACCATTATCTTATCAAGGTGAATTAATTGAAAACTTTGCCGTCACCTTTGCCGGTGGTAAAGTGGTCAAAGTTGAAGCGAAGAAAAACCAAAAATTGCTTGAACAAATGGTGAAAATGGATGAAGGAGCCTCTCGAATTGGTGAATTAGCCCTCGTCCCATTTGATTCTCCAATTCAACAATCAGGGTTGTTATTTTATAACACCTTATTTGATGAAAATGCCGCTTGCCATATCGCCTTAGGTCGGGCCTATGTAAACTCCATTAAAGGTTATGCCACGATGACACCCCAACAATTAACTGAGATAGGTTGTAATCGTTCCATGATCCATGTGGACTTTATGATTGGGAGTCGTGATTTAAAGATTACCGGATACAATCGTCAAGGCGTTGCCATTCCGATTTTTGAAAAGGGAAACTGGGCAAAAACCCTTAAATAGAATTTCACACTAATTAAAAAACCTTCACATCATCGTGAAGGTTTTTTCTTTGAATTGAACTTAAGATTTATAAGCGTAAGTATTGATCAATTTCCCATTGCGATACATAGGTACGATAACTATCCCATTCTTTTTCCTTAGCAAGTATGTATTTATCATAGGTATGTTTGCCAAGGACATTGAGCATCAAGGGATCTTTTTTCATTTCTTTCAAGGCATCCTTTAAGTTTTCTGGAAGATTTTGAATCCCTTGGGCTTCTCTTTGTTCACGAGTTAATTCAAAAATATTGTCATAAACAGGAGGCACCGTTTTTGGATCGGTTGAAGCAATCCCTTCTAACCCAGCAGTAAGAATAAAGGCTAAGGCTAAATAAGGGTTTGCTAATGGATCCACGTTTCTTAATTCTGTACGAGTTGACGCTCCACGGGCTGCAGGGATGCGAATCATAGCAGAACGATTCGCGTCAGACCAACATGCATAGCAAGGGGCTTCATAACCTGGAATGATACGTTTATAAGAGTTGACGGTAGGATTGGTAAGAGCGGCAATGGACCGAGAATGATTTAAAATTCCAGTCATCCATTTACGTGCCACATCCGATAATTGCATTTCACCTTTAGGATCGTAAAAAGCATTTTCACCTTTAGCGTTTGCTAAAGACATATTCGTATGCATCCCAGAACCATTGATACCGGCAATTGGTTTTGGCATAAAGGTCGCGTGTAACCCATGCTTATGGGCAATGACTTTGACAACGGTTTTAAATAACTGCAAGTTATCGCAAGCTTTTAAAACATCTTGGAAACGGAAATTAATTTCATGTTGACCTACTGCCACTTCATGATGCGATGCTTGAACCATTAAGCCTAATTTATCGAGTTCAATGGCAATATCACGACGTGTATAGTTGTCCCCATCCATGGGTGCTAAGTCAAAATATCCAGCTTCATCATTTGGTTCCATGACAGGTTTTCCATCTTTGACTTTAAATAGGAAAAATTCAGGTTCAAAGCCAACATTCAACGCAGAGAAACCTGCATCTTGCATCTTCTTGATCGCCTTTTTAAGGATAAAACGAGGATCTCCTTCAAACGGTTCGCCTTTGGGTGTGTAAACATCACACACGAGTCTTGCAACTTTCCCTAATGCTAAACTTTCAAACGTGAGAATTTGCCAGGTTGATAAGTCTGGATACAAATACATATCTGCTTCTTTGATGCGAACGAAACCTTCAATCGAGGACCCATCAAACATAATTTTGTTATTGAGTGCGTCCTCTAAACGTGAAATGGGCAAATCTACCGATTTGACCATCCCGAGCATGTCGGTAAATTGCATCCGAATAAACCGAACATCCTCCTTTTTAGCAATAGCTAAAACGTCGTCTTTTGTCATGATTGCCATGAATAACTCCCCCTATGAGATGTTGAGATTATTATAATTAAGTTTATTCAAGAGTCAAATTCATCTAAGCTTCATCATCTTCGTTTTCGTCTTCGTCTTCATCATCGTCACGATGATCCCCTCTTGGCCCCCGACGGTCATCTTCCCATTCGCCGTCTTCACGTTCTCCATCTTCATTAAATTGAATTGCTTGATAACGGTACCCAATTACTTCGTTAAGATCATTCAATACGGGAATGACATAAACAGAAATTTTCCCTTTTATTCTTCCAGTCGTTCCTTGCATGTCAAACTTAATATCGAGAATGGTTTCCCCATCTTCAACCTCATATTCAAACTTGAAGGTATCTTTAGTGCGATTGGTGTCATTGTTTTCAAAGAATTTTAATTCTACTACCGTTTCATCATCTTCAATTTCAAGCTTAAATTCAGAAATGGTAAGAATATCATTGACTAGTTTTTTCACTATAATTTTTGTTTCATCATCTTCAAATTGATATTCTGTTTCGATGTAATTTGATGCATCCAAGCTAGCTCTAAATTTGATTTTCGTTTCGTCACTTTCTTGGACCTTACTTCCTAAGACCGTATATCTTATGTTGTTATCAATTACAAGTTCACCACTAAATTCATAAAAGGTTTCTTCTTCAATAATCACTGAACTTTCAATATTGTAATAAAGCGCGTAGGGTACAGCTAATCCTTCGATATCATAAACGACAAAGGTATCCAGTGATTCAAAACGAATATCATCTGAAACCTGCGCATTGATGACGGGTGCTTGATTGGTTCCTAAAAATTGTTCAAACACTGTTAAGTAAGGATTAAGCAAGGTCATGGTTTCTTCAAAGTTAATCGTTTCTCTTTCACGTTGAGGACCGACTTTTAATTTTAAAGAAGGATTCGATAAAGGTTGAGTATTTGAAAGGGTTAAATTGGTCAGTAAGGTTGCAGATGTAATGCTAGAAATGGAGATAGCTTCTTTTTCATTATTCAATCTCAAAGGTGGTAAGACGACTTGGCTTGAAACCGGTAAAGATGATTCACTCGTTTGCAAAGATGTATTTGAAGAACCCAGCGAATCATAAGAAGTGGTGATTGGATTTGTATTTTGAATGAGGATGGCGAGGATAAAAACACCGGTGATGATGGAGGCTAAAGGAAGAAGTTTAAAAAATGAAAAAGGTTGATTCTTTGGAAAATTTTTCATCATAAAAGGACGAAGATTTGGCATTTGTCCATTGGCTTCTTGTTTAATCTTTTTTAAGAGTTCTTTTTCGTTCATTTTTTTAACGCTCCTTTCATTTTTTTGATTGCTTGATTGTATTTCCAAGTCACAGTTCCGATGGGCAAGTCCATGATCAGGGAGATTTCCCGATGTTTGTATTCGCTAATCGCATAGAGGAAGAGAATTTTTTGTTCCTCTTGATCTAAGATTTTTTTCGCCAGTGTAATTAAAGGTGAACCTAAATCATAGATGTCTTCACTACTTGGCAAGGTTCCTTCTAACGTTTCTCTCTCGACTTGGGTCTCTCGATCTCTCAAATTGATGAGATTCAATGCTGTGTTACGAGCAATGGTGAGGATCCAGTTCATGCCATTCGTGGTGACATGATAGAGTTGGATGTTATCCATCACTTTGAGATAGGTATCCTGCATGACATCTTCCGCTAAGTGAGTATCTTTCAAATAAGGAAGAATGAAAGCAAAGACACCTCTTCGAGTTTGTTCATAGAGATCTTGCATCGCTTGCCTATTCCCTTTTTTGATTTGTGATAGTAATGCATTAATAGGATTCATTATGCATAACTTTACACTTAATCGATGCAGACTTCTACCCCTTTACAGGGAGCATCTCAAGGGGACTTAAGATGCTACTTATTTAACAAAGAAGTGCCTGAATTTATTGGTGATTGGATTTGAATATCAAGTAAAGATGAGAAATAAACTATTTTTTCATTTATTTTTAGCCATTTTTCATCAAATTTGATTTGTTTTACCCATCCTATTTCTTTGATTTTTTTACCATCAACAAAATAAACGAGGGTGACGAATTGCTGGTTTGCAATCCATAGATTAGCGTTGATGATACTAGCCTGATCTTGGCTAACGAGCGGTTTTTCAATTTGAGTTTTGGATGTTTTCATCCTTACGATGGTGCCCTTTTGTTCAATTAAGGAAGCGTAAGGTGCCCATTTTTTCATTCCACGGTCACTCATTTACGATGCCCTCCAATTAAGGAATGTCTTTCCCTTGTTGTGGATGCTTTTAATAACGCGGATGTTCTTAATATGGCGTTATGTCCATAGCGTTCTTTAATATGGGCGATGGTGACTTGTAACCTTCTTTTTTTGTCAGTTGTTTCGGCATCGGTAAACAAATCTAATTGTTCGTGAACTAAAGGGTTTAATTTACGAAAGGCAAAGGTAATATTACGAATGGGTTTTGCTTCCACATATCGATGGTAAATTCTCATCAAAGCTTCATAGAGTGTATCTTCATCATCGGTCGCTCGAATTAAACTCATTTGATGAGAAAAACCACCCAAACTTGCCGAGTAACCAATACTGAGATGGACCAAGGAACTCAATTGACCCTGCAAGCGTAATCGCAGGGTTAAATCATCACACATTTCTCTGATCACAACCGGCACTTCATCGACCGAATAGTCACGATACAGCACTTGGCCCATACTGATGCCGGGTTCTTTGGGTTGATATTTTTCTCGAATGTTGGAATGATCAATCCCATTTGCGTGATCATGGAGTTGTTTACCCATCACGCCATAAAGTGCGATTAATCGATGTTCAGGGTATTCAGCTAAATCTTGAATGGTCATAATCCCTAATTGGTGTAGTCGCCGTTCCATTCTTGAAGCGATTCCCCACATCTCACCCACTGGTAATGGCCAAAATTTTTCTTGAATCTCATGTTGATGCCAAGTAGCGATTCCGTCTTTAGCTTTTTTTGCTTCGATATCTAACGCACTCTTTGCCAAAAATGGATTGTCACCAATACCAACTGTGGCCAAAAGTTTGAGTTTACGATAAATCGTATCTTTGATTGTTTTCATTAATTCATGTGGGGTTTGTTGATATAACGGTAAATAAGGACCAAGATTTAAAAACGCTTCGTCGACACTGTAAATATGAAGGTCATCTTCACCAACAAAATCTAAGAGAATCGACATCACTTGTGCCGATTTTTCTAAATACAAACTCATCCGTGGTGTGGCAAAGATAATGTCATCACGTTTTGGGAGTTCAAAGACCCGCAATCGTGAAGGAATTCCTTGAAGACGAAGATAAGGAGAAACCGCAAGGACAATCGTGCCAGTCCCTCTAGTTTTGTCGGCCACAATTAACGGAGTTGTATAGGGATCTAGACCGCGTTCAACACATTCCACTACAGCGTAAAAAGATTTGAGATCGAGAACAGCGACCACGGAAGGATAGTGCAATGTTGGTTGAATATTTTTTAACATGATTGTTTAATGGAATTTTATTTTACCGAGTGAAGGTATCAAAAATCACGTTAATTTTTTTATGAAAACATTTACGATTAATTTTTAATTAAAACGATTGAAAAATGATAAAAAAAAAGAAAAATCAAACTGCAACTATGTTATATTATGAAACATGGATATTAATGCATTACTTGAACCGATTAAATTAGCCATTCTTGACATACTTGCCAACCCTATTCTTTTAGATATTGGGTTAGCTGCATTTCTTTTTATCATGGCAACAACCGGTGTTAAACGCGGATATTGGTTTGCCCTTTGGAATCTATTCTTTTCCACGGTAGTCTTATTCATTCTATTAACTTTCTTTTTAAATGTGGTGACCGGTCTCGTGAATGAGTTTGCTGGTACTTATTTGGTTTTCTCTGATATTAATATGTCGAGAACCATGGCGATGTTTGGCATCTTACTTGCAGTTTTATTGTTTGGTTGGATTATTGCCGGGTTTATTTATTTAATCTTTACTCCAATCAAAGGTAAAAACTATTCTTATCGTGATTTAGATCCGATGGTCGTGATTAAAGTTAAATCATACGGGTTTGCAGTTGGTTTGTTAGAAGGTGTTGCTTATGTTCTCTTATTCAATGTTGTATTGGGAAACATTGCCACCTATTTACCAGAAATTTTCCCTAATCGTTTCATCTCTACATTCCTTGAAACCTTACATCCAAGTAACTCGATTGTCTTAAGTTTAATTAATAGTGTCCTTGGTAATTACGGAAGTATCTTTCAATTAGGTTAATGGTTCATTAATGATCAAATAAAAAACGTCTCAATCTTGAGACGTTTTTTTGTTTGAATGACCTAAGCTTTTGGTGCTGCTTTTTTTCTTGGTTTCTTGACGACTGCAGTTGCGGTTGGATTTACTTTTGTGGTTTTCACCAACGGTAAAGCGGGTGCAGGTTCATAGGCAACTTTTTCCATGAAGACATCATAGACGCCATTGCCAATCAAGATTACAAATACGCCTAACATAGAAGCTTCAAAGCTATTGATAAAGGTTACGACTAATAAAATCAACATACCTAAAATTGCAATTCTTGGGACGTATGGATAACCCCAAACACGATAAGGACGTGGTGCTTCTGGCATTGTTTTTCTAAATCTAAAGACTGCTAAGAAAATGAGCGTGTTAAAAATTAAGGCACCAAACAAGATGATAGAAAGTAAATAATTCACATTGTTATATCCAAGTAATACGATGATCAACGAGACAATTGTTTGCCCAAAAATCGCTACCCAAGGTGTTTGAAATTTGGCATCAATTTTACCAAAGAATCTTGGTAAGGTTTCATCGTCTGCCATGGCAAGATAGACGCGAGGGAAAGAAAGAATTGAACCATTCAAAGAACCTAAAATAGAAATGGCAATCGCGCCAAAGACAACATAACCTAATAAAGTTAAATCAAAGCCAGTGAAGATAGCGCCAAAGGCTGAATAAACTGCTCCCAAATCAAAGCCAGCTTCTACAGCGCCTGATCCTAAGGCTGCTAATGTACCAGCATCAATAATTCGATATAAACCCACCACAAATAAAACATAGACTCCCATCACGAGTGCAACCGCAATCGTTAAAGCCTTAGGTAAGTCTCTGCTAGTGTCTTTCATTTCTTCGGCAACTGTATTGAGATTGGTCCAGCCTTCATACGCAAATAGAGTTCTCGCAACCGCGAAGAGTAAACCAGAAATTAATAATCCTGTTTCTATATTTTCAGCACCATTGCTTGCAATGATGTCAGTTTGTGTGCCAAAGAACAAACCAAAGATAATGACGGTAAGTAAGGGAATCAATTTTGCTACAAAGAAAATATTTTGTACGAGTTTGCCATATTGAATACCCAGGTAATTAATCACCGATAAAACAATAATGGTGATGGCTGCAATCAATCCAACTGTGGTCGCATCAAAACCCGCGCCACCATTCACGCCTAACATATAGCCTAATACTTGGGCAAATAGAATCGCAAGTAAAGCTACCGATCCGGAGCTTGATAAGAAGAAGTTTGAAATACCAGATAAAAATGCAATTCTCTTTCCGTATGCTTTTCTTAGATAAACGTAATAGCCACCCGTCTTAGGAAATAAGGTTCCAAGTTCAGCATAGGTTAAGGCTGAAAATAAGGTGATAATCCCACCAACTACCCATGCGACAAGGGATAACCCCAACGAATTACTGGCAAGGCCAAGGACCAGCATCGAAAAGAAATAAATACCAGAACCAATCATAATACCCGCTAAAACGGATACACTAGAGAACAATCCTAATTCTTTTTTAAGTTTCATATGAAACCTCCAACAATATTAAAGATAATTTATCAATTCGTTCGATAAATTGCAAAGAAAATGATTTCGTGAAAACATTAATTTTCTTTAATTTTTGTCAGAGCTTGGTAATGCAGGACTGGCGTTCTTGCTGCAGTGACCTCATCTAAACGACCTACAGGCGTGTGGTGAGGAGCAGTTTTCACGACTTCAGGTGTGGTGGATGATTCTTGGGCAATTTGTCTAAAGATTCTAATAAACTCATCTAACGTTTCTTTTGACTCTACTTCCGTAGGTTCTACCATGATGGATTGATCAAAAAGTAATGGGAAATAAATCGTAGGAGCGTGGATTCCAAAATCAAGACAACGTTTTGCAATATCGAGTGTTTTCACACCAGTGGTTTGATCGATAAGACCATTCATCACAAATTCATGCATGCAAGGTTGATCTGCGACCAATTTATATAAATCTTTTAAAGAAGCTTGAATATAGTTTGCGTTTAACACTGCATGAGGTCCGACATTCATTAAATCTTGAGCCACTGTTCGGATATAAGAATAGGCTCGAATGACCACGAGGAAATTTCCATAAAATCCACCGACCTGACCACATGAGGTGGCAGGATAATCAAAACGATATTGATCATTTTCTTTTACCACGACTGGTTTTGGTAAATAGGGGACTAAGTGTTTTGCAACACTGACAGGCCCTGAACCTGGACCCCCACCTCCGTGAGGAGTTGAGAATGTTTTATGAAGATTCATATGCATGATATCAAAACCCATATCTCCAGGACGCGCTAGACCAAGTAAAGGATTAAGGTTGGCACCATCGTAATACAAGAGGCCTCCGACATCGTGAACAAGTTTTGCAATCGTTAAAATATCCTTTTCGAATAAACCAACGGTATTGGGATTCGTTAACATGATCCCGGCAACTTCATGGTTTAACACTTGCTTTAACGCATCAACATCCACCATCCCATTTTTGGATTTAATCGTAATGGTTTCATAACCTAACATCATTGCACTGGCAGGATTGGTTCCGTGCGCAGAATCAGGAATGACCACTTTGGTTCGTTTCACATCACCACGGGCTTCATGGTAGGATTTCATAATCATTAATCCAACGAGTTCACCGTGAGCACCGGCAAATGTATTGAGAGAGGTTCCTCCCATCCCGGTGATTTCATTTAACATCGTTGCCATGTCAAAATAAATTTTTAATAATGGTTGAACAGTATCGATGGGTTGAGTAGGATGGATGAGTTTAAATCCATCTAAACCCGCCATTTCATCATTGATTTTAGGATTGTACTTCATCGTGCAAGATCCTAAAGGATAAAAACCAGATTCAATGCCAATATTTTTTTGTGAGACTTTGGTGTAATGACGAACAATATCTAATTCACTTACTTCTGGGAGGGATGCAGGTTCTTGACGGAATAGTGAAGTATCTAAATTGGGTTGATTGGTTTTGGTGATACCAGTTTCAGCTAATTGGTAACCCACTCGACCTGGTGAAGATAATTCAAAAACTAACTTAGTGTAAGTCATGTTGCACCTCCTTGATCGCTTGGATTAGTGCATCGATATCTTCCTTGGTCTTGGTTTCACTTCCGTAAACAACCACTTGATTGAGTCCGACAGGATAACCAAATAAAATTCCTTTTTGAATCAGTGCTTTTTCTAACTTTTTCACATCAACTTTTGCAGTTAAAGTGCATTCATAAGCGTAAGGTGCTGCAAAGGTTTTAGTGAATAATCCAGTTTGAAGAAGTTGTTCAACAAGATAACGCGTAACCAAGCAAGCTTGATCGAAGGCTTGAACTAAGCCCTTCTTACCGAGGGCACTCATATAAATGGTCGCCTGTAAGGCGAGTAATGATTGATTAGAACAAATGTTTGAGTTTGCTTTTTCACGACGAATGTGTTGTTCGCGCGTTTGCAAAGTAAGAACAAAACCTCGTTGCCCGCGATTGTCTTTAGTGTATCCACAAATACGACCAGGCATTTTTCTCACCCACTCATTTAATGTGGTGAGATATCCAAGATAAGGACCACCAAAGTTGGGATTGAGGCCTAAAGATTGCGCTTCTCCGCAAACAATATCCGCCCCTAACTCTCTTGGGGTTTTGAGTCTAGCCAAAGCAAAGGGATCATTATAGGAGATGACCAGTGCTTTTTTGGCTTTAATGATGGGGGATAGCTTGTCAAAATATTCGATTAAACCAAAGCGATTTGGATAGGAAAAAATAACGCCTGCAAATGGTGTTTCCATTTCTTTCATCAATAGAGATTGATCAATTAAACCGTCTTTTGGTTGCAAGATCGTTAAAGTGACTCCACGATGACGTGCATAAGTTTTAATCACTTCTTCCGCTTGTGGAAGTAACGGAGACGCCACAATAATCCTTTTGATTGTTGTGACGGCAACAGCCATCATCATCGCTTCGGATAACGCGGTAGGTCCGTCATACATGGAAGCGTTGGAAACATCCATGCCAGTTAATTGTGTAATCATGGATTGCCACTCGAAAATATATTGGAGGGTTCCTTGCGCAACTTCGGGTTGATAGGGTGTATAGGATGTTAAAAATTCTTGTCGAGAACTGATTGCATCAATAATCGCAGGTCTTTCATGTTCATAAACCCCAAAGCCTCTAAACGATTGCAGCACTTTACCTTGGTTTGCTTTTAAATGTTTTCTTAGTTGACTTTCAGATAATCTTGGAAGAATTTGATACGGTTTTTTTAAGCGAATGGAAGCAGGAATATCATGGAGTAAATCATCCATTTTTTGTACACGAATAACTTTCAACATCGATTGTTGATCAGCCTCGGTTAAAGGCAAATATTTGAACATAGGTTACGTCTCCAGAGAACTATTTAGGTAAAGCGTCGTAGGCAGCTTTAGTTAACAATTGATCGAGTTCAGCAGGGTTTGAAATTTTAACTTTAATAATCCAATTGGTTTCAGCATCTTGATTGATTAAGTCTGGACTCGAAACTAAAGCAGCATTCGTTTCGACAATTTCTCCAGAAACTGGAATATAAAGATCAGAGGCAGCTTTGACGGATTCAACAACACCAAACACGTCATTTTCTTTAAAGGTTTTACCAACGGCAGGTAGATCGACGAAGACAATCGTTCCCAAACTACCTTGGGCATAATCGGTAATCCCAATCGTAGCAATATTATTTTCTAAAACAACCCATTCGTGTGATGGTGAGTATTTTTTTTCACTCATAGTGTTCTCCTAACGTTTATATTGTTTCTGCATGAATATCATATCACGAACCACTGCTTCAATAGGCGTGTTTCTCATCATCACGGTGACCTTCGTTCCTATCGTTGTATAGGGCGTTTCTAGGATAGCCATCGCCAAAGCTTTCGTTGAATCTGGAAGAATATAACCAGTCGTAATCACACCCACTTGTTTACCTTGGACGAGAACTGGATATTCCGCTCTTGCAACCCCTC
>JBMSKF010000018.1:0-13637 GCA_049419605.1 Bacilli bacterium
GGACTTAACCCAACATCTCACGACACGAGCTGACGACAACCATGCACCACCTGTCTTGGCTATGACTATCCCCCTATCTCTAGGGTATTTAACCAGATGTCAAGTCCTGGTGAGGTTCTTCGAGTAGCGTCGAATTAAACCACATGCTCCACTGCTTGTGCGGGCTCCCGTCAATTCCTTTAAGTTTTATTCTTGCGAACGTACTACCCAGGCGGGATGCTTATCGCGTTAGCTTCGGCACTGAGTTTCCCCAATATCTAGCATCCATAGTTGACAGCGTGGACTACTAGGGTATCTAATCCTATTTGCTCCCCACGCTTTCGTGACTGAGTGTCAGTTACGAGCCAGTAAGCCGCCTTCGCCACTGGTGTTCCTCCATATATCTACGCATTTCACCGCTACACATGGAATTCCACTTACCCCTCTCGCACTCTAGCCTTTCAGTATCACAAGCGAACAGTAGTTGAGCTACTGCATTTGACTTGTGACTTAAATGGCCACCTACTCACTCTTTACGCCCAATAATTCCGGATAACGCTTGCCACCTATGTATTACCGCGGCTGCTGGCACATAGTTAGCCATGGCTTTCTAATGAAGTACTGTCAAATAGAGATCATTACCTATCCCTACCATTCGTCCTCCACAACAGAGTTTTACAATCCGAAGACCTTCATCACTCACGCGGCGTTGCTCGGTCAGGGTTGCCCCCATTGCCGAAAACTCCCTACTGCTGCCTCCCGTAGGAGTATGGACCGTGTCTCAGTTCCATTGTGGCCGATCACCCTCTCAGGTCGGCTACGCATCGATGCCTTGGTGAGCCGTTACCTCACCAACTAGCTAATGCGCCGCAGGCCCATCTCGAAGTGACGCATTGCTGCGTCTTTCAATCATCAGAGATGCCTCTAATGATCGTATCCGGTATTAGCCGAAGTTTCCCTCGGGTATCCCAAGCTTCAAGGCAGGTTACCTACGTGTTACTCACCCGTTCGCCACTAGTGTATTGCTACACTCGTACGACTTGCATGTATTAGGCACGCCGCCAGCGTTCATCCTGAGCCAGGATCAAACTCTCTATAAAAAAGTTGATTCTAGTTCATGTTTTAAATTATCTGGTTTGTTCTTGTATAAAGAAAAATTGACGTTATTGTTTGTCTTGTTTTGCTTAGTTTTCAAAGATCAGTGCCTCACGCTTGCTCTCGCAAAAAAAAGGTGTCCCTTTTGACGTGTGCCTAATAAGATTACCAATATCATTCAAATAAGTCAAGAAATAATTAAGAAAAGTTTTCTTTTTATTTCCGTTACTTTTTCAAAGATATTGATCGTCTTTTACGACCTAGTTTTAAGTAGGCGCAAGTAAGATTAAAACATATCCAATTTTTAAATGCAAGCATTATAGTTCTTATTTTAAATTATGCTGATGAAATGCGACTATTTCTTATTCCGAATTGGGTCTATAAAACACTAAAATTGTCGTTAATAATATTTACTTTTTTAATAGTTTCTTCCAATTAACGCAAAATCGAGAATGAGTGGATAAAGCGATTTAACCAGCTTGATTTTAATGGTTATGAATAAAACGATCATTTCTATATGCATATCATTGAGATAAATATAGGATAAAGCCAATCACGAACTATAGTAGATGTTTTGATAAATAAATCTCATTAAAAACGAAGTTAATAATTGAGTTATACTCAATAAACTTCGATTCTAATCTTACTAAATTGCCAAACAATGCTAGAGACTTACACGCCAACAGTCTTTCGCAAATTGCATATGCGATTGCACTTTTGGTAAAACTTCATGAGTTTGAGGCTATCGAATCATGGTCAGCAATTCCACACTTTCATTTCATTCAACATAAACAAAATAAAAAAACATCACCTATCAAGGTGATGTTTTCAACAAAGATTTGCCCTGAATTAACGACGACCGCCGCTACGTGAGGCAGCTAAGAAGCGAAGAATTCTTAAGAAAATATTGATGAAGGAAATATAAAGACTAAAGGCAAGATACATCGCTTCACCCGTGGTAATATCACCCGATGCAGCGATTTGTTTAACGAACCAAACTTGATAAGCAACGATGAGTAAAACCACACCGAAAATACCAAATGAAATAAACCAATCCATCGAGGCACTGCCGATGAATAAATTCACAAAGCTTAATAAAATGAGTCCCAACATCGCAACAAAAGCAAATTGACCAAGACCTAATAAACTCGTTTTTGTGGTAGCCCCATATGCAGCAAATGCGCCAAAGACAAATGCAGAAATACCAAACGCAGTGCCGATCATTTCAACTGAATACACCATAGGTAACGTCGATAAAACCACACCCATGCTACCGGCATACATGAAAAAAGGAATGCTAGGATTTCCCACACCTCGGCGAAGACCACCAAATAAAAACCAAATGTAACTAATGATTAAAGTAATAATACTGGCAATCATTAAGCCACTATACATCGTGGGTGAAATAACACCACTAGCTAAGGCAATGAATACAAGCATCGCCATCACTGCTGTGATACCTAATGCGACCGCCATCCAAGTAAAAACTTTCACCAATGGGGATGTCGACGTAGAGCTTGCATAAGATTGATAAGGATGTTCCATACCATTTTTACCTCCGTAATTTAATAATTAAACAATAACAAATTCAATTCAAAAATAAAGAAATATGATTCAATAATTTAAATCTTAACGAAGCATGTTCGTTAACAACTCTTCAAAAGACGTCACATTTAAAGAAGCACCACCAACAAGTGCACCATCTACATCAGGTTGAGTTAGATAATCTTTGATGTTATTTGGTTTGACACTGCCGCCATAAAGAATAAGCGTAGCTTGTGCAGCTTCGGGATGAAACATTTCTTCTAAGCGTTCACGAATATAATTTGCGATATCTTGCGCGTGTTCTTTACTCGCGTTTTTACCAGTGCCAATACTCCAAACAGGTTCATATGCGATGACAACGTGTTGTAAATGCTCGGCAGTCATCCCTGCTAAACCAATAAGCAATTGATCTCGAATAACTGCTTTGGTGCGGCCGTGATCATAATCATCACTTGATTCACCAACACAATAAACGACGGTTAAACCTTCTGATAATGCCTTCAACATTTTTTTATTGCAGATTAAATTGGTTTCACCAAAATAATTTCTTCGTTCTGAATGGCCAATTAAAGTCCAATCGATTCCAATTTCTTTAAGCATGGGAACACTAATTTCTCCGGTAAATGCTCCTTGATTTTCAAAATGAATATTTTGCGCACTGACAATTAATCCAGGATTGTGTTGCTTGACGGTTGCCAAAGATAAATAAGTTGGAGCCACACCTAATAAAATATTATTTTGTTGTGCTTTTTCCACTAATGGAATCGATGCTTTCGCAAATTGAGTTGCTTCCGCAATCGTCAGATTCATTTTCCAGTTACCGAGTAATAATTTTTTTCGCATATTGATTACCCTAAGATGACATCAATTCCAGGCAAGTGCCCAGCATTTTCAATCATTTCTAATGAAGCACCACCACCTGTGGATACATGTGAAAAGTCATGCATGTAACCAAATTGGGCCACGGCTGCTGCAGAATCGCCACCACCGCAAACGGTAAAGGCTTTTGAACCTAATAAACGCACAGCTTGGCAAACGGATTCGGTGCCTTTGGTGAATTGTGGTTTTTCAAAAACACCCATTGGGCCGTTCCAGAAAATCGTTTTAGCCTGAAGAATGATCTTGGTAAATTTCGCAATCGTTTTTGGACCAATATCCATGCCCATCATCTCGCCACGAATTTCGCCTTCATGCGTTTCAATTCTTGTAGGATTATCAAAATTGTCGCTTACCACATAATCATCTGCAAAGATTAGTTTGCCTTTTGCTTTTGCAATGACACCGCGCGCATAGTCTAGTTGATCTGCTTCAAAGGGTGAAGTTCCAATCGATTTACCTTGGGCCTTTAAAAAGGTATAGGTCATGGCTCCACCAATGAGGACATAATCACATCTTGCTAATAATTCATCGATAACTTTAATCTTGTCGGACACTTTAAATCCACCCATAATCGCAACATAGGGGCGATCATTTGGATTCACTTGAACGACTTTCGCTAAAGATTGTACTTCCTTTTCAACGAGGTAACCGATGGCAACGGGTTTACCTTGTTTTTTTAATAATTCAGGAATGCCATATGTAGAGGCATGGGCGCGATGAGCACTGCCGAAAGCATCCATGACAAAGGCATCGGCTAATTGCGCCCATGCTTGTGCCAACGTTGCATCATTTTTTTCTTCGCCCACTTCATAGCGAGTATTTTGTACAAGTAAAACCTGTCCGTCTTTTAATGTTTGAACTAACTTTTCTAAACCCGGACCTTTGGTATCTTGAGAAAAAACAACGGGTTGTTTTAATAACTCCCCTAACCGCAATGCAACAACTTGAAGATTATTTTTCTTCTTATCATCTTCAATTTTTGCCGGTTCTTTATGCGAAATTTTCCCTAAGTGAGAAAGTAATATTAATCGCGCTCCTTGTTTCATTAAATATTGAATCGTGGGAAGGGCTGCAACAATACGATTATCATCGCGAATTTTACCTTCCTTTAACGGGACATTAAAATCGACTCGGACGATAACTTTTTTACCATTCAAATTGGTTAAACTTGCTAAATTTTTCATGTTCTCTCCTTTGATAAAAAAAACACTCACGTTTCCGTGAGTGTCGTTATTTGGTGTGATTACTTTAAGCCAAGCACGGTCGCAAATTGCTTCACTAAGCGGATGTATTGCGAGGTATAGGAGTATTCATTGTCATACCAAGAAACAATCTTTAATAATTGTTTGCCTTCAGCATTGACAAGTAATTTAGTTTGGGTTGCATCAAAGATAGAACCCGCGGTGGAACCGATAATATCCGAACTGACAATTTCATCTTCGGTATAATCTAAAACATTTTTTAATTTGCCATTGGCAGCGGCTTTGAATAATTGATTCACTTCTGCTTCATCTTTGACCGGCTTTTTCAAGGTGACGGTTAAGTCAACTAAAGAACCATCAATAACGGGAACACGTAAAGCACCACCATTTAAACGGCCTTTCACTTCAGGAATGACTAAGTGTAATGCTTTTGCAGCACCTGTTGAAGAAGGAACAATGTTTGCAGCAGCAGCGCGGCCACGACGATTGTCACCTTTTTTCACTAAGTCTAGTGTGGTTTGATCATTGGTGTAAGCATGAACGGTTGTCATAAAGCCAGTTTCGATACCATACGCATCGTTTAAGACTTTCACTAATGGGGCTAAGCAGTTTGTTGTGCAGCTTGCACCAGAAATGACATCCATTTGTGCGGTTAATTTATCTTCGTTAACCCCATAAACATAGGTTGGGGTTTCGCTGTCGGCTGGTGCAGAAATCACAACACCTTTAGCTTTACCAGAGGTGATATGAACTTTGGCATCTTCTTTACCTTTAAAACGACCGGTGCATTCTAAGACTAAATCAGCACCATATTGTGACCAGTTAATTAAAGTAGGATCTGCTTGACCTAAGACTGGAATAGGACGACCATTGAAAATAATCGCTTTACCATCAGCAGAAGTTTCTAAGGTACCACCTGAGAAACGACCATGGGTCGTGTCATACTTTAATAAATAAGTTAAGGTTTTTGCATCGGTTAAGTCATTGATGGCGACGACTTCGATACCACCGACTTCAACGATTCTACGGAAGGATAATCGGCCAATTCGACCAAATCCATTAATTGCAACTTTAATTGCCATATACAAGGCCTCCTGGTATTTTTACCAAAAGTATTATATATGATTAATTTTAAAGAATAAAGGTTTTTAACCTAACTTTAAATTGCTTTTATTCCTTTGAATAGTGTCGCTAAATCCACATCTAAAACATTGGCTAATTTTTCTAGAATTTTAATCGTAGGATTTCGTTTGCCACGTTCTAAATCTGATAAATAATTACGGTTAATATTCGCTTCAATAGATAAGGTCAATTGTGACCAACCTTTTGCAGATCGTAAATAGGCAATACGCTTACCAAGCTGTTGGAGGATCGTCATGATCCACCTTTTAATTTCTTCGCAAGGACCATTAAACCTCTAAATAAATGGTTCAACTGACTCTTACTAATTGGTTTTTGATAGAACGTTGACATCTTGATGGCTAGTTCTTCTAGACTACTTGAATCATGTTTCAGTCTTAATCGACATAGTTTTTCAAGTTTTGCATTATCTAAATGATCTAAACCGATAACGCGATCAATCAATTGAATCGCTTGCTTTTGTTTTTTTGCTGCAGCAATCGTTTTCGCCATATTCGCATTTTCACAAATTTGTAAACGATTTTCTGAATTTGAAAAATCTCTTGCGACTCTGATATTTTCAAATTCTAACGTCGCTTCAGTCGCGCCCATGAAGATAAGAAAATCTGCAATTTGATCTGATTTCTTTAAATAAAGAATGTACTTTCCTTTGCGAGGAATGAGTTTAAAAGAAAATCTTAAATTTTTTACTTGTCTTAATAATCGTTGGATTTCAGTTAAAAAATCTTCATCATCACTATTCATTTCAAGATGATAGGAGGAACTTGAAGGATGATTGACACTTCCATTCGCTAAAAATAAACCGCTTAGGTAACCCGCAATTGCATCCACGCTACTAAATTGTTTTAAGTAAACTTCAGGAGAAGAATCAAAATCTAAGTGAATCGCTTTTAATATTTCACTCACACGTTCTTCAAAGATAATCCAATAGGTTTGTCGTTGACTAAATCTTGGTGATTGGCGGTACTCAAATTTTGGGTGAACTTTTAAAACACTTTTACTTGTTTGATAAAGGAATTGAGCAATTTTAGCATATCGAGTCGACAAGGTAAGTTTTTCATTTTTCTTGGAAAAGATATATCGACCATTTGCCTTGACAAAACCCGCAAACATCGCTAGTTTACGATCTTTATCATAAGGCTTTGTGGTTAATTCTTCTTTAACCGTCGCCGTAAAGGATTGGATTTGCGAGTTCATTCTTGATCAGTATGTTTATGAATATCTCGATGAATCATTAAAACCCCTAAAGGAAATTTAGCTTTGAGTTTTTCTCCTAGAGCCTGGGCAAATACTACCGAGCGATGCCGGCCACCTGTGCAGCCAACACCGATTTCATAAAATGGTCTTTCTTCCTTGATTAATTCAGGAATCACTACTTCTAAATATTTTTCCGCTTGATCTAATAATAGTTGAAACATTTTTTGTGAAGTCACAAATTCAATCACAGGTTTGTCTAAACCTGATAAGGCTTTCAGTGCAGGTTGATAATAAGGATTTTCTAAAATCCTTAAATCAAAAACAAAATCAGCATCAAGAGGAATACCGTGTTTAAATCCAAAGGTAACAAGCCCAATGGTTAAATGGGATTGATTGATGCTAAACATGGAAATTAATTGTTGTCTGAATTGCGTGACTGAAAAACCGGTACTATCAAACATTACATCGACGTGGGCTCTTAATGATTCGACTAAGGCTTGATCTCGTTGAATCGCTTGCAATAATGTAAAGCCCTCTGATTGAAGAGGATGCAAATGACGTGTAAGTTTATATCGGGAGACAAGATCGATTTCTTTGGCAATTAAGCAAATAACTTTTGCTTTTAAACCTGATATTTTTTTGGCAGCATCAATTGCCTTTTGGGCATTAAATAAGGAGACAATGACAACGGTTCTAGTTTCTCCTGTTTGAGAATGTAGATGATGGAATAATGAATCAAAAAGTTCAACAGGAGGATTCTCAATACATTGATATTTCATTTCTTCAAAGGCAAAGACTGCAGTTGATTTACCTGCCCCTGACATCCCTGTTAAGATAATTAATTCGTTATGCATAAAACCATTATAAGATAAGTTGTTGGTTCTTTATTTTAGAAAATAATGAAGTTCTTTGACGACTAATTGGCCTTGAGCAATCACGTTTTTGACGCTTCGAGTTGCCTTCACTTGTAAGTCTCCAATAATGAACAAACCAGGGATTGACGTCACGCCTTCACGATTCGCGATGCCATATCCATCTTGATCTAAAACATTGGGAAATGAATTCAAAGGTAGAAAGTTAGGAACCCATCCTAAGATTGGAAAAATACCATCGACCAATAATTCTTGTTCTCCATGAATCAAAGTTTGATATCGAATGCCCGTGACAAGCTCTTTGCCAATAACTTGAAGGGGTGTAGCACCTTCGATGATGCTGACATTCGTTAATTGATTTAATTTAACAAGCCAATTGTGCGGAGCAATTCCCGATTGTGGAATTAAAACATAAACATGATGACAAAGGTTAGCAAGGAAAATAGCTTCTTCCATTGCATGTAAATCAGACCCAATGACGGCCACATCTTTCTCTCTAAAAAATCCACCATCACAAGCCGCACAATAACTGATGCCTTGACCAAGCAAGGCTTCTGCACCAGGAATGGTAAGAGGTTTTTCTTTCGTCCCTGTCGCCATGATTACAGCCTTACTTTGATAGGTACCTGCATCGGTTCTGACAATAAATAATTCACCTTGTTTTTCAATTGACAGCACATCACCATAGGTGGTTTGAATATCCTTTTTGGTTAAAGATTCATATAAATCCAAACCAAATTGTTGAGCAGACATATGCTCATATCCAGGAAATCCTTCTAGGGTTTGATAGGAGTTTAACTTTCCTCCTGGCATGCTTTTTTCAAAAATCATCAACGAATAACCCGCTTGGTGGGCAGCTAATGCGGCACTCATACCCGCAGGTCCTGCACCGACAATGATGACATCAACTTGTGGATTCATTTGAGATACTCCTTAATTTGGTTGAAATCATCAATCCAATAATTCGGTTGTATATCTTGGCTAAATTTTTTAAATCCCCAGGTCACCAATGCAGTATCAACACCTGCAGCTTTACCAGCAAAATAATCATACGTAGTATCACCTACAAATAAAGTCTTTTCAGGCGTTTGATGAAAATGTTTTAATGCGAGGAGAATCCCTTCAGGATCTGGTTTAGGTTTGCTCACCTCATCTAAACTAATGACCAAAGGAAAAGCATCTAGTAAACCAATGACCTCTAACGTAAATAGAGCATTGATTCTTAATTTTGAGGTGACAATCCCTACTGGAATTTGCTTAATCTTGCATGCATGCAATAATGCTTGAATACCAGGAAATGCAACGGCAAAACGAGGATAAAACTCCCTTGCCTTAACAGCAAATTCTTTCGCAAGTCGGTGAGGATCTTCGTTGGGAAAATATTGCTTTAACGTATCGATTAAAGGCGGTCCAGAGATTTTAATCAATTCATTTAAAGTCGTTTTTTTACTGGGAGCATAACGTTCGATAAAACTAATCATGGTTTGCACCATCACTAATTCCGTATCCGCGACGGTTCCATCTAAATCAAAGAGGACAAGTGAATAAGGTTTCATCTTTATTTTTTAAGTCTAGGAACGACCAAGTGATTCAGTAGAATTGCTAACAATCCTACCGCAAAGAACACCCATCCCCAAACCAAACTCCAATCCCCAGCATTACCCATGTTATAGATTGGGTTCCGTAAGGGTTCCATGATGCCACGTGTTAAACCATACCAAACTAAATACATCAATGCTTGATCACCCGGGAGTTTCAATCCTTGCAGTGCTTTACCAACCCCAAAGCGAATCACAAAATAGCCTGTTAAATTAATCATGGATTCGATTAAAAATAAAGGGACTCTAAAACTACCATTAATGGTCATTTGTTCACGAATAAACGTGGGTAACCACATCCATTGATCGACATTGGCAATGGCACCATAGACTTCTTGATTAAAGAAATTACCCCAACGGCCAATCGCTTGAGCAACAAGAATGGTCGGAACTGCCAAATCAACAGCTGGAATAATTTGAATATCTTTTCTTTTTATTAAAACGTAAAGAATGCCAACCAGTGCGCCTCCAAGAGCGCCACCCATGATCGCTAGGCCACCTTCCCAAATTGCAAAAATTTTCCAGATCGGTTGACTAGCAAATTCTAATTCCCATTGGCCCCAAACATACCACAATCTTGCGCCAAGAATACCAGCGGGAAAAGCAATAACAAACACATCCTCAACATACCCTTTTTTCTTTCCTAATTTAATAAATTCTCTTTCAGATAAAGTGTAGGCCAAAAATGCTCCACTTAAAATAAATACGGCATAGAATGTAACTACAGGATTATCAAATGGGATTCCTTTAGGTAAAGGATATTGAAGCGCCGGCTCAATCGCTTCTAAACCCATGAACAATAAAATGACGGCAGGAAAGATAAATAAAATGACATTCGTCATCAACATGGGTTCATGTTGAGGTTGAACGGAATGGTGCTGTAATAAATATTGAGCAGTGAGGACCCACAAGGCAGCTAATAAAGAAAGAAATGGAAACAGGAAACTAAACAATAGATTGGCTTCAGTATCCCACACCAATGCTAACGCAAGTAGACCAAGACCAAAAGCAGTCAATACCATCCAAAGGAATAAGGTTTGCCCTTTTGCAATCCATTGATTCGATTGAGATTGAATAGGTTTAAACACCTTTAAGGATTGTTGCCATTGCTTTCCGCCCACATAAAGTGCGGTTAATCCTAATACCAACAAAAGGATAGGAATTAAGTTCATAAATACCTCATTGTTTTATTTTAAGGGAATCACTCAAAAAAAGAAAAGAAAACTTAACGTAAATAGGATTTCAAAAATTGACCGGTATAAGATGCTTTGACCTTCACCACTTCTTCTGGCGTCCCTTCGGCGACAATTTGTCCACCCCGATCGCCGCCCTCAGGACCTAAATCAATAATGTAATCCGCAACTTTGATCACATCTAAATTGTGTTCAATGACTAGCACCGAATCTCCGTTGGCAACAATTGCCTGAAGAACATTCACCAATCGAGCAACATCATCGATATGTAATCCTGTTGTCGGTTCATCAAGAATGTATAAGGTTTTTCCGGTTGGTCTTTTTTGTAATTCAAAGGCGAGCTTAACTCGTTGGGCTTCTCCACCTGATAATGTGGTTGCCGATTGTCCTAATTTCATATAACCTAAACCCACTTCATGAAGCGTTTTTAGACGTCTAGCAATTTCGACACGATTGGCAAAAAAACCTTGAGCGTCATCGACCGTTAATTCTAAGACATCATGAATATTTTTGTCTTTGAATGTCACCATTAAGGTTTCTTCGTTATACCTTTTGCCTTCACACGCTTCACACTTCACATACACATCAGGTAAAAAATTCATTGGAATGCGTTTGACACCATCCCCTTGGCATGTTTCACAACGGCCTCCAGGAACATTAAAAGAAAATCTTCCTTTATCAAAACCTCGAGCTTTTGCTTCTAATGTTTCGGCAAATAAATCTCTAATTTCATCGAAGACTTTGGTATAGGTTGCAGGATTTGAACGAGGTGTTCTTCCTATGGGTTCTTGGGAAATATTTATAACTTTATCCAAATGTTGAAGTCCTTCAACCCGGCGATGTTCACCTGGTGTAACATCAGCATCATTTAGTTCTTTGAGAATCTGTTGATACAAGATGTCATTAATTAATGTGGATTTACCGCTACCTGAAACGCCGGTAATCACCACTAATTTTCCTAAAGGGATTTTGACATTGATATTCTTTAAATTGTTTGCTTTAGCGCCGAGAATGTCTATGGATTTTCCATTACCTTTTGCGTGTGATTTCGGAACCGGAATCAGTTTTTGTCCCGATAAATACTGCCCCGTAATCGATCGCGGACTTTTGATAATATCCTCAATCTTACCTTGGGCAACGACTTCTCCACCCTTAGCGCCTGCACCAGGGCCAATATCAACAATAAAATCGGCTTCTCTCATGGTTTCTTCATCATGTTCGACCACGATGACCGTGTTCCCTAAATCTCTCATTGCTTTTAAAGTGTTAATCAATCGTCGATTATCCCGTTGATGCAAACCAATACTGGGTTCATCTAATACATACAAAACACCGGTAAGTTGAGAACCAATTTGTGTCGCTAAGCGAATGCGTTGGGCTTCACCACCTGATAAAGTCATCGCCATCCGTGATAATGTCAAATAATCTAATCCGACATTCATTAAGAAACCAGCGCGAGATAAAATTTCTTTTACGACTAAACGGGCAATCGTTCGTTGGGTTTCTGTCATGGATTTTTCTGTTTTTTCCATCCATTCAATAAATTCATGCATCGATAAACGAGTCGTTTCATCGATGTTTTTTTGACCGACTTTGACACTTAATACTTGAGGATTCAATCGAGCACCTTTACACGTTGTACATTCACGATCGGTAAAATACTTTTCATAAAATTCCCGCATCATTTCTGATTGAGTTTCGTTGTATAATCGTTCTAGTTTTGCCTTAATACCTTCGATAAAATCAAAACGATTGATAATGTTGCCTGAAGAGGAACGCAGTTGATATTGGTGCATTTTAGGTGAACCGAATAAAATCACCTTTTGTTGCTCTTTGGATAATTCTTGATAGGGCATATCCAGCGGGATTTGGTAGAGTTCACAAAGTTTTTTGAATTCTTGCCAATATAAATTAGGTGTTCCAATCATATTCTTAAAGAAAGTAATTGCACCTTCTTGAATGGATAAAGTTGGATCTGGAATCATCCTCATAATATCGGCTTCTCGTTTAATGCCAAGACCATGGCAATCCGGGCAACTACCACTTGGTGCATTAAAACTAAATAATCGAGGTTCTAATTTCGGGACAGAAAAACCACAATACTTACACGCGTGATGGGATGAAAATAGATGATCTTGCTGACCATCATAACCAATCACATAACCTTTTGACCAATCGAGCGCCAGCGTGACTGCATCAAATAAACGCGTTCTCGATTCAGGATTTAAAATTAATCGATCGATGACAATATCAATCGAGTGCTTTTTGTTTTTATCCAATGCAGGAACTTCATCAAGTCGATAAAAAGTTCCATCCACTCTTACGCGCTCAAATCCTGATGTTTTAATTTTCGTTAAGGTATCTTTATGGGTTCCTTTTTCATTTTGGACAAGTGGCGAAAGAATTTGTAGTTTGGTTTGCGCGGGTAATTGATTCATGACATTGACTATTTGCGTCGTGGTAAAAGATAAAATAGGTTCTTGATGCGTTGGGCAATATGGAACGCCTACTCTTGCATAAAGTAATCGTAAATAATCATAGATTTCTGTGACAGTGCCAACGGTAGACCGAGGATTGTGTGAGGTTGATTTTTGGTCGATGGAAATCGCAGGAGACAATCCCTCAATCGATTCAACATCAGGTTTTTCAACATTGCCTAAAAATTGGCGAGCATAACTGGATAAAGATTCAACATAACGACGTTGACCTTCCATGTAAATTGTGTCAAACGCAAGCGTCGTTTTGCCACTGCCTGATAAACCCGTAAAGACTATCAATTGGTCTTTCGGTAATGTTAAATTAATGGACTTTAAATTATTTTCGCGTGCTTCTTTAATGACAATATGCTTTCGGTCCATATGGTTTTCCTCAAACCATTATTATAAACCTTTCGCCAAGGAAACATACCAATTCGCCTATACGCTTACTCTATAAGGA
>JBMSKF010000019.1:0-11698 GCA_049419605.1 Bacilli bacterium
AGTCTAAATCCATCTACACCTAAATCAAACCAGTATTGCATAATCGCTTCAATTTCATCTCTAACAAAAGGATTTTCAAGATTTAAATCAGGCATACCAGACCAAAATCTAGCTTCAGCGTAAACGCCACCACCATAGGGTTCATAGCCTTCGCTGCGAGTCCGAGAAAAATTATAGTAATGGCATTTACTCGCAGGACTACCACAGCTATCGTTAACAAAATCGAGTAATCCTTCTTGGAACCAAGGATGTGAATTTGACGTGTGATTGACAACCAAATCAAGTATGGTTTTAATATTCCGAGCTTTTGCTTCCTCTAAATAATATTGAAAATCAAACATCGTCCCATACTTTGGGGCGATTTCATAATAGTCTGTCACATCATATAAATGATAGGAACTTCCTGGATGAATTGGCATAAACCAAATACCAGATACACCAAGGTCTTGAAGGTAATCTAGCTTTTGAGTGACGCCATTTAAATCACCAATGCCATCACCATTGGCATCATAAAAGGATTGAATAAAAATTTCATACCAAACAGAACCATCCTCATTGCTGATTTGTTCGATATCATAAGAAAAACTTGGGGTGGGATTCACACACCCAGAAATTAATGTCGATAAAACGACAAGTAAAGACCACCCTAACGATTTTTTCATCGCTAGCCTTTGATCGACCCGCCGGTCACCCCTTCAATGTAATAGCGTTGCATGAAGACAAATAATAAGGTGATGGGTAATGCGACTAAGACAGACCCCGCTAAGAAAGTTGTAAAGTATTGGGTAATATTTTCACGTTGGGTAATCCAAACTAAACCAACGGCAACGTTATAACTCTCGGTGTTATCTAATAGAATGACTCGAGCGAAAATATAGTCTCCCCAAGGACCGATAAATGAAGTAAGTGCAGTAAAAATCACAATTGGTTTGGACAGAGGAAGAATGATATGCCAGAAGATTTGAGAACGTGAAGCACCATCAATCATCGCTGCTTCATCGATCGCTTTACTGATCGTGTCAAAATACCCCTTGGCGATGTAATAACCAAAACCGGCACCACCAGAATAAATAAAGATTAAACCCCAAATATTACCGGTTAAATTTAATAGTTTAAGAATGTTAAAGACAGCAATCATCGACATAAATCCTGGAAATAGTCCAAGAATTAAAATCAATTGCATCATCGGTAACCTCGCACCAAAGCGTAATCTGGAGAAGGCATAACTTGTTAATAACACCATGATCGTAGAAATCACCATCGTAACCGTTGCAATGATTAATGTATTTAAAAACCATTGAGGAAATCGAATCGATGTCTGCGCCAGTGCAACTGGATCAAACAGGTTAATATAATTTTGCAAGGTATAACTTTGTGGAAAGAAGTTAACTTGAACAGAACCCGGCTCTGCTCGGAAGGATTGAATCACTAACCAGAAAATGGGAATGACCCAGATGATTGAAAGTATGGTTAAAAAGGCATAAACAAAGATATTAGAGGTAGTTTCTAAAAACTTTTTACTACCAAACAAACTTGGTTTCTTTTTCTTTATTTCGACCATTATTGGAAAGCCTCCTCATCTTTAACACCTTTAATTTTGGAGAACATAATGAGTGAAATGAAACTAGAGATAATAAAGATAATGATCCCTAAGGTAGAAGCCATTTTATAGTCTTGTTCGAAGAGAGTCAGTTTAAATAACCAGGTGACAAGCAAGTCGGTTTCACCTGCTTGGAATAGGGTTTGTGAACTAGGCCCACCACCCGTTAAGAAGTAAATAACACCAAAACTATTGATGTTGCCGATAAACGCGGTTAATAAGGAAGGACCCGTGACAAAGAACATATAGGGCATTGTGATTTTAAAGAATTTGGTAACAGTTCCTGCTCCATCAATAGTGGCACTTTCATATAAATCTTGAGGAATGTTCATCAAAATACCTGAAGTCATCAACATTGTATAAGGGACACCAACCCAAAGGTTGACAATAATCACTGTGACACGAGCATTTTCTGCGATACCTAAAAAACTAAATCCTTGCCCAACCCAACCCATTTCCACAAAGAAATTTTTGAGAGGGCCTAAATCATTCAAGAAGAAATTAATGACAAGTAAGGAAATAAATTGAGGAACTGCAATCGTGATAACAAAAGCGGTTCTCCAAAGTTTTTTAAGGCGAATTCCTTTTTTATTAATCATTAATGCAAGGATGATGCCAAAGAAATAGTTTAAGAAAGTGGCAAAGAATGCCCAGATAAAGGACCATCTAAGAATTTGTACTAATGTTCCTGGTAAAAACCGATAATATCCAGCTTGACCAGAAAACATCGCCAAAAAATTATCTAAACCAACCCAAGTAAATAATGTGCCAGGTGGTTGGTGGAACCGATCAAAATTAGTAAACGCTAAAAGGATCATGAAAATAAGTGGTAAGACTGTGAAAGTAAACGCAAAAATGGTTGGGAATGTTAATACCGTCACATGGAAGCGGTGGTTTAATAATTCATCAGCGTCTTTTCTAAAACCTTGTGGTACTTTACCTTCAGCAACTAACTTTTGGTTCTTATATGCGGTTTCGATATTCAATGTGTACAAATAAAACAAACCAAACAATAAAAGAATTGCGGCAATTGAGAATAACAACACAAGCATCGAGTTATCGCCTTCGGTTGCAGGCACATAGCAGTTGCAAGTTTCATCAAAGCCAGCAGGTCTAGTTACATCAGTTCCTAACGTAGTGAACTTAATTAAGTATTTCCAAAACACAGTAAAAATAGAGGTGATGATGCCAACTTGAAGCACGAAATAACCGATACCCTTGACGTATTGCTTATGAATAAACGCTCCCCAACCCATGATTAGAAAAGATAGTTTGGTGTGTTGATCACCTTTTATGAAGATGCGTATATAATGAGCAAACATTTGATAAAGCAAAACAAAAAATCTAACAAAACCTCGCCCAAATCGATAAAAGAATGTGGCTATTGAAATGAAAATTGAAGAGATAAAACCAAAAACACTTTTTGCAAATGAGACTAACGTATCCCAAATACCTAAAGGGATCCACACATAAAATGGCATGCTTTTGGATTCGTCTTTCATGGATTCGCTCCTATTCTTTCATAATAACAAAAACTCAGGATAACGTTTGCGCTACCCTGAGTTTTTTAATCGACTTAAACTTACCCTTCGTTAACGGCTAAGACACCTTCAACAAATGCGTCGAGTTTGTCTTGAAGAGTTTCGAAACTTAATCCAATTAAACGTGCTTTTTCTGTTGCTCGGAATGAGGCAATTGCTGTTGGGTTATTTTGAACTGTTCCAGCGGTAATTGCAGCTTGTAAGTTTTCTTCAACTAAAGCATCAATCCCTCTAGCTTCCGTAATCACAGCGTCTGCAAAAGCACCAGCTGGTGTCCAGTAGAACGAAGAAACAGACTTCGCTTGTGGAATACCATATGGAGCTTGATCAGAAATTGCTTTAATGGAAGGAATGGCTTGGACTTCAGCATCAGCTGCTGCGGCTAAATTACTTGGACCAACACCAAGTTGGATAGCCCGAGCTTTTTGGGTATCAGCGTTGGTTAAGAAGTTTGCAAATTGGTGAGCAATCGCAGGTTGTTGAGTAAATCCGTTAACACCGATTAACTTGGCACCCACCATCGATCCTAATTGCACTTCTGTACCATCACCATGAGTGAAGGTTGGCATTTTAATCATGCCAATGTTTTCTTCACCAAGAATGCCAGTAAAGGAATTAGCATTCCAAGTTCCAGAAACACCTGCGATGATGCCTTTGGTAATGTCTTCTTCATTTTCTAAGAATAATGTAGGCATTAAACCTTGATCGCGAATAACTCGGTTTGTTGCATAGGCATTAAACATACCTTTAGCAGCATTTAAACCATCTTCGTTATTCCAGTCGATGGTTTGTGTTCGAGTCGCTGCATCCCAGGAAATATTTCCCGTTGTTGCAAACCACATCGACATTGCCCATCCACCCATTGGATCGATAACAATACTTGAATTCAATTCTTCAGCTTTCGCTAAGATTGAATCTAGAGAAGTCATTTCTTCAGCTGAGATATAACGTTTGTCATAGTACATGAAGACACCGTTATCAGCAGTATTTGGATATGCATATAAGGTGTCACCAATTTTAGCAAGATCAACCGACCATTCAATATTACGAGCTAAAACATCAGCTCGGTATTGTTGGACGGGGGACAGAGCCCCCGCCGTTACTAAGTCTTGTAATTGATCATCTGGGAAGGCAAAGACGTCTGCACCACCAGCGATATCAAGCGTGAGAACACTCTTGAGTTCTGGTTCGCCAACCGCAGCAAATTCGAATTCAACATTCAAATCTGGATTAGCAGTTAAGAATTCTTGGGCTTTGGCTTGTAAGAAGTTTTGTTCTTGGTTAGGACCCCAAATCTTAAGTTTGACTGGGCCTTCACTAGGAGTTCCGCCACAGGCAACTAAGAGAAGAGGTAAACCAATCACTGAAATTTTCAGCTTTTTATTCATTAAAAATACCTCTAATTTTTAAAATATTAGGCAGCGAATGAAACAGAGTGAACTGTAATGGTGCCTTCAACTGGGCTGGTTGGTAAGGTGTGGAAGAAGACCACTAAGTTTAAACCAGCACGTTGTGTTTCAGATAAATCAGAAATATCTAAGGTGTAGGTTTGTCTTTCGCCGGTTGCAACCGAACGAGCTTCTTTAGCAGCGCCATTACCTTCGATCTTAAATAAGTATTCGTGAGTAGCAACACCAGTATATTCAAAGTTTACTTTAGTCTTGGTTCCATCCATGCCATAAACTCTCATTTGAGCATGTGCGTTCCAGAATTCAGCAGTTGTATTGAGATAACCAGCGGTAGTGCCAACTCCAGGAGCATAGACTAATGATGGGAAACCATAGGTTTTCCAAGCTGGAGAAATTACGATTCTAACTGAGCCACCAACAATACGAGCTTCGATTAAGAAAGCGTGGCCAACTAATACTTTAATATTGCCGCCAGCACTTTCCATTGCACCAACAGGTAAGGAAGCAACTTTATCAAAACCTGCATCAAAACCAACATCCCATGCTGTTCCGTTCTTAATCTTGAATTCACTATTTACAGCTAAATCAAATACACCATAGTACTTAGCATCACCAGCAGTGTCAGTTAATGCCAACGTGGTGTCGCTTGGAGTCCATGCTGATTCGGTGACTGTACCAACAAGGTGTAAACCACCTTCTGGACGGACTAATGAGCCAGCGCGTTCAACAGTAGCGGTTTCGCCATCAAATGCGACAGTGTAAGATCCATCACGAACAACTTTGATGTTGCCACCTTGATCAAGTAAATCTAATGGATTTGGATTTGCTAAAGCAGCAAAACCTAAATCGCCACCCCATGCACCGTTCTTCACAAATTTAAATTCTTCGTTTGCATATAAGTTAACGGTTAAAGAATAAGATTCGTTTTCATCATTTAAGTTAGCAAGTTTGAAAGATTGATCAGCAGCATTCCATCCGTTGATGGTGCCAACTAATGCCCAATCTGTAATGGAAGGAGGTAAGACTTCTGGATCACCATTACGAACGATCGTAAAGGTTCTTGTTAAGGCTGGAAGAGAAACGAAAGTGACTGTATAGTTACCATCAACTTTAGTTGAGAAGTTACCAACACCACCTAAACCTGGATCAAAACCAGAGTTTGAATCTTCTGGGATCACTAATGCGCCTTCAGCATCTTTAGTCCAAGTCACACCCTTATCAATGATAGTTAAACCAGCAGATAGAGGTCCAACTTCACCATTGGCCCAATCGGTACCAATAACTAATTTCCAAGTTGAATCTTCATAAAGATCGCCCGTCCAAGAGTAAGCGTTGGTGCCGGCAGCTCTAGTCATAACTGGAGCATTTGCTGGACTCCAACTACCAATATTGGCTTGTCCACCAATAAAGCGATACTCATTTGTATCTAAAGCGATTGAGGAAGCAGGAGCGGATGACGATGTCGTTCCGCCGCAAGCGGCTAAAACAAATAACAATGCAGGTAATAGATGATTTTTGTTCATCAAAAAATCCTCCTTTTCTATTCCTATCTATCATATTAAAGCGCTTACATTTATTTGTAAAGTGTAAATTAATAATTTTGGTAACTTTAACAATTCGCCCCCAAAAGCAATTTAATAATGACCAACCTTCATGATAAGATAAAAAAGTAAAGGAGATTTTATATGAAAAAAATGACCACTTTGATGGTTTCATTGATGTTTGTAATTGCTGCATGTGGAGGAAACACTTCGAGTGCTTCTTCAGGTTCAACCATATTAGATCCGTTAGATTTACCTGCAGAAAGTGAACCTACGATTATTTTTCACTATAATCGACCCGATGCTGCATATGAAAACTGGAATATGTGGATTTGGGCATTAGGATATGAAGGCGCAGGATACCAATTTGATGGCGAAACCACGTATGGTAAATATTTAAGAGAACCACTTTCACGTTGGGCTGGTTCCGATGTAATTGGCTTTATCGTGCGTAAGAGCTTACCAAACGAAGACTGGAATTCTAAGGATACTAGCGCTGATCGTTTTGTTAACTTGAGTGAATGGACCGCCAATGAAAATGGTGATTATCACGTATTTTTAAGATCGATGAATCCATCTGTTTTTGTGGATACAACTGGTACTGTGTATAACGGCGTTCGTTCAGCAATGTTCCAAAATTCATCCATTATCTTAGTGAGCACGACAGCCGCTGCAAATAAAATTGAAATTTATGAAAATGAAGTTTTAAAGAAGACAGTCAATGCATTAACTATTAATAATGCTGTCGATGTTTACGTGAACATTGCAACAGAAATCAGTCCGATTGATTTTACTGCGCAATATACTGCCAAGGTTTATTTTTCTGAAAATGATCCAAGACCAAGAACAGTTCCTGTATTGGTGAACAATTTATTTTCCTCTACCTCGTTTGGTGAACAATTTAATTACACTGGTGATTTAGGTGCGATTTATTCGCAACAATCGACAACCTTTAAAGTTTGGGCACCAACGTCATCCGACATGAAATTGAGAATTTATAACAACGGAACACCCGTTTCAATTTCTGCTCAATTAGGTAGTGATGAATATACCCAAACCAATATGACGCGAGGTGATCGTGGTGTTTGGGAAACTACAATTTCTGGTGATTTGCATGGTAAATACTATACCTATGTTGTCAATAATGCGAGTGGTATTCATGAAGTTGTGGATCCATATGCAAAAGGTGCTGGGGTCAATGGTCGACGCGGCATGATTGTTGATTTTGCGCGCACCAACCCAACTGGTTGGGATGCTGTAAATGACGAAGATACTTATAACTCAAACACAGACGCGATCATTTATGAACTCCATGTTCGGGATTTATCGATGGATAGTTCTTGGAATGGTACAGCGGCTAATCGTGGTAAATATGCTGCAATGCATGAAACCGGTACAACATTTACAGGTTCAGGTCGTACAGTCAAAACAGGATTCGACCATATTAAAGAACTGGGTGTTAATGCGGTTCATATTTTACCAATGTACGACCATCACAATAATGAACTATCTGATGAATTTAACTGGGGTTATAATCCGTTAAATTACAACGTTCCTGAAGGTCAATATTCTTCCAATCCTCACGATGGTTTAGTAAGAATTCGTGAAGTCAAAGACATGATTAAAGCCTATGACGCTGAAGGAATCAAAATTATTTTAGACGTAGTTTATAACCATTTAGGTGATGCCAATGGCAGTAATTTCCAACGCTTAGTTCCTGGATATTTCTTCCGATATAACTTGGATGGATCTTTATCCAATGGTTCTGGTGTTGGTAACGATACCGCTTCTGAAAGATTTATGTTTTCAAAATTTATTGTAGATTCCACTGCCTTCTGGGCCGAAGAATATAAATTAGGTGGTTTCCGTTTTGACTTGATGGGATTACATGACACCGCAACCATGAAAGCTGTACGTGACCGTGTATCTCAAATTGATCCAGATACATTAATTTATGGTGAAGCTTGGACCATGACTGGTACAAGAACTTACTCGAACGTTCCAATGGCAAACCAATCGAACCTAGCATCTAGTAATATGGCGAATATTGGCGCCTTCTCAGATTTAATGCGTGATGCAATTCGTGGAGGTGTCTTTGATGGTGCTTCTAAAGGATGGGTCCAAACTGCATCACCAAACTCAAGTAATTTATCTTCATTAAGACGGGCTTTTAAAGGTCAATTGAATACCAATACGGATCCAAAACGTGTTGTAAATTATGTATCAGCCCATGACAATCATTCTCTATTCGATAAATTATTACTCTCAGGTGTGAGTCAAGCCAACGCGCCTAGAGTAAACACCCAAGCTTCTTCGATGATGATCTTCTCACAAGGGATTCCTTTCTTCCATGCTGGGGATGAATTGATGAGACAAAAGATTAACGCAGATGGAAGCTTTAATCACAACTCATACAATGCATCAGACTCCGTTAACTCAATTAAATGGGCTAATAAAGCGACGTATTTTGACTACTTCACGAAGTACCAAGAAATGATTGCCTTGAGAAAAGCAACTGAATCGATGAGATTATCAAGTAACCAAGAAATCGGATTACAACAAACAGATTTATCCGAATTTGGTGGATTGACCTTCGGTAATTCAACCGCAGCATATCGCATTCAATCTCATTTAAATTCAACCGATATGTATGATGAATATGTCATCATTCATAACGGAAACAACGCTGGTATTACCTTGGATGCTACTGGATATGTGGTTCTGTATGTTTCTTCAGGTAATTTAACTGCAAGTAACGCAACTTCAGTAGGATCAAACGTTTCTGTCGTGTTAGCAAAAAATAATTAAGTTGAAAAGAACCTCCTTTATTTAGGAGGTTTTTTTACTTGACAACACATACCCCTATGGGTATATTGTTTGAGAAGAGGTAAAGTCATGTCGATCAAAACAATTGTTGTTGTAGGTGGTGTTGCTGGCGGAATGAGCTTTGCAACCCGTTATCGAAGATTAAACATCAATGATAAGATCATTATTTTTGAAAAAGGCCCTTATGTTTCGTTTGCAAACTGTGGATTACCATATTTCATGTCTGGTGAAATACCCAGTCGCAGTCGTTTGTTAGTGGTGAAGGAAAAGGATTTGGTTCGTCGTTTTAATCTAGATATACGATCAAATACTGAAGTGATTGCGATAGATGCGGAAAAAAAGTTCATTACTTTTCATTCTAATGGGGTTCAAGGCACTCAAGTTTATGATGAATTAATTTTATCTCCTGGTGCCAAACCGATCATCCCTCTCATCCAAGGAATTGAAAGTATTCCTCATTTTGAATTAAGAAATATTCCCAACCTTGATGCCATCATGGATCACATTTCTAAACATAAACCAGCTTCAGTTGCGATTGTCGGTGGTGGATATATTGGTTTAGAAGTTGCAGAAAACCTTAAAAAGTTAGGTTTAAATGTAAGTGTCATTGAAAAAGCACCTCATGTAATGCCTGTATTTGATTCAGAAATCGCTTCTTTTGCAACTGAAGAATTGATAAGAAATCAAATTCAAATCTTTACTAATGATGAAATCGTCAATGTAACGAATAAGCAAATTGAATTAAAATCAGGACATCATTTAAACGCAGATTTTTTAATACTCGCTGTTGGAGTTACTCCAGAAAGTACACTCGCTAAAAGCGCTGGAATTTTAACAGGAATGAAAGACGGAATTGTCGTGAATTATCAATATCAAACCAGTAAAGAAAACATTTACGCGATTGGTGATGCGATTGTTGTTAAACATCAAATTTCCCAACAAGAAACCCTTATCCCTCTTGCATCACCTGCGAATCGTCAAGGTCGTCAACTTGCAGATATTTTAAGTGGTATACCATCGAACAATAAGGGGTCGATTGGTACTGCCATTGTTCGTTTGTTTGATCTAACTTTTGCATCAACAGGTTTAAATGAACGACAACTTTCTGGCCGACATTACCAAGTTATTTATGTTCATGGTTACGATCATGTTAGTTATTTTCCTGGCGCAACAACGATTGATTTAAAACTAATCTATGACAAAGATACAGAATTAATTTTAGGGGCACAGGCTGTGGGTATCAAAGGGGTTGATAAAAGAATTGACGTCATTGCAACCGCAATCAAAGCAAAAATGAAAGTTACAGATTTACAAGAATTAGAATTAACATATGCTCCACCTTTCGGCAGTGCCAAAGATGTGGTGAATATGGCAGGGTATATTGCCCACAACATTCAGCACAAAATTGCACAATCCATTTCTTGGAAACAATTAACAGAATTAGATCACCACTCCGTTACTTTACTTGATGTAAGACCGATGATGGAAAGAATGGCCTATGGGCACATTCCCAATGATATCCATATTGATCTTGATGAATTGTATGCAAAGAAACATACCATTCCAAAAGACAAGAAAGTCATCGTATACTGCGATGCAGGGTCTAAAGCATACAACGCCGAAAGAATTCTAAAAAACGATGGGTTTGATGTCTACCATTTAGCAGGTGGATATACGATATACACAAAAGGGAAAGGAACCAAAAACCATGTATAAAACCGTGATGATGCCGGAAGTAGAACAAGCAATGAAGAAGGGACCCATTCATGTCCTTGATGTAAGAGAACCGGAAGAATTTGAAGAAGGTCACATCCCTGGAGCAATTTTAGCCCCCATTTCAGAATTTATGAATCATATTCACAAGGTTGAGAAAGATAAACATTATTATGTTGTTTGTTATTCAGGCGCAAGATCTCAAGTGGTTGCAGAGTATCTTGGAAAACAAGGTTATCAAGTAACCAACGTCATGGGTGGCATGAGCACGTATCGTGGCACCAAGGCAACCGGACTAAAGTAATCGTTGAAATGAAAAAAGCATCCTCAAGGATGCTTTTTATTTTGCTATAGATTTATACTCTTAATGACTTTTCAATTTCATTAAGGAATGCTTCTAGTGGTTGGTTTCCTAAGAGTTCGTACTTTTCGTTAATGATGATTTTTGGCACGCCAGAAACGTTATATTGTTGCGAAATGCCTGGGAAAGTATTCGCTTCAATCATTTCCGCTTTAATGTTTGGGTTCAACATCGCTAATCGATGGGCATTTTGAACTGCGCCAGGGCAATGAGGGCAACTGAGCGTTACAAAGACTTTAATGTTAACGGGTTTATCAATTTTAGCAATGCGATCTAATGCAACTTGTGGAACTTTTAAAGGATGGCCAGACATTTCAATTAATGCACTAATAAATGAATTAATTTCATGACCTGCAGGAATACCATTAAATTTAACACCTTTATATTCACCCAAATCATTTAACATGACAAAACTAGGTAATAAGGTAATCCCATACTTATCTGCCTCTTTTTGGTTTTGATTTTTGTCTAGAATTTCCAAATTTATCTTGGCATTTGTTTCTTTAAACTCAGTCAATAATTGTTTGGTTTCTTGACAAGTTTGGCATCCTTTTTCATCAATAAATAATTTGATCGTGATAGGGCGAACCATTTGTTCTAAGATTTGTGTAATTTGCTTACGAATATCGTCATTAAAGAATTTTTCCATAAATACCTCCTTAGGAATGATGGATTAAATATTGTTGAATTGCCAGAGCGGCTTTTGC
>JBMSKF010000020.1:0-11266 GCA_049419605.1 Bacilli bacterium
CTGCCCAAATTAAACCAGCAGACCATGCTAAGGTTGCATCATTGGTGGTCCAATACACCGGACCAATCACTGCAAACACAATTAAGAACATATGGGGAACACTTGATCCAGAAGGAAGCGCAGTCACATCTTTTCTTCCGGTTTTTTTGGCAAGTTTGTAAGCCATATAAGAGTAATAAATGCTGGCAACAAAGATAGCTAAGCCAACAGCAGGGAGAATTTTTCCGTACACAAATGCATCTGGTAGACCCACGACAAAACTTAGCAATACAGCCATGGTTAGAATGTTGGTTAAGTTATTGGTAAATAGGCCAAAAAAGCCATTCCAATCACTCTTTACCCAAAGTTTCATGATTTTTTCCTCCGTTTAACTATCATATCGGTCAATGTAAGCGATTTCATTATTGTTTTTATACAAAGATAAACATTTTAAATTGTTATATAATAACAATATGAGTGTATTCATTAGTGACCTATTATCCGCGAACATTTTAGATAGCTATAAAATACTTTCTGGCAAGCGTAATTTAAATCGTGAGGTTGAAAGTATTTCCTTATTGGAAACGCCAGATTTTGAAAAGTATATTCAGAATCACGCTTTAATCTTAACAACACTTTATCCCATCAAATCTAATTTACCGTTATTTAAAAAATTGATTCAAGTACTCGTTGATCGCCAAGTAGCCGCATTAATTGTCAAACTCAAACGCTATATTGAAGAGATTCCAGAAGATATTATTCATTTAACAGAGACGATGGGTTTACCATTAATTACAATTGACTACGATGCTAACTTATCGGAAATCTCAACGCGTGTATTAAATGAGTTAACAACGAAGAACTTAAAAACAATCTCTTTATCATCTTTTTATTTAGATTTAGTCAAAACGTTAGATGAAAATCCAAAATTAGAAACCATCTTAAGCTTTCAAAGTCGATTAGAAAATATGGATTATTGGATTTATTCAAAAATCCAAGAAAAAGTTGTTTCAACCAATAAAAAAATCAATTCAATTGCAAAAGAAATATCAACGCAGACACCAACATTTCAAAGAATTAACGACCAATTTGTCTATTCTGATGAAGTTAAATTATCCAATCAATTGTTATATCAAGTGGTGTTTTTTTCCAAAGAAGACAATCGCAGTAAAATTTATTATTACGCAGAAATCATTAAATTAATGCTCGTCTTTATTTATCAAAAAAGACAAGAAAATTCACTTCAACAAAATCAATTTCTAATTGAATTAGTCACGAATTATATTTCACCATATGTGAACAATCAATCCTTTCAAGAAAAAGCTGAAATTTACGGTTGGGCAGTGCAATTTCCTTTGCACATGATTTTATTTCAAATCCAACAATCCATTCAAGCCAATACCTTTCAATCAAGTGAACTTCGTGATGACTTAATGAACATTTTTCAATTAAAAAAAGAAGAGATTCGTTTTCTCAGTTTAAATCAAAGACTTTTATTTATGTTTAACGGTGAGAAAGTGAAAAACTTAGAAGCCAAATTAAGATTGCAAATTGCTGAATGGGAAAAACGCTTTAAATTTGTCGATATTAAGGCCGCTTACACGACCGAAATCAAAGATGTCAAAGCAATTGGTTCCGATTATGCAACGTTGACTAGAGGATTGAACTTTATTAGTCAACGTCATATTCGTGAGCATGTTTTTAATCATCAATCCGTCAAAATGTTTTCAATTCTCGGTAAAATCTCCGAAGCAGAAATCAAAGAATATGTTCAATTAGTTCTAGGTCCCTTATTAGAATACGAAAAAAGGCATGGAGGAAACCTATTAGAAACCCTCTATACGTTAATTAGTCAACAATTCAATCTTAAAAAAACCGCAGAACTACTATTCGTTCACTATAACACCTTAAGGCATCGACTAAGCGTGCTTGATTCATTAGGCTATGGAAAAAGTAAGTTAGAAACAACCCATTATGATCTGATCTTTGCAGTCTATTTAGCAAAGAATCTAATGTAAACTTTAATTTTTGATTACGTATTTTTTCAACGATTGCCAAATGGTTTTTGGTATTCGCAATATATCTTCAACAAGAGTCCCCATAAACGTAAAAGCTTCATAATCAATCTTTATTTTAGGTTGTTGGGTTTGAATTTGTTTAATGATGGTTTTCACCATGACGCGAGGTCCACATAGGTAAACTTCAGCATCTTCAGGAAGGGTTTTCGCTTTAAAGGATAAGTACCCTTGTTTTTTTGTGTCGTGAAGATGGATCCGAACATTGGGATATTGTTTTGAAATGTTATTTAAAAAATCAAGATGAACAGCTTCTTTCTCATTTCGATAAGAATAATAAAAATCAACGGATGGCTTTAAATGAATTTGACTTCTTAAGGTTGCTAAAAAAGGAGTAATTCCAATCCCACCCGCAATCCAAACTTGTTTAGGGCCACCTTTGGCCATCGTCAAAGTCCCATATGCAGAGGTAAGCGCAATAGTAGTCCCTAGTTTTAAATGTTGAGAAAGAGATTGCGTATAATCACCTAAAACTTTAATCGTAAAATAAACTTTTTTTCCATCCTTTCCCGATAATGAAAAAGGATGGGGTGCATCTTCAATCCCTTTTTGAAAAACTTTGATAAAGGCAAATTGACCAGGTGTATAGCGGTATTTTCTTTTTAAAGTTAATTCAATTTCAATCGTGGATTCATTTAATCGATCAATTTTAGTGACTTTACCACGATTCATAAAGGCGAGCCATTGATAGGTGTAGACCATATAGGCTGAAGCAACCATACCGCCAATAGCAATCACTAACATAAAGATAGACAATGGACTTAAATCAAATAGATCAAAGGTGGCAGAATAGAACGCATGATAGCAACCTAAAATAAACGGAATAATCATTAAGCGATGAATGAATCGCCAATGTTCGTATTTTAAAAATTTCGATAACAAGGCAATGACAATCAGGCCGATAAAGATTTTTTGGGCGGTTTCTCCAGCCCCATTAGCTTCTCCTAATAAAGCTGTTTCAATATTAAAAACTTCAATAATTGCTTCCGATAATTCTTCATGAATCAAAATAATAAATAAAGGGAGAATCGCCAACCATCGATGATAGAAATAAAGTCGATCTAATCCTCCAAACCAGCGAATCAATAGTTTAATTCTCATCGAAAGCAAAAATACGATAAAGAAGCAAACTAAAATGGCACTGCCAATCGCTTGAGCTAAAATCGATTCAAAGGGTTGAGGAACAATCGGTGTTGCTGTGAACCAAAAATAAAAATTTAAAATAATTAAAGTAATAATAAGGAGTAGACCCCTCCAAGATTTTTGTATAAAGATCATTAGTCTATTTACCTCTCTTGATAAAATGTGTCAACCCGACTAAGAATATAAAACCTGGTTCATATATGACTCTTTGAAAGAACGCATACACAAACTCTCTTGGCCAACTCCATCCCATAATTTCGACATACACTAAAACGATAAAGAACGATAAAAATAGACTTGATAAAAATACAATATTGAGACGTTTAGCATTCAATTGCTTTCTCTGAATTATAAAGGTTAAGTACACTATCAGGATTAAAACCAAGAACCAATAACCATATAACAATAGGTAATTTTCAAAGACCCACCAAGAATCCACCATCAAATATAGCGTTGGTAAAGCAATCACCAAAAGTGTTAAAGGTAAATATTTTCCCACCCATAGAGGTTTGAATGCTAAGAGTCCATAGATTGCTAATCGAATCACAATATTAAAAATACCGATATTGGTAAAATCGATATCGCCTTTGAAACTGATCCAAGTAAATTCAAGTTGTTCAAACGGAACTAACACAAAGTGGAACAATGTATCGAAAATAAAGACTACAAAGATAAATAACGCCAAATATAGATGTAAAGACTTTAATTTTGTTTTATTCATAATCATTTAACCATTATAAGGTGGGGTTTATTGGAAATAAACGAAATAACCAATAAAACATGATAGGAAATTGTTAAGTGTATAATTAGGTGAAATAAATATGAAATTATCAATGTTAGGTCAAGTGGTTGTCGGTGTGAGTATCGCTTTTGGGGGTATTGCCACTCCCATTATTCAAAATTATCAATCGCAACAAGCGCAAAACCAGGTTAGTGAAAATTGGTTACAGTTAACCTTAGAAGAATTAGCTTTTTATGATGGTTTGATGGGCCGTCCTGCTTATATTGCATATCAAGGGGATATCTATGATGTGACAAATGCAGCAGCTTGGTCTAATGGCAGTCATGAAGGCATGCATTTAGCCGGTCAAGATTGCACGGATATTCTTTCAACTGCACCACATGGCACTTCTGTCTTAAAACAATTAGTGGTCATTGGTGAAATCGTCAATTCGTCCATCGGTTCTAGTATCGTTTCAAGTCTAGATGGATCGAGTTCTACTCTCACTAGTACGCCTGAAACCTGTACATGGATTGAACAAGATGATGCTAGAAGATTGAGTCGTGATCGGGATGAGGATGATGATCATGAGGATGACGAGGATGAAGACGAGCACGATGATGAGAATGATGAAGACGACGAAGATGAATATGAAGATGACGAGGATGAAGATGAGGATGATGGTTATTGGTACTGTACCAATGGATCTAATGCAAATACGAGTAACTCACCAACCTCAATTAATACCAGCTTACCGAATAGCCCATCTCAAAACGGTAAATATTATCTAACCTTAGCAGAATTAGCCTATTACGATGGCACCAATGGTAAGCCAGCGTGGATCGCAGTCTATGGCAATCTCTATGACGTTACTCATGAAACAGCTTGGAAGAACGGTGTCCACCGAGGACTTCATTTAGGTGGTAAAGATGCAAGTAGCGCATTCGATAGTTCCCCACATTCCCAATCCTTGTTAAATTCGCTTCTTCACATTGGTTATCTAGTGTCAGCATAATTTTAATTCACTTAAAAATAAAAACCCATGGAGTTATCCATGGGTTTTTAAATTGAATTGATTACATTCTATCCAATGAAAATAAAGGGATTTGCTGTACCAACGTCCCTTAACATGGATTGGTTACCACCAACAATGGTTTCACCAAAGAATGCTGGGATTGTAACAGTTGCCTCTATGGTTCTAACCATATTGGTGAAAATGGCAACGCCTTCGGCATCTCCAATTAATGCACCGTTTTCTTGAATCCAAATATGCAATGTTTTACCTTCTGCAACCGAAATATTATCAATTTCAATATTGACAGTTGTCGCAGATAAAGTATTTTCAACTAAGGCTAACGCTTCATCATCTAAAAATCCAATAACACCGCCAATTGAATCAATATTTATATAATAATCGTGATAATTTGAAGTAATATCCGTTAAAATTGAATCTAAGTTTAAGCCAAATTCACTTGCAACAATGGTCACTTGACCACTATCAACTTCTCCAAAAGCACCCCCTAAACTTTGAGTACTAAAGTCTAAGGAGTAATTTTCTGTTCCTAATGGTGTAAAATCATGACCTCTAAACCGAATATCAACTTGCGAAGTGACTCCCAAGCTTAATATATTCGATTCTTGAGTATATCCAGCAATACCACCCACTTCTGATAAATACATACTATAGTAAGTGATATTTTCAGCCACTCCATAATCAAGGGTAATTCCTAACTCAATATCAGTATTGGTAACTCTTACTTCATTATCGTAACTTACTTCGCCAAACAAACCACCGATATATTCCAGATCATAGGTTCGGGATTCAATCACTAACACTTCATCGGTTTCCACTTCGACATTGACTGAGACTGTAGAATCTTTAACCCAAACTTGATTGGTTGTGGTGATATCCGAATCATCACGTTCTTCAATTAAGCCAATTAACCCCCCAATACGAGCCTTACCTTGCCATTGGCTATTTTCATAGAATTTTAAGGTGATTGTGGAATTGACCTCAACATTATCAAATAACCAACGGTGACGATAATAATTGAGTCTACCAACTAGGCCGCCAAGATCGTACATGCCCTTTAAATTCGCGTTACTAGTTGAATTTGAAATTTTAATAATCGATCCTTCTTTAGCATATCCAATAAAACCACCAATATTTTCATAACCATCAATGCTACCATTGACAACAACATCATCGATAAATAACATACCGTCTCGACCATAGAAACCAAACAATCCGCCGATTGCGTCACCAGTAGTTGGAAATGAACTCGTAATCGTAGCATTGACTTCAATGTCTTTTAAAATAACTTTGCTATAACCAGCAACGTTACCAATAAAAGCGGACGAATTATCATTTACGTCGCCTGTAAAACTTGAGGTGATTTGGTTAGCAAGAATCACACTATTGCTTTGGTGATTTCCACCGATTGCACCAACGCGATCAGCTTCAATTTGACTAGAACCATCGCGAGGTTCAATGACAAAATTGGCATTAATCTCATAAAGTTCAGTTGTATAACCACTATCCACATATCCGTATAATCCGCCAACTGCATAGAAATATGAATTTGATTTTGCAACGACATTCGTTGCACTGGTTCGAATGATACTAGTATTACTATTCATTTGCCCAATCAAACCACCGACGCGTTGTAAGTCGGAATCACCCACAAAATTAACACCATCGAGATAAACTTGATCGATGATCAAGGGATCATTAGTTGAGTTTGTGGTCGTGGCAGCAAGAGCACCAACATAATTTAAATTACTTGATGTCACAAAGTTAAAGTTATTTAAGTTTAGATTTTGGATGATTGAACCTTCATTTAATTGATAAAACAATCCAGAATAGCTAATCGTTGAACCACTGTCTGTTCCATCAATAGTTAAATTACTAATCGAGTAACCTGCTCCATCAAAAACTCCACCAAAAGTGCCAATATTTGAGTCACCAATAACGCTTAGTTTTTGCGTGCCAAAGTCAGGTGACCAAGTAGATAAATCTAAATTTGAGGTGAGAACATATTTACCATTCATTGATTCTTGGGAATCGTCGATTGCTAATAATTCAGAGAGGTTTGAAATGCCAACATAGCCTTCATTTGCGATTAAGTCGGCAGCATAACTTGCTGAATCTTCAACAATAATACGATTTCGGTATTGGAATGTCGTCACTGGATTTGTCGTATAAATCCAATTTGAAAAGAAGCCATTCGTGCTTCCATTATTAATCGTGGTACCTCCACCTGAGATTTCTAAATCTAAATTTTGCCATGTAGTATCACCAACATATCGCCATTGTAGAACATTATCATCGACTTGGAATTCAACTTCTCGTCCATTCGCACCGGTTTCACCCGTGGAACCTTGAGGGCCTTGTGGTCCGGTTTGACCTGTAGGACCTTGTGCACCTAAACTACCACCAACCGTGGATACCAATAAACTTAATAATAAGTTCGCACCTGTGACTAAACCTAAGACTCCGAATTGCTTGCCTGTAAACATAATTTATATTTCCTCCTTATATGTTTATTTTCTTAACATGTCTTGACGTTTGCCATCGCTTTCGATTAGTTTCTTTTCTAATCTTGTTAAGCGTTTTTCAAACGTGGCTTCTGGTGTGTCGATCAACCCTCGTTCATAAGCTTCTCTAGCGACAATCACTGCTTCTACGTAGATACCTAACTCTTCGAGTAAGGTTGCTAACCTTTGATAAGAATAAACGTATTTATCTCTTGGATTCAGTACGTCTCGATTCAAAGCAACGTTACGTCTAAGAATTTTGAGTAAGTATTCTACTGGGGGTTGTTGGCTTAACGCTTCAGCTGTTCTCGTTGAGGCTTCGATAATTTTTAACTTTGCTTCCTCATCTGTGGTAAGTTTCACAACGGTCTGGGTTAGATTGGATAGTAAGGGTGCACTAAGTACGTTAGCAAAGCGATGAATATATCTGAATAAATTTCGGTAGAACGCTTCGTTTGTCGTTTGCGGAACGTATACGAGTTCTGGTACTTTCACTTGGCGATTATCAGAGACGAAGGTTTGATTAAACTCCGCTTTCAATGGTGCATCATAATTTTCAATTGGATCTTTGCGGATTTTAAGTGGAGCTTTGAAGATTTCATTCGTAACAAGCTCTTGTTCAATTTGTGGATCTAATGCGATGGGTTTGGTTACGACTTTACTTAAATCAACTTTGGGTTTTGCTACTTTTGGAGGGCTGACTTTCTTTTCTGGAATCGGAGCGGGCTTTGGTTTGGGAACTTCTTGTTCTATTTTCTTGACTGTTTTTTCTGACTTTGGTTTTTCTTTAAGGATTGGTTTATCAACTGGAAGATTTTTGGGACGTTTGGGTTTTATTCCACCTGGTCCGCGAGGTTTTTTATCACGGGTTAAGAGATAAAGAATTGCTAGAATTAACCATGTGGTAATGAGGATTACAGCAAAAATAATCCATTTTAGTGAAGGATCCGATTCTTCAATGACCGTAAATGTAATTGATACTTCATTACCCGCTGCATCTGTGAGAATTAAGTGGTACGTACCAGGAAGGTTCACACGATAACCCGATTCTACAGGCTCACCATCCAACAAGGCCGTACCTTCATTAAAGATGATGTCCACGCCACCGGCGTAAGTATCACCATCTGTAAGGGTAAATACAACAGGTGGTAAATTGTCTTTAAAGATTGCAATCAAACTCACATCTTCATCTGGCATAGTAAACGTTTCTAAATCGATAAATGTTTCACCATCGATGGACCAACCCAAGAAATCATATTGATACTTGGTTGGTGTTGGTAAGATTGAGGTTAACGTTGATCCATAGGCAACATCCATATCGAATTGTTTGTCTTCTATCGTCCAATTTAATTGATGAATATTTACATTCCATTTTGCATAGAGGACCACATTGTTTGGAGGCATTTTTGTTGAAGTAAAACGTTGGGTTAAAGCTTGGTCAATATACCAACCAGCAAACGTATGTCCAACTTTAATGGGTGCAGCAGGTAAGGTAATGTTTTGGTCTGTGTTAAATGACAATGAATCAACGGCACTTCCACCATTGGTATTAAAGGTGATGTTGAAATTTAACGCTGTCCACTTTGCAAAAATGGTGGTGTTTTGATTTGGGATTGTTGTAAATGAATAAGGGGTTGAAAAGGAACTATTCGTGAACCATCCATCAAAGGTATATCCATTACGAGTAGGATCTGCAGGTTGTGATAAAACTTCACCTGGAAGATTAGAAACGGAAGGGATAGCACTTCCACCTCCGACGTTAAAGGTTACCGTAACGGGGTCTAACCATTTAGCATAGATACTAAAGGAGCTCGTCCGATTACCTGGGACTGCACTGATGGGGGTGGTGAAACTACTGTCTGAATACCAACCTAAAAAGCGACTGCCTGGTTTTGTTGGTTCTTGTAAATTGACACTGACCGATTCTACATTCACAGAGGTTGGATTGTTTGGATTATTGGTGCCACCATTCATAATATAGTTGACACCATAATTGACTAAATCCCATTTTGCATAGAGGGTCTTATTCGCGGTCACACTTGCATTAAAATTAAATGGGCTACCTGAAAAACTTGAATCCTCATACCAACCTGCAAAGGTATACCCTTCTCTAGTGGGTTGAATGGATGCTAAATGTGAAACGGAATGCGTAGCGTTGAGAGAATAGTATCGAGTATTTGTATTGTTATACCCTACCCCCATGACTCCTAAAGTACCATAAGCTGGATCATAGACGACGGTTCCTGAATTAGATGAGTCTTGAAGTTGAAAGACTTGAGTATAGTATCTTCCATTACCTTGAGAGATCAACATGCCAGAATCATTTTGACCTTGCATGTAGAATAAATCGGCATACCCATCACCATTTGCATCCATTTCATCCCCAACCCAAGAAACCCATCCAATCAGTGAATTTTCAGCACCTGGGAAAGTAGAAAAGAAATTGGCAGACAAATTACTATTGATCGGAACATAAAGTGGCACTTTTCGATTATTTTCCAAACCGATCATGTCATAATTACCATCGCGATTCACATCGGATAGAAAGGGTCTATAAGGTCCAGTGCTCAAGGTGGAAATATGTCCACCAAAAGGTGAGACGCCATTACCCCATTTTACAAAGGTAGTGGAATCAGAGGTAACTACAATATCGAGATGACCATCACCGGTAAGATCATGCATTTCAACGCCTCGACCATAACCACCAAAGGTTTGAATCTGTACCGCTTGACCAAACGTAAAGTTACCTTCATTCAAGCGATAGACCACAATCCCAAAACCAGTAACAGCTAAATCCAAATCTCCATCGCCATCGATGTCATCTAAATCAAAAGCAATCGAATTAAAGTAATTAACACCACCTGGAGTCATCGTAAAGAGTGTTTCAGTTCCTAGTGAACCGTCAGGTTGTCGAAGTGAATACGTCATCGCCGTACTGTCAGCAAGAACGATTAAATCTTCTAAACCATCATTATTGATATCATAAAATTTAGAAGCCCATGCAAAGTTGATTAAGTTATTGGCAACTTTGGTATAGGTGAAACCTAATGTAGGATGCGATAAAAAAATATGGCGATCTCCATTTACAAAGTTGATGAAATCACCCTTGCCATCACCATTGATGTCGCGAGAAATACTAGTGTAACCACTAAATGCTTCGGAGGTTCCAACATAAACTGGAGCTGAACCTGCTGCAAGGGTAGGGATAGAAGATTGTTGAGCAACTGGGGTCCCACCATTACTATCGAACGTAACGGTGTAATTTAAAAACCCCCATTTTGCATATAGTTTCGTGACACCAGCATGATTGCCTGGTAATTCATTCACGCGATCTACTTCTCTAAAACCTTCTGATTTATACCATCCTTGGAAAGCAACTCCAGCTTTTGAAGCAGGTAGTAAGTTAAAGTTTGATTGGGCATCTGTATAACTAGTTGGATTATTGGCATGATTAGATCCACCAAATAACTCATAGGTTAAGTTATAGGTGTTGACTGCTTCAGCCGTTTCTATAGCATGGGGTTGAATCCACGCCAAAGTAGCAACCGTCATTAGTAATGAAGTTAGTAAGATTTTTTTCATAATACTCCTTAGATTGTTAGACTAGAGAATTATAGTCGATTTTATGGTAAAAATAAAGTCGAAATGTTGCGATAATTATCGCATAAAATAGTTAATATATATTAAGTATTTTTATAAAAATTATAAGATTAAGAAGCAACAATTATTAATCTAGACTAATGATTGTTTTTAAAAAGATTCAATATGATTTTTGGCAGACGTAAAATAGCCTAGACTAACGTCCCCATAA
>JBMSKF010000021.1:0-9046 GCA_049419605.1 Bacilli bacterium
AAATTGAGTCAACTTGGGGTCACCGTAAGTAAAACCCTTGAGCTTGATACAAACGCAATTTTTTCCGATCAGTTTTTTATAGAATCTAATATTGAAAAATTACCGAAACTTGCGTATCTTCAAGTTGCTACTTCTGGTCTAGATTTAATTGATCTCCAACATCCTCAATTAAAAGATGCAGTTGTAAGTGGTTCAAGGGGTGTCTTTAACCAACCGATGGCCCAATATGTTTTAAGTCATGTTCTTAGCGTTTATCAAAATCATCGATTCTTTTTGCAAACTCAAAAGGATCAGCAATGGCGACCCTCTCGACATAACGAAGAGTTATCAGGAAAACGAGTCGCCATTATCGGTGTAGGGCAAATTGGATTACAAATCGCAAAGACATTCTCATTCTTTGGTGCCAAAGTAGATGGTTTTAATCGCACTGCCATAGATTCAATCTATCTTCAATCATGTTATTCATTACAAGATTTACCACTAAAGATTTCAGATTATGAAGTTGTGATCGTCTCGCTTGCCTTAAATCAAGATACCAAAGGAATAATCAGTGGACCCTTACTTGAAAAACTAAATCCGAAAGCTATTTTTGTTAATCTCGGTCGCAGTGAATTAATCGATGAACCAACCATGATGAATGTGTTACAAAATAAAAAGATTCGCCACGCGGTTTTGGACACTTTTTCAAAGGAACCCCTTCCCAAAGATCATCCATTTTGGGGATTAGAAAATTTAACGATCACACCGCACATCTCTTTTACATCCATTCAAAATCTTGACAGGATGTTTGATGCGCTTTATAACAACTTACAACTTTATTTACAAAATGAACGTTTAATTAATCAGTTTAAATAAACTTCATGTCTTTATAATCACGAATCAAAGCTTCAACCTTCGTTTTAATTAAATCACGGATAGGACGAATGGCATTTAATTTTTCTGCTTCCGATCCTGCAAGGGCAGATGGATCAGGTAAATCCCAATTTAAGGTAACTTTTGTACTTGGGAAAATAGGGCAACGTTGTCCGTTTAAAGCGTCACAAACTTTGACAACAATTTCATAACGTTTTCCTTGTTTAAAGAAATCGAAAACATCTTTGGTTTTATTTTTAGAAATATCATAACCAAGTTCTGCCATCGCTTTGACAGCGATAGGGTTTAATGTGCCTGCTTCTAAACCAGCACTTTCAGCGATAAATTGACCATCAGCTAATTGATTTAAGAATGCTTCCGCCATTTGGCTACGTGCCGAGTTGTGGATACAAATAAATAATACTTTGATCATCATGTTCTCCCACCACAATATAAATGATTAAAACTGATGATTTGTTAAATTTCTGTATAGAATGCGTTAAAATTGCATTGTCTCGGTATGATAAAATTACGCTATGAAAAAATGGATTGATTTTACTACTTGGCCTCGATACCAACATTATTTATTTTTCAAAGATTATGAGATGCCACGATTCAATATGACATTTCCAATTGATGTCAGCAATCTATATCAATATGGAAAAGAAAAGGGTTATCGCTTTTATTTTTTATTGATGCATCAAGTGGTAAAGACACTCAATCAAATTGAAAATTTCCAATATCGCATTGAAGATGGAGGCGTCTTTCAGCAAACCATTGAACATGTTTCTTTTACAGATTTTATTGAAGCACAAAAACTATTCAAAATGGTCTTTACCAACGTCGATCCTGATTATGTTAAGTTTGAAAAAACAGCGATTGAAGTGTCGCAAAAACAAGGCAATCAATTGATTCAAATGGACAAAGAATCAATATTAAATACAATCTATGTGACCTCGTTCCCATGGGCACGATTTACGCATTTTACGCATGCAACAAAATTAGGATCCACAGACTCAGTTCCGCGTATAAGTTGGAGTCAGTTTCTTGATGAAAATGGTAAAAAGACGCTTCATTTATCAATAGAAGTCCATCACGGACTTGTCGACGGTTACCACGTTGGATTATTTATTCAACAACTCCAACAACAATTAAACGATATTCGTTAACGACTACCTTTGTCGTAAGGGATTCCTTCGGCTTTGGGGGCTCTTGATTTCTTGCTCGTTAAGATTAAGGCACCCAAGGTTGCTAGATAGGGTAAGACAGTAAAGAAATATCCTAACGATAAGCCGTCAAAAATAGGGATTAACGTATATTTAATACTTAAAGCATTCATCAATCCAAAAAACAAACTTGCTAAAAGAATTTTTTCTGGTTTCCACTGACCAAAAATCATGACTGCAAGAGCTAAAAATCCATAACCACTGACCTGGCCTGAAAAAGTTACCGAACTCGAAACCACAAACACAAGTCCACCAATCCCTGCAAGAGCACCAGAAATTATTGTGCCCAACCAGCGCATATGAAAGACGTTAATTCCCACAGAGTCAGCAGCTCCAGGGTGTTCACCTACAGCAGATAATCGCAACCCCAAGCGGGTACGATAAATGACAAAAATGGCAATCAAGGCAATCGCATATCCAACAAAACTCAAGATGTTAATATCTTGGAATAAGATGTCACCAAGGATGGGTATATCACCTAATAAAGGTACTTTTTGAATATTAAACGTTTGATCAAAAGGAATATTTTTAACGTTGTTTAAGGTTCTTGCGATAAAAATAACCATCGGGGCTGCAAATAAATTAATTGCAGTACCGCCGATCACTTGATTCGCTTTGAGGTTAATCGCAGAAAATGCTAGGAGTGTTGAAAGTAAAGAACCAGAGATGGCAGCAATGATTGCTGCAATTAATAACAACAAACTCGGATTAAAGTCCGGAAATGCATTTTGCATAAAGTTGATAAACAGGATTGAGAAGAATGAACCAAAGACCATGGTTCCTTCTAATGAAATGTTGACAACACCACTCTTTTCCGCAAACATACCACCTAGCGCAGTGATCAATAAAGGCACTGTAAAAAATAGAGTTGAATTTGCAATGATGATAAATAGGTCTGCAAAACTCATGATTTTTTACCTCCTTTTTTCAAATGTCGAATTAAAGTGTCTTTCACAAGCATGGCCATCGCCGAAGTGTAAATAATTGCTGCAATAATGACATCAATGATTTCTACCTTGATGCCTAGTGTCTGCATAAAATAACCACCACGTTGGATAAAGGAGATAAAGAATGCAGATAACACAATGCCGAAAGGATGAGATTGTCCTAGTAGTGCTACCGCAATGCCATCAAACCCTGCTGTCAGTAATTCATTTCCAACGGAGTATTGATTGCCACTATTAATGGAACCCTTTGCCAAAAAGTATAAAGCACCCGCCGCACCTGCTAACGCGCCAGCAATCACCATCGATAAGATTAAACTTCGATCTTCTTTAATACCACTATATTTAGCAGCGAATCGATTGTTTCCTACAGCCTGTAATTCGAAACCAAAACCCGTCTTATAAAGAATAAAATAAATAATTAAAGAAAAACCAATGGCTAAGACAATTCCTAAATCGATTGCGGAACGGGTGAAAATTTCTCTTAAAAAAGTAGTAGGAATATATGCATTTAAATCAATGGCCCTGGTTTTAGAAAAGGCAATATTAAATAAGTTAGCATCACCTTGAATCCACATATTAACTGTGTACATGCCGATGTAATTTAGCATGATGGATGAGATGACTTCATGGACATTAAATTTTGCTTTTAACAATCCAGGAATAAACCCCCAAATACCACCCATCACCATTGCGGCAATAAAAGCAACAATCCATTGAAATGGTCCAAAGATATCACCATAAATTCCAACCCAAACACCTGCAAACATTCCCATGGTATATTGACCCGTCGCCCCGATATTAAATAGACCAGTTTTAAAAGCAAAACCTACTGATAGTCCTGTTAAAATAAGCGGCCCCGTTAAAAAGATTAAGTCACCAAAACGTCTCAGAAATTCAGGATTGATTAACCAACCACCAATCATGGTAAAAAAACCAGGAATCGCGGTAAAAGGGTTTGCAATGATCATGATGAGCAAGCCAAAAATTAATCCTAAAGCGATGGCAATCATTGAAGATAATAAGGCTTGGTTTTTCAAGAAGGTTTTCCTCCTGCCATATATAAACCAATCGTCTCTTTGGTAGTTGTTTTTGGATTTAACTCGGCAACAATTTGTCCTTCATACATCACTAGAATTCGATCAGATAACTTCATGATTTCTTCCAATTCTAATGAAATCATTAAGATTGCTTTTCCTTCGTTGCGTTGAGTTAATATCTGTGAATGAATATATTCAATTGCTCCAACATCTAAACCTCTTGTTAATTGAACTGCAAGCATCACATCAGCGTTACTATCTATTTCTCTAGCGATAATGGCTTTTTGTTGATTGCCACCACTTAAACTTCTCGTTAATGATTGAATGCCTTTTCCTGAACGTACATCAAAACGATTGATTAAATGATTGGAGAGTTCAAACCATTTATTCTTTTGAATGATGCCTTGTTTTTGATAGGGATCTTGATGATATTTTTTTAAAGTTAAATTTTGATATAAAGGGGCATCGAGGATTAAACCGTATTTATGGCGATCTTCCGGAATATGTGCAAGTCCTAGATCATTTCGTCTTCTCACAGAATAATGCGTAACATCCTGATCTTTAACATAAATATGACCCTCAGAAGCTTTTAATAGACCGGCAATTAAGTAGGCGAGTTCGGATTGTCCGTTTCCTTCAATCCCAGCAAGACCCACTATTTCTCCACGGTTAACATCCAATGAAACTTTATTTACAATCGCTTTCTTTGTTCTTGGTGAGATATACGTTAGTTGACGAATCGATAAACCCACTCCTGATTTTTTAACTTCGGGTTTATCGACTTCAAAACTAATGTCTCGTCCAACCATGAGGTTTGAAAGGGCTCTAGGATTGGTCTCGTTGGTCTTTAAAGTTCCTACTGATTTACCTTTTCTAAGGACAGTAACCCGATCAGACACTGCCATGATTTCATTCAGTTTGTGAGAAATAAATAAGATGGATTTACCTTCTGCTTTGAGGTTTTTAAGAATCTTCATTAACTCTTCAATTTCTTGAGGGGTTAAGACCGCTGTAGGTTCATCAAATATGAGAATGTCATTCTTTCGATAAAGCATTTTTAGAATCTCAACTCGTTGCTGCATGCCTACAGAAATGTCTTCAATTTTTGCATCGATATCAATGGCTAATTTATATTGTTCAGACAAAGCTAAAATTTCTTTTTTGGCACGTTGTCGATCTACGACAACACCTTTCATCGGCTCCGCACCAAGAAGGATGTTATCCAAAACCGAAAAGACATCCACTAATTTAAAATGTTGATGCACCATGCCAATGCCATAGTGATTAGCATCATTTGGGTTCTTTATTTGAATCACTTGACCGTTCTTTTTGATTTGGCCACTTTCAGGAATGTACAAACCAAAGAGCACGCTCATCAGGGTTGATTTACCAGCACCATTTTCTCCGAGTAAAGCATGAATCTCACCTTTTGCTAAATCGAGGTGAATTTGATCATTGGCAACAATACCAGGAAAAATCTTGGTGATGCCAATCATTTCAATAATAGGATTTTGCAAATTTTGATTCATACTTTCATTTTACAGAAAACACAGGGTGCAGAACACCCTGTGTTTCTTTAAAGGCTAATTAAGACTAGGCAACAAAGGTAACGGCCACTTTATTCATGGCTGCGTCATAAGCGGCAATTTCAGCTTCGGTTGCACCGGTAACGGTTGAACCATCGAGAATTAAATCAACAGTTCTTTCACCTTCTGCTAATTCGCCATAGATAACTTCATATTCAGCAACAGTAAAGGTTTCAAAACCCCAAGAAGCTTCATCGGTTGGTAAACCAACGCCATCATTGGAAGCGTCTAACACCCAAACTTCGCCACCTGGGAATTCATCGTTATAGTAAGCAGTTAAGGCTTGAACAACTGAGGTTCCTAATCCCTTCATCGCGGAAGTGATCACGGTATCCGATAAATCGGCACCACCTGGACCTTGGTTAACGTCAACACCGATAACTTTCTTATTCGCTTTTTCAGCTTCAGACATAACAGATAAACCAACAGCACCACCTGCAGCAAAGATAACTTCTACGCCATCTTCAAACATCGTTTCTGCAGTTGCAGCATTGTCTGGGGTATCAGCAAAGTCACCAGTATAGTGATATTGAATCGTTACTTCAACATTTTCATCAGCTGCAGCAGCCTGTGCACCAAGCATGAAGCCAACACCAAACTTAACAACAGCAGGAACCGCCATACCACCCATGAAACCTAAGGAACGGAAACCATCAGCTACTGCAGCATAACCTGCTAAATAACCGGCTTGTTGTTCGGCATAAAGAATGGATAAGACGTTGTCTTCTTGACGGAAGACACTATAGTCTGCACTGTGTGGAACGCCATCAAGCAAGATGAATTTCACATCTGGATGTTGATCTTGAGCTAAGAAAATTGGAGTTTCAAATAAGAATCCTGGAGTAACAACAACTTTTGCACCACCTTCGATGGCTAAATCGATAGTGTTGACATATTCAGTGTTGTCGACAGCAGTAGGTTTGTAATATTGATAAGATTTGTTGTTTTCTTCTGCGAATTCAACGACACCTTCCCAAGCACCTTGGTTAAAGGATTTGTCATCGATATCACCGACGTCTGTGACGAGGGCGATTTCATAAGTAGTTGGCCCGCATGAAGCAAGTAACATTGAGAATCCAGCAACAGCAAGCATTGCGACTGTGGTAAATTTTTTCATTTTTTTCCTCCTTTAAATGAAATTACCTTGGCAAGTGAGATGATTTTCCATGAATTTAGCCGCATTCAAGAAAATAAATCTCATTGGCCAATATTAGATAACTTCATTATATCTAAGAGTCTTTAAAATTTAGCAAAGTTGAATTGTAAATTTTTTTCACTGAGTCTTTACATTTCTTTAACTCAACTTTGGTAAAATGTTTTTAATGTAGAGGATGGTTTGCTACGCAAATTAAAGCAAAGGAGATCCTTCATGGCAAAAAAGATTTTAGTGGTTGAAGATGAAATATCTTTAGCTAAAATATTAAAATTTGACCTTGAAACTGCCGGATTTTTAGTAAAAACGGCCCTAAATGGTACAGAAGCTTATCGATTAGTTCAAAAAGAATCTTTTGATTGTTTGGTCATTGATTGGATGTTACCAACCATGAATGGCATTGAGTTGATTAAAAAGTTAAGAGCAGAAAAGAATAAAGCCCTTTTTGTCATGTTAACAGCGAAAACTTCAGAGTTTGATGCTATTGAAGGCTTAGGATCGGGTGCAGACTTGTTTTTAAAGAAACCCATTTCTAACCGAGAACTTATTGCCCAAATTAAAGCATTATTAGGTCATTTTAAAGAAGAAAAATCCACTGAAGATGATTTACTTACCTTTGGTGATATCATTCTTGATTTAAAACAATATAAAGCCACCTTAAAAGGTAAAGTGATTGAATTAACAAAAATGGAATTTGATTTACTTAAATTTTTTATTATCAATAAAGAACATGCACTTTCTCGAGACGCTATCCTAAATTCAATTTGGGGTTTCAACTATGATGGAACCACCAGAATCGTGGATGTTCATGTTTACAACCTTAAAAAGAAGCTTGAAAATTCAACGTGCTTTTTTAAACCAGTTCGTGGCGTAGGATATTCTCTACTTTTAAAGTAAAATAGATTTGATGAAAAGTCCGCGTAATTTTTATCTCATTTATTTGAGTATTGTCTTATTTATTTTAATTGGGATGGTTTGGTTTTTACCCAATCTTCCTTTGATTAGCACGACTTGGATTTTATTAAATTTATTTTTATTAATTTACCTTTTCCCACAAGTACTTAAACTTCCCAAAATCTCAATTCCTTCTAACAGCGAACCTCCTCACATAAAAACTGACCAAGATGCAATCTTAACCAAAATTTTTACACAATTAGATCAATATATACTCATCATTCAAGCGGATGGCAAGATTGTTCAATTCACACAACCTTGGTTAGATCTTTTATCGATTAAAACAGGTGCTATAACAATGAATGATTTAAGGGTTGCTCCAAAATTATGGTCAACCATTAATCAAGGTCTTGCCACTGAAAAAGGGGCACAATTTCAATGGGAAATGGTAAGTCGAAACTTTCAATCTTTACTGAGTCCCATCATATTTGATCAAACTTTTTTTGGGATCATGGTGACCGCGGTTGATATCACCAAGATCAGCCAACTCGAACAAATTCAAAGCGATTTCCTAGCAGATATTTCCCATGAAATTAAAACGCCACTTGCTGCCATTTTAGGTGCGTCTGAAATTTTAAATCAATCCACAAGAAAACTTACTGTTGAAGAAACCAAAGAATTTCAATCGATGATTGCGAGCGAATCGGCACGTTTACAAAGGTTGATTCATGAATTAACCGATCTATCAAAAATTGGTACCCATGGTTTTCAAACCCTCATTAAAACAAAATTTCCTATGGTGGAGTTACTCAATGAAGTTAAGCAAGTTCACTCCATAGAATTAGATAAAAAAGGTCTGCAATTTAAATTTAAGATTCCCAAAGATTTAACGCTTTTTGTCGACAAAGATAAATTCTTTCTTATATTTTCAAACTTATTATCGAATGCGATTCGTTACACGGATAAAGGTTTCATCCAAGTATCTTGTGAAACAAAAAATCAAAATCTCATTATTTACTTTACAGATACAGGAAGAGGGATTGAGCCAAAAAATCTTGCAAGAATTTTTGATCGCTTTTATCGAACAGATGCTGCTAGAACTCGTGTTAGTGGCGGATCTGGGCTTGGTTTAGCGATTACTAGAGCAATTATTCAAGCCCATCAAGGCACGATCGAAGTTACGAGTGAATTAGGAAAAGGAACTACCTTTACCTTGACGATCCCAAACCTAACTCAATCCTAATCAAATCTTTACGATAACTTCATCAACTTCATCAATCCCAACTTTAATATGGTTTTGTATGAATTCATTAGGAGGTACATCAATGAACATGCAAATCAAGAAAGGAAC
>JBMSKF010000022.1:0-8937 GCA_049419605.1 Bacilli bacterium
GGTTGTAATGACCATAATAAAGGATTGGCTTGTAAACGTTGACTGTCCATTAGGGGTTGTGCACGCCAGGATTGATCTAACGTAGCTTTTGGCATGATCTCATTTTCATAACGATCGGTTGCAAAGGAATGAGGCGTTATCCACCATTTTTTTAATGTAATTTGTTCTGCGTCTGCAAATGGATATTCACCATTGACCATCACGGCAATCTCAATGTCGCGAATGCCTAGATCAAGGGGTAAATAATCCATAGTCATCACGATCTCGTATGCTTGAGGAACATTGACTTGATATTCGACATAAGCAGGTTGCGAATCTAAACGAATCACTTGCTGAATGTCGGTATTGGACCATGTAGCATAATCATAACTAATCGGCGTTCGAACCACTTCCCCAGTTAAACTTGCTTGGCTTGGTAATAAGGTTTCTCGCCATTGATGATTCACAATTCCTTGAGGGATCGTTTTCGTTGATTTGGTAATTTCTAGAGGCGCAGTTTTTTGCGATGATGTTTCTCCATTCAGTGATGAAACTGACGGTTTTGCTGCAATGAAAAACATGGGCAAAATCATTGCTGCAAAAGAGAATAAAGTCATCACTTTATGGCGAATCATCTTCTTCTATATTTTAAAGCTTAAGCGAGAGAATTTAAATAATTATCGAGGGCTTCTTTGGCAGTTTGCCATTGTTCATTGACAATGGTGTTTAGACCTTTTTGTAGAGCATCTGCAAGCGTGAGTCGTCCTGCGGTGATATCGTCAATGGCTTGACCTACCGTGCGATTGACTTCGGTACCATCAATGACCACCGTATCAAATGCAGCATTCGCTCTGGAATTCCAATAGCCCGGGACGTTTTTGCCTAAACTTTCAAGAATGAAATCTTGATGTTCTTCAACAATCTTTCTAAATTCTGTCATGTTAGGGTAAAGGTTAAAGAAACCTTCCACGAGATCTTCTTGAGGAACCATAGGCGTAAAGTTTAGTGCAGCCCGAACTGGGTCAGCGGCAGCAAGTTCTAATCGTTTTGCATAACCTTCTGTAGAGAAACCCATCCAACGAGATAAATCATAGGCCGCTTCTCGGTGATCAGTTCCTTTTCCAACTGCAAGATAATCGACAACAACAGGGATTTTATTGACGTTACCAACCCCTTCGACGTTCCAGGATGGTGTGCCGATAAAATCTATATCTGCACCATATAAAGGATCGTTGGCGTCTAAAGAACGAGTATGCCAATCACGCATCGCATAACTTCCTTCAAAGCGAATGGATTGATTACCGGTTTCAAAAATATTTTGACTAGCACCAAAGTAATCAGCATAACGGGAAGGATCTAATGCATCTAAAACATAATTTCCGTAGGTCGCTTTGCCTGGACCATAATATTTTAATTGTTCATTGACGGCAGTAGCGAATGCAGGACTATCTAGGTGATAACCTGTATCTTCATTAAAGGTGTACCATCCTAGATCTGGATCTAATTGAGCAGGTAACCAGTTAACTAAGTTATTAAGACCACTAATCCCGATAATGCCATCGCCACCTTGGATAGGTGCTTTGGAGTTACTTTCAGCAGCATCCATGAGTTCTTCATAAGTCATCCCATAAGTCGGCATCACGGCTCTAGGCCCAACGCGATTAATGGCAGTCCGATTGATAAAAAAACCAAAGTAGAATAAAGTTTGGGGAATAGCAAAATATCGACCATTGAAAGAGGCGGATGCTCGAATATCAGCAGGAATAGAGGCATAATCAGCATCCGCCATAAATAAGTCGGTGACTTCTTCTGTCCAACCTTGAGCCGTAAACCCAGCCAGGTTATAGATCATGTAAACGTCAGGAAGCTGATCAATCGCAGCTTGGGTTGCAAAGAATTCATCCCATGTTGCTGACACTTCTTCTCCAGTTTCTTCATCAATTTTGAAAGGTCTTTCGATAATTTCGATATTAATATTTGGATTCAGTGCTTCGTAAGCAGCAAGCATTTGTCTTTCAATATTATTTTGTTCGGCGCTCCCTAAATTCCAACCCGCATAACGGAGTGTAATTTGATCGGTATTCGAGGAAGTTGTGTTTCCACCACCACATGCTGCTAAAAGTAAAACAAAAAAACCCGATGTCGTCATCCATTTACGATTCATAAAGTTCCTCCTTAGGAATTATCGAAACGTTTCGAATCCGATCACTTTAGATAACCTAATGTTAGAGTTTAATCAGCTTAGGTTCTAAAAAAATGGATAGGATTTCGATATACCTATATGATAATGAAATCGCTTTCATTTTTCAAGAAAATTTAGAATTTAATGGGTTATTGAAACCAAATCTTAATTTCTCGTTCAACTGCTTCTTCTGAATCAGAGGCGTGGATAAGATTCTTTAATAAACGGTGTTCTTTCATCGACAATTCCATCGTATCGCGTCCGAATTGACCACGAATGGTAAAATCTTCTGCTTTGGCAGGATCAGTTGGACCTATCATGGTTCTTACGGTTTGAATCGGATTACCTTTGGGGTGAGTAGCGACAATAATCCATACTAGTTTATTTTCAAATTCATCTAAGATAGCTTTTTCAATATAATCTAACTTTAATCGTTCGATAACATCTTGATAATGGGCAAGGATTTGGGCTTTGGTAGCAATGACTTTTTTCATCCTTAAAACGACGAGACCATTGGCGCGAAGTTGATCAAGAATTTCTTCACCTAAATGTCTTTCAATTGCATCTGGTTTTATGAGAATGAAGGTTCGATTTTGCATTCGCTTCCACTCCTTGATACTTTTATCTTAACAAATAACCCCGGAATTCGACTACTGTTTTTTTATCCATTCCACTATCAAAGTGACAAGACCGATAAATAAAGAGCCGTATCCTAACAATATTAAATAAAAGGGTTCTTGGAGAAAACCTTGATCATCTAGTGTGGAAGGTGATAAGGAAAAAAGCAAAAATAACCCAATGCTAAGGGCAAAGAATCCATAGGATAATTTAAATTTAATCATGTTCATAATCTTATCACTATTTATAAATATGAACATTCATCAAGTCATTGAAAAGTTTCAGCGAAGGCTCATCATCACCAAGCGTCCGGCAACGGTTCAATACTATCAATTCTATTTTTCTATAATAAAAAAGTACTTAGGTGATATGGAAATTTCCACGATTGATGATGAGGCAGTTCTTAACTTTATTGTGACGTTAAAGAAATTTCATCCTAGAATGAAAAATATCACGATAAATAAGGTACTTTCTGCACTGAAAACCACATTAAAATATGGCGCAAATCATCTCATTAATATTACTCGTTTATCAGAAAGCAAAACCCTTATCCCTTTAATTCCTTTGCCAACGATTGAGCGAATTCTTTTAACCTTAAATAAAAACCTTCATCGACCGATTCAATTAAGAAATTATTTGATTGTAAAGATTTTGTTAGAGACGGGTTTAAGGATGAATGAGCTCATTCATTTACAAAAGATCAACGTGGATTTTCATACCCAAACGATCGTCGTAGAAATGACAAAAACCCATGCTCATCGGATTGTATGTTTTCTCCAAGATACCCAAGCATTACTACAGGCTTGGATGAGTTTACACCCATCGGTCCCTGAACTGTTTTATAATCTAAAAACGAAAAAGAAAATGACAACTGCTTCAATTGAATCCTTGTTTTATCAATTAAAGAAACGGACAGGAATTCAAGACAATATAACCCCGCATAAATGGCGACACACTTTTGCTACAAACTTTCTAAGAAAAGGAGGTGATTTAGAAACATTAAGGATGCTACTTGGACATTCCAATCTAAAGACCACCCAAAAATACCTTCATTTGAATCAACACGATATTCGCAAAACCTATCAAGCGATTATGAATAAATCATGATTGCTGATTTATAATATAAATATGTTAAGACTTTTATTTGGTAAATTGACCCCTACAAGAGTGTCTATCATCCTGATTCCTGGTCTTATTTCAGGTATCTTATTGGGATTGCTTCATCCCAATCCTCAAGCACTTACTTGGTTAACAGCTATCTTCACGATCGATTTAGTCAGTGGCATGATTAGTAATCAACTTGAGGATACGCATCGTGCTTGGCAATCGATCAAACCAATCTATGCTTATTTATTTATTGGTTTTCATACAATCATTTATCCCATTATTCTTATTCTTGTTGAAAAAGACTACCTGGTTTTAGGTAGTCTTATTATCATCTTATCGGTGAAGTTGTATGGTTTTATTCGCGGTTACTTCTTAACTTGAAAGGTTGGGACTTTACAGGTTGTGTTTTGAATACTGATCATCACCCAAATCAAACCCGCGATGACAAGGATTAAAGAAATTAGTTTATAAGGTAAACCTGCTAAAGGAAGCACTGCCACAGAAAAAGCAATACCAATCGCAGAGAAAAATGAAATAACACAAGGTGTACAACCATACGTTAAAATTCCAAATACAACCGAAATAAACGACATGTTCGTTCCTTGAGATTCTCGTCCGGAAAAATCAAATTGGGCACTCGTGAGACCCATCATCATCATCGAGAGAAAAGCCATGATGATGTTAACCACAATATTGACCACAGGTAAGAAATCACCATATTGGATCGCCATGTCTTGATAACTCATATTAAAGGAGTCAATCAGGGTATACATGCCTAAGAAAAATAAAAAGTAAAAGACATTCAGACTTAAGATTTTTGCTGTAAATTGTTTTCTGATTACGTAGGTTAACATAAGTAAATTTTATTAAATTGATGGAAAATATTCAATCAGGAAACCCGATATTTTTTGGCTAAACCGCCTTTGGAGGTTTCGCGATATTTCCGGTCCATATCTTTACCAGTTTGATACATGGTATCGACGATCAAATCGAAAGAAATTTTACGGCTATCGGCAATTACATGAGCGAGTTGGGCAGCATCCATCGCTCTTAATGCTGCCATTGCATTTCTTTCAATACAGGGAATTTGCACATAACCTTGAATTGGATCACAGGTTAATCCTAAATGATGCTCCATCGCTACTTCTGCGGCATATTCAATTTGATTCATGCTCATGTTAAGCAAGTATGCGTACGTCGCGGCTGCCATAGAACATGCACTCCCCACTTCCGCTTGGCAACCCGCCTCTGCTCCTGAAATAGAGGCATTATGCTTGATGAGATTACCAATTAAACCGCCAACTGCAAGACCTTCTAATATTTTTTGTTCAGGAATCTCATCACGATCGACAACATATTTGAGCAACGCTGGCATCGTTCCACTTGCACCGCAAGTTGGGGCTGTAACAACGACACCCCCTGCAGCATTCACTTCATTGACAGCGAATGCATAAGCACTTATTAACCGATTTTGATGAACTTCTGGTGTATTATTCATCATCACGGCGTTATAAAGCGTTTGCGCTTTTCGCACCACTTTAAGGGTTCCAGGAAGAATTCCTTCCGTCGAAATCCCTTCAAGGATAGTATCTTGCATTTGTTGCCAAATTTTTGCAAGGTAAGGCCAAATCGATGGGCCTTCCATTTTTTCAACATACTGAGGCAAACTTAGTTGTTGCTTTTTACAATAATCTAAAATCTCTGCCAATCGTGAATGGGGGTAAATTTTTTGTGGGGGTTGCCAGTGGGGATCATCAATTTTAAAAGCACCTCCACCAAGGGAGACAACACGGCGTTGGATCATTTGATTTTCCAACGTCATAACCACATCAAATGTGTTGGGATGTTCTGTTTTTGTTTGCTTGTCAAAAATGACCTCACAGGGAACCGGAGCAAAAGCCTTTATGACAACTTGATCCGTTAAATGACCTTTACCGGTATAGGCAAAGGATTCATATAATTTCACCACGACATGGTTGATATTAGGATAATGATGTTTTAAAAAGAGACAAGCATTGCCTGGGGCTACCGCGTGCGAACTACTAGGGCCATGTCCGATGCGATATAACTCTTTTAAACTTTGCATACTAAGTTAAGAAAAAATGCTGTATTGAACAAGTTCCCAAAGATTGCCGTATAAGTCTTTGAATTGAGCACGTTCACCGTATACTTCTTTGGTAATGGGTTTAACAAAGTTAACACCGCGATTCGTTAGGATTTTGACTACATTGTGCAGGTCTTGAGTCGATAAAACGATAAGCGGTCGACTGCCGGCTTGTTTACCAATGAGCGCAGTTTCTTCTTTGATTAATGGTTCATGAAGTAAAACGTGCACAGGAGATTGAATATCTGGGGCAACTTTGACCCATCGTCTAGAGGTGGTAATTAAAATATCTTCAATTAAAGTAAACCCCAAAGTCTTTGTAAAATAGGCAATGGCTTCATCGTATTGCTTCACAAATAAAGTAACAATATGTAATTTCATTTCCATATGATTCTATTTTAGCAAGTCAAAAGATGCTTTAAAAGGACTATTTTTGAATTTTTAAAGAAACCTTATCCAAGGAATGTTCACCGCAATAATAGAACCAAGAATAAACAGCATGCCAAAACTTTGTAGGAGTGTAATGGTTTCTTGGAGAATTAACATGCCGGCAAGTAAGGCAAAGACGGCTTCTAAACTCATGATTAAGGTTGCAATTGGTGCGCTTTTTGCACGTTTTTGCCCAATGATTTGAAAGGTATAGGCAATACAACTGGAGACAACACCGACATAAAGCAGTGCATAAACGGCTTCTGGTGACGTTAGGTAGCTAAAATTAACACCTTCTAACATGATGGTAGGAATCGCGGTGATAAGCGTAGCAACAGCAAATTGAACAAAGGAAAACATTAAAGAATCTAATTGGTTTTGAACTTGGTCTATAAAGAAAATCTGAAAGGCATAAGATATCGCACATCCAATGATCAATAAATCATATTGATTGATCATAAACTGTTCTTCTTGATTCATTGATAAAAAATAAAACCCGATGATGGCGCCTAACAATCCTAACCACACTGTCAAGGTAGGTCTTTTTCTAATGAAGAAACCAAGTAAAGGAACAAATAGGATGTATAAAGAGGTTAAAAAACCTGCCTTACCACTGGTGGTGCCTAGCAAACCAACCTGTTGTAAAGTCATCGCGATGGATAACGCCAATCCTGAAAGGACGGCTAAAATATAACCTTGAGGTTTACCTAACTTAGATAAATGTTTGTTTGGGTTGATTTTGCTGCGAATGAGAACAAATAAGCCCATAACAAAAGTAGCGATCAAGCTACGGGTGGTGACAAACGTATATGGTTGCATCACATCATTGGCAACCGATTGGAAAATAAACGCTGTGCCCCAAATTATGCTTGCGGCAAGTAAAATCAATTCGCCAAAATATGACTTGAATATCTTCATGATTATTGATCTTTGTTTGAGGTTGGGATGAAGGCTTGTAGACTCGTTATTGCTTGTTCTTGGGTGAGTAATTTAACGTTATAGAACCGGGCAAAGTTTAAATCATTCTCAACAAAGGTAGGTGGTTGTTGAATCAGCCAAGCTTCTTGCGCTTGATAAGTCACTAACCCCTTGGATAAGTTTTGAACCATGGCATTTTCGTACTTATCGAAACTCGCAAGATTTTTCACCAGGATGCTGAGCTGATCATTTTGAATCAAGCCTTGGGCTGTGCTTGGATCTTGTTTGGGCAAGAATGTGACTTTCAACCCTGCTTGTTGGGCCAATTCTAGAATACTAACATAACGCTTAAACACTCCAGCAGACTGATTTGGATTATTTAAATTGGGATTCATTCTTTGCGCTTTGATTGTCTTGAAAGCCTCAGCGAAAGAAACAATCATTAACGTCATCATCATGACCACCATGATGATGACTGGGATGAAAAAGAAAATGGGGTTAAAATCATCAGCAACAATGATATAGACAAAGTTAAAGATAAACGAAAGAATAAACAAGGTGATACCTACTAAAAAAATTCTTCCTACAGGACCATTTAAAGGCACGGAGCGCCCTGAGGAATAAAATCCCCTAGTACGCCCAAAGGTTGAGCGTCGTATAAAGGAACCATAACGTGAACGACCGAACCGTGTTCTTCTCATGTTATTTACCTCAATTATTGTCGCATAAATAAAAGGATTTTTAACATGAAGTATTTATGTATCGATAAGCCTAATTCTTTTTCTTTAAATCAAGGATTAATCCAAATACAAACGTACCTGGAATACCAAATATCCAAACAGGAAATAGGAAGAACGTAAACCATAAAACGGCTCCTCCAATGCCCAATAGGGTTAGGATACCCCACGCAGGTATGGAGAACAGCATTAATGGGAACAAAAGGAATCTTAAGGATTTAATGTGTTGGAAATGTTCACTCGTAGAAAACATGAAGTATGCAAGTCCGGGTGTCATTAATGCAAAATGAAGAATCGTCTTCCAAGTTTCTGGGGTTGTTGCTTCACTTAATGTGATCAATGGAACTGTAATGAATAAGACACCGATAACATATAACCAAGTCATAAATAAGGCAAAAATGAGGTTAATAGAGGGCGATTTGAAGGGGGAAATAATTTTTTTAAGCATTAAAATTTATTAATTTTAATTATTATATCAATTTAAATAGTAGAAATTCACCTAGTTTTTGCAAATTAAGATGATTGTTTTCATATATTAATGTAAGAGAAATTACATATCCCTAATAAAAATAAAAACCCGACTAATCGGGTTTGAAAGAGTGGTGGCCCAAGCCGGGATCGAACCGGCGACACACGGATTTTCAGTCCGTTGCTCTACCGACTGAGCTATCGGGCCAACGCTTTTATCACTTTACACGATTAGGACTTGTTTATCAAGATAAAATAAGTGTCATTTTACCTTATAAAATAAAAGATACTCATTGCTGAGTACCTATCAATCTTGACTGGCGGACCAGACGGGAATCGAACCCGCGATCTTCTCCGTGACAGGGAGACATGTTAACCGCTACACCACTGGTCCA
>JBMSKF010000023.1:0-7663 GCA_049419605.1 Bacilli bacterium
TGGGTTTCTAGAAGCCGTCAGTATGTGAATTTATTACAACAAATGGTGGATGCTGAGTTCACTCCGATGACCGGGATTCCTGTTCGGATTCAAATCAATCCCAATGAAGAAAAACTGATACTTGCGAGTAGTGCCGGGAATCAACCTGATATTGCCATGGGAATTGCTGGATGGCGACCTTATGATTTTGCGATCCGCAATAATGTATATAATTTATCAACCTTTGAAGACTTTCGGGTCGTTTCGAATCGATTTTATCCTGGTTCTTTTATGCAGTTAATTTATCAGGATGGGGTTTATGGTTTACCAGAAACACAAAACTTTTATTTATTATTTTATCGCCAGGACATTATGAATCGATTACAGCTTGACGTTCCTTCGACTTGGGACGATGTCATCAGTATGCTTCCAGAACTACAACGATTTGGAATGAATTTTTATTCTATGCTTTCAAGCACGAATGCATTTAAGGCATTTGTGTTAACCATGCCATTTATTCGCCAATTCAATGGAAGAATCTTTAGTGAAGATGGTTTATCTGCCGCTTATGATGATCCCAACACCATTGAAGCGTTAACGTTAATGACGGATTTATTTACCACGTATTCACTCCCTTTAGAAGTCGGTAGTTTTTATAATGAATTTCGATATGGTCGCTTACCGATAGGTATCGGGGATTTTGGCATGTATATATCCTTGCTTCACGCTGCACCAGAAATTGCTGGATTATGGAATATTGCCCCCTTACCTGGTATTGAACAAAATGGTGTGGTTAATCGCTCATTTGATGGAAGTTCAACCTCAGCGATGATGTTTAAGAATACCGATAAACCGAATGAATCTTGGTCATTTTTAAAGTGGTGGACCTCGGCAAGTACTCAGCTCGATTATGCAGAAAATTTGATTGCCGCTTATGGTCCTGAGTATTTATGGAATTCTTCCAATCAAGAAGCCTTTGCCCAAATGTCATGGGATGAAGGTCATCGTCAAACCATCTTAAATCAATGGCAATGGATTGATGACACCGCGAAAACGCCTGCATCATATATGGTTGAAAGAGAACTCTCCAATATTTGGAATAAAGTCGTGTTCCAAGGGGTGAATTTAAGAACGGCCATTGAGGATTCGCTCATCATTGCCAATAAAGAAATTAGAAGAAAGATGGTTGAATTTCGCTTCATTGATCAACAGGGCAATTCCTTGAAACCTTATATATTACCTACGAAGGAAACGATTTCAGATTGGATTGGCACAGCATGACCATCAAGTTTCCAATAAAAAAATATCGCGACAATCGAACCGGTACCCTTTTCGTTTTGCCCTATGTTTTAGCGTTTTTAATTTTCATCACCATTCCAGTGGTGATGGGGATGGTTTTATCTTTCACCTATTTTAACTTGTTAGACATGCCTCGGTGGATCGGTTTAACGAACTTTATCACCATCTTTACTGCAGATAGTGCATTCATGCAACAAATCGTTCCCAATACAATTACTTTTGCAGTTGTGGTCGGTCCAGTGGGTTATTTGCTTGGTTTCTTTCTTGCGTGGTTACTTGCACAAATTCCGCATCGGTTAAGAACGATTTTAACGTTGGTTATTTATTCTCCATCGTTAACCGCGGGGGTTGCGATGGCGGTGATGTGGCGTATTATTTTTTCGGGAGATGAAGCTGGCTATTTAAATGCCATCTTATTAAGTCTTAATCTCATAGATTCCCCTATTCAATGGTTAGCGAATCCTGACTATTTAATGACGATTATGATTATTGTGACCCTGTGGAGTAGCATGGGGATTGGTTTCCTTGCGATGCTAGCAGGTGTATTAAATATTAATCCTGAATTATTTGAAGCGGCTTATGTGGATGGGATGACGAGTAAACTACAAGAAATTTTTTATATCACCATTCCCTCAATGAAACCACAAATGTTATTTGGTGCGGTGATGTCATTGGTTGCCACCTTTAATGCAGGATCGATTGGCGTTTTATTATCTGGACAAAATCCAACCCCGCAAAATGCCGGGCAATTGATCGTCACGCATATCGATGATTATGGGTTTATTCGCTTTGATATGGGTTATGCTGCTGCTTTATCGATGGTCCTTCTGGTGATGGTTTATGTATTTAGTAAGGTTGCCTACAAATTGTTTGGAGAAAAAGACTAATGGCAAGTTATTTTGGAACTAAAATGAATCCCAAACACTTCCATGTTTCACAATGGCGTTTTTTAATAATCCTTATTCCTGTTGCCATCTTTATGGGATTACCCATTGTCTATATTTTCAATCATGCCTTTAAACCCTTGGTAGAGTTATTTGAATGGCCTCCAAGATTCTTTGTGCAAAATCCAACCTTTGATAATTTTATCGATTTGTTTGCGGTGACCTCTTCCACCGGCATTCCCATGTCACGTTACTTATTCAACAGTATTGTGATTACGGCCTTTACCGTTTTTGCTTCGATTATCATTGGTTCACTTGCTGGTTTTGCATTATCGAAACTAGAATTTCGTTTTAAAAATACATTAATGTGGGTGAATAATATTGCCATCATGTTTGTAGGCGCATCGGTATCTATTCCCCGGTATTTGGTGATTGAAAATTTAGGATTAATTGATAGTTTTTGGGTGCATATCATCCCTGGTTTGGCTATCCCTGTTGGTTTATTTTTAATCAAACAATTTATAGATCAAATCCCTAAAGATTTATTAGAAGCCAGTCGCGTGGATGGCGCCAATAATTTTCAAATTTATTGGCATATCATCTTGCCTTTAATCAAACCCGCGTTAGCGACCATCGCTATTGTTGCTTTCCAAGGTGTTTGGAATAATACCGAAGTCTCCAATTTATTTATCAATGATGAAAGTTTAAAAACCTTTGCGTTCTATATGGCTACCTTAACCACAACTGGGAATACAGTTGCAGGTCAAGGTATGGCAGCGGCTGCAAGTTTGATTATGTTTATTCCTAATTTATTGATTTTTGTTATTTTACAAAAGAATGTGATGAACACGATGATTCACTCGGGGATTAAATGATGAAACGTTGGGTCCTTTCAAGTGTATTAATCATGATTGGTTTGATGACGATGTCATCACCCTTATCGACCTACGGATTAACGCAACAATCTGCTCCTTACCCAACGTATACGATAGGTCCTAATGGTCGATGGGTTGAAACGCAAACCGCTTATGAACCGGCAGGTTATTTCGATATGGATTTAACTTTACGCCAACCAGAAGACATGATTCGAGTGGGTGAATATTTATATGTTGCCGATACGGGCAATCAACGAATTGTTCGGTTTCAGATGAGCACAGGTCAAGGGGAAGTCATCATTAGCGGATTGAATCAACCCACTGGATTATTTGTTAACGAAGAAGGCGATATCTATGTTGCCGATAAAGGGGCTAAACGCATCTACCGTTACAATGCATCCTTTGAACTTGAGCAAACCTTTAATCGTCCTACAGAACCGATTTTTGGAGAAACCTCTCCCTTTGTACCCATGAAGGTGACCAGTGGTCCTCGCGGCATTTTATATGTCGTTGGCGAAGGTTCCACTGCTGGACTAATGCAAATCAATCAGGTTGGAGAATTTATTGGTTTTTTTGGTACCAATACGACGACCTTTAGCTGGTTACAAACGCTCTCTAATTTTTTCGGTATCACCAGAGCGGCCAATATTCCCACCTCTCCAACCAATGTGACCTTGGATGCGAAAGGGTCTGTTTATACCGTTTCCGCAACTTCCAACCAACAAATTAAAAAGTTTAATATTGCTTCCCAAACTATTTTATCCATGACCCAAGAGCAGGCGCCGGTCAGTATTCATATCAATGATTTCGATAACATATTTACCATCAGTCAAGACGGCATCATTACCGAATATGATAGTTATGGAAATTTAATCTTCTCATTTGGCGGATTGGATACAGGAAATCGAATTTCTGGATTATATGTCAATCCCGTGGACGTTCTTACCGATGAAGACCATAACCTTTGGGTCCTAGATAAAGGCACAGGTTTTATTCAATTACTCCAGCGTTCTGAATTTGCTTCCCTCGTGCATCAAGGACTGATCAATTTCAAAGAAGGAATATATTCTTTATCGCAATGGGAAAATGTCTTGCGGATGAATAGTATGTTTGCTCTAGCGAATGGGGCCCTTGCTAGAGGTCATTATCGCTTACAAGCTTATGAAGAAGCCTTGCAGTATTATGCAATAGCGTTTGATCGAGCTGGTTTTTCTGAAGCATTTTGGCAGTTACGATATACCTGGTTGGAACTGAACTTGAGTTGGGTTCTCATTGGTGTGGTCGTGTTTTTTGTTTTACGACAATTGATGCAGATGCTACAAAAACGATTGATGGTAACCGACTTTGCTCAATCATGGATGCAGCGACCAGTGATTCAACAATTCAATCGAGATTATCGTTTAACGAAACATGTTTTATTCCATCCTTTAGATACCTATCAAGATATTAAGCATCTAAAATATAGTTCTTGGTGGATGGCATCAGTGATTTATGGTCTCTTACTCTTCGTAAGTGTCTTTGAAATTTATGCGACAGGTTTTATTTTCCAATCGGTCAATCTTAATGAATTTAACCTTTTGGTTTATACATTAACTTTTTTAGGAGCGATTGGCTTATTCGTGTTTAGTAATTATTTAGTGGCCACGATTACCAACGGTGAAGGTTTTTTCAAAGATGTATACCTTGCGACTGCCCACGCACTGATTCCTTATTTAATCTTGACGCCCATTCTCGCTCTCGTTTCCAATGTTTTAACCTATAACGAAGCTATTGTCTATCAATTACTGGATGGATTACGACTGCTTTGGCCAGGGTTACTGATCATTTTGATGATCAAAGAAATCCATAACTATGATGTCAAAGGGTTAATCCAAAATGTATTCCTCACACTCTTCACCATGATGATGCTCATTTTAATTGGGTTATTACTTTATGCATTAGGAGCCCAAGTCATCAACTATCTTGAAAGTATTATTCAGGAGGTTATCCTCCGTGGTTAAATTCATGAAATGGTTTTTACCGATTGGTTTTACGTCGATGTTGTTATTCCCAGTTTTACATACGCCTTTACCAGTGAATGATCCGCAACTTAATACCGTTTCACAAGCGCCATCAAGAAGTGCATTAAAATCAAATCGATACACGCAACCAGAACCTGATTTTGTTCCTGTTGCATCCAATCCTTTTGCCAATCTTGAGGGTTATACGTATCGCGCAACTTTTGGTGCCTATGCTTTTTATGACTTAGAAACGGATGCAAGTTTCCGGGTGCTACATTTAGAAACGGGTTATATCTGGGCATCTACGGTGGATTATGATTATACCCTTGAGGAAAATTCTCCCTTAGCGGATGAAGGCGATTTAGGCTTGAATTTATTTTGGCAAAGTAAATTAAAATCCCCATTCTTCGTCACTTATTATCAAGGCCTTAATTTAAGGGATGAGCATGCTTTGCAACATCACTTATCGCGATTAACCATGACGCGGGTGAATGAAAATAACAGCATTGGTTTTGATGTTGACGTTTTCTTATTCCTATCAAAAATTAGTTTCACTTTCTCCGTTCGATTTGATGCATCGGGAGTCAAAGTCTTCTTACCATTTGAAAGTATCCATGAAGGTGGGGACTTCCGCTTATCGAGTATTGCGTTATACCCAATGTTAGGGGCAACCAAACGTCTACGGACACCAGGATATGTCGTCATCCCAGATGGTGTCGGTGCCTTAATTCGGTATAGTGATAATCCTGATATTGGAGTTTATAGTAAACGTTTTTATGGGAATGATTTAGGATTAAATTTACAATCCTATGAACAACCCTTATTTGCCAATATGTTTGGTTTAGTTCACGGGCACCAACAACATGCGATGTTAGGAATAATCGAAGAGGGTGCTGCTCATGGTATTCTCAATCACTTTGGATCCCAAGTGTTTTTAGATTTCAATTTTACGTATGTCACCTTTGCTTATCGCACGACGTATTTGCAATATTTAAATCAAGCTAAAACAAGTAGTGTTAACTTGTTACAATCACAACCTTCCGCATTTGATATTCAGTTGCAATACCAATTCTTACAAGACCAAGACGCGACTTATGTTGGCGTAGCCAACGCTTACGCCGCTCATCGCTTTGCAGGAGAAGACTTCAACCAAGATGACCTAGCGACATTACCCATGCATTTCGATGTGCTGGGTTTAGAAACCAAACCAGGATTATTCACAAGAGAAAAAGTGGTGATGACGAACATTCAACAATTAGGTGCCATGATTGAAGATATAGCTACAATCACCAATAACGCCTCTATCCAATACCTAGGATGGCAAGAGGGAGGTTATAGTTTAACTGCACCTCAATTTGAAAAAGTGGATTCAAGTTTAGGTACTTTAACTTCCTTACAATCCCTTCATGAGAACCTACCCAACGGCATTCAACTCAAACTTGCCATTGATCCTTATCGAGCTTATATCAATGGTCGTGGTTATCAAAATCAAGATATTGCGCAATCGATTGGTCAAGAATTTTTAAGAACAGGAGATTACTATCATTTATCAAGTCAAGCTGGTACTTCACGATTAGAACGAATTCGTTCGACCATTGAGGAATGGGGATTGACTGGCTTGGCTATTGAATCGGTGGGTGATCACCTCTACTCCAATTTTTCTCAGCAAGGGATGAGTAAGGCTGCCATGGTCAAAACAACCGCACAACGAATGCATGCTGAAGATGCAGTATATCGCCCGATGAGTTATGCCTGGGATGCGCATACTTTGTTAGATTTACCGATGTATTCAAGTGAACAAGCTCGACTTACCGATACAGTCCCGTTAATTCCGTATATGATTGCCGGACGTCGAATCGGTTTTGGTCGCGCAGGAAATTTCTTTTCCAACACGACCAATGAATTATTAAGAATGATTGATTATCATTTATATCCTGCTTTCTTTGTCACCGAAGCAAGTGCCTACCAATTAATTGATACGCCATCAGAACATATTTTTACCTCTCGTTATCAAGATTGGCAGCCTGAAATACAACGGCAATATGATTTTATTGCCGATGCTTTACAAGCCGTTTTAGGTCATTATGTTGTGGCTAGAGAAGTAGTTTCATTAGGCGTCGTGAAGGTAAGCTACGACCACGGGATCAACCTTTATATCAACTATAGTGGAGACCCTTTTGTAAGCGAGGATGTCACGGTTGAGCCGATGAATTTTACATGGATTGAGGCTGGAAATCATGATTAAACCAAAGGCATGGATCCAAAACTGGTTGAAATCCTTGACCAATAAGCAACGTGAAAGTTTAGCAGGTTATGCTTTTATTTCAATTTGGCTTATTGGATTTATATTTTTGACCATGATTCCACTCTTTGAATCCTTTATTTATTCATTCCAACGTATCACCATTGTGGGTGGCGAAGGGATTCGTTTGACCTTCGTAGGCATTGAAAACTATCTCAATCTTTTTACAACTGATTTGACATTCCTATCTAGACTCCAGGATTTTGTTTTTGAAATGGTGTTATTTGTTCCAGTGATGAACATTCTAGCGATGTTGATTGCGATTTTACTTAATCGACAATTTAGATTTAGAGGATTCTTTAGAGCAATTTTCTTCTTACCCGT
>JBMSKF010000024.1:0-6810 GCA_049419605.1 Bacilli bacterium
CGATAAGGAAAATGTAAAAGGACATCCGCAAATGAATGGATGCCCATGTCGGCCAGTGCTTGTGCTAATCGAGGGCTACTGGTGAGCTTCATTACTTCTATTATATTCGCTTGGTTTGACAATCGGCAAAATCAGTAAGACTAAAAAGAATACCCCAGATAAATCAGGACGGAATAAAATGCGATCTTCAAACATCATTTGCACAACAAAACTTAATAACAACGCCCACATTGGAATCGTGATGGCGTACTTCTTGGTCATGGCAATCAGTGTTTTGATATATTCCCAATGTGCAATGGTGAGTAGTAAGGTTCCCACTAATCCATAAGAAACAAGGATTTCTAAAAACCCATTATGGAATCTGTCATTGACAACTTGATACATGATTTGACCGACATTACCCGTGCGAACGGCCGTAGCGACACCAAGGTAGGTATTACTAATGCCAAGACCATAACCAAAGAAAGTATTTTGATTTTGGAATAACGTCATCCCTTCAACCCAAATATCAACACGTGATGTAAAGGAGCCTAACGCTGAACTCGTTAATAAACTTTGAATCCGTTCCATGACAGGATGATCAATCATCCAAATACTTTGATAGCCAACAATCATAAAAAGAATTAATGCAGTCATCGAAACTTTTAAAATCACAGGTCGTTGTCTTAAAACTCGATACATCAACATGCCACTATAAATCATGATATAAAGCACAATGGCGAGCATCGCCGTTTTCGAAACTGTAAAAACGATTAAGATCGAAAAGAGCAATCCTAAAATTGGATATATCCATCGCATTCTTTTTTCAGAGATAAATAAAGAACCAACTGCATACACACCCATCGTCAAATTAAAAGCGTAAATATTCGTGTTCGTTGTAAAGGAAGTAATGCTTAACCGAGCCCCTTCAGAAAAGTTTTCAAAGACATAAACATATTCTTCCCATTCCACAAACAAACTGTAAAGCACTTCTACCATGACGACTGCAATCACAATGCCTAAAACCCACTGATAAAGGAATTTAGTAGAGACCATCTTACTTGAGAAAAAATATAAGGTGTACAAAATCATCCCCACTGACATTCCATAAAAGATACCTTGGAAAATTTTCATCGTGGAAAGTGTAAAGATTGTCGTGGATTCATTGAAACTAGCATTTAATTCTGACAATAAGATTTGATCTTGACTCCATACTTCTGCAAGGATGGGATAAAGCATCATCATCAAGAATAAAAATTCAATCGGTTGAAACCGATGGGTTAATCGATACTCAATCCATAAGGATAGAAAAATAAATAAGCTGATTCCCGCGACAATTAAATAAATGGGAATCGGAATTAAACTAGGAAATTCATGGGATGCTAAGGTTAACTCAAAGTTAATGCTACCGATTAAACCTAGTAAGACGAGGATGAATATTTTTCTCATTTGAAGAAGCCCCTTTGCTTTACACTTTGATTTTACACTTTACATTGTATTATGTAAAGTATTATTTGCAATATGTAAATTAATATTGTATTATCGAAATATGATTAAGCGTTTAAGTGTAAAAATAAAAGAACAAAAAATAAAACTTGCCCGATTAGCAAGTGTGTTGAATATTACAAGGCCAACTCTTTATCGCTATATCGATTTATATGATCAAAATCAAAAACAACTCATTCCTAAACAAGCAAGAGTAGCTTTGACAGAAATTGATTCACACACAGAAAGACACGCAAGTGTTCCTGTTTTATCGATTCCAGGAACATCTCCGCAAGATTTACTTCGCAAGGTTCCAAAACCTAAAGAATCATTAATCAAACTTATCCAAACTCTAGATGAAGAAAAAGACCTAGGACTCATACAAGATCTTTTAACCGTTTTAAGAACGGGTAAGCAACAATCTATCTTACGCCTCGTGAGGCGTTTATCCGAATTAGTCGGCAAAAATATGCCTTCTGGAAAATTAGAACACGAAATCGAATGGCTGATCGATTACATCACCCACAAACATTCCAAAGAAACCGTAAATGAAACTTATTTTGACTAGGGTCAACATGACATAAATTCCTTTGAATTTATGGTGTTTTTTGCTTTAATATAAGAGATGTATTTTTCAATCTCTATTAAAGCTATATGTTAACTATTATTACTCAAATTCTTTTTTTCTTATTTTTTTCTCTTCATATTATTTATTTCATTGTCGGAATGCTAACAAAACCCCAACGTTTTGAGAATCAAAAAACACTTCGTCGCTTTGATTTTTTAATCGTTGCACGAAATGAAGAGATTGTAATTGGTGATCTTATTGATTCCATTAAAGCCCAACAATATCCCCAAGAATTAATAAGGGTTTTTGTCCTTGCCGATAATTGCACTGATAACACGGCCACGATCGCAAAGCAACATGGAGCCATCACCTTTATTAATCAAATTCCTAATCCTGTTGGTAAAGGGTTAGCTCTCAAACGATTAATTCAATTAAGAAATGAATATCCTGGTGTTCAAAGTGATGGTGTATTCTTTTTTGATGCTGACAATATCGTTGATGCAGCATTTACAAAACGCATGAACGATGCTTTTTTAAATCAAGAAACGATTTTAATTGGATATCGAGGAAGTAAAAATTTTGGTAACAATGCAACCAGCATGGGTTCATCGATTATTTTCTTTCGAGAAGCTCATTTCCTCCATCATGCACGTAACCGTTTAGGATTATCGACGCACATCAATGGCACAGGATTTATGTTGCCAAATCATATTGTTAAACATGAACCTTGGGAAGCTTTTAGTTTAATCGAAGATGTCGAATTTACTATTTTACAATTAATAAAAGAACGAAAAGTAGTGTTCGTTCGTGAAGCAAAATTTTATGATGAACAACCGATTCATGCAGATGTTTCTTTCAAACAACGATTACGCTGGATTAAGGGCAGTATTCAAATTTTCTTTTTACATGCTGGTAAACTTTTAGGTTCGATGATGAAAAAATTCCGGTTTGCCAAAATTGATTTATTGCTTTGGATTACGCCATTTCCTTCAGTTATCGTTATTTTATCTTTGGTGAATTTAACCCTCACACAAATCGATGTTATTCAAGCCTCCGAATCTATTAATTGGTTGACCTTTCTACCCATTTACCAATGGTTAATGAATTATTTAGGTGTTGCTTTGGTAATTGCTTTCATGACGGTTGTTGCCTCATGGAAAGAAGTGAATGCGAGTACGTTTAAAAAAATATGGGCGATTGTCACCTTCCCGTTTTATTCATTAAGTTTCCTGCCTTTATTTATCTTGGCACCCCTCACGATGTTTAATTTAAAATGGTATAAAACCCCTCACTCCGTGAGAAGACCTTTACCTTCGGATGGTACACTTCTTTAGTTTTTGGTTGCATCCCTCACAACCTCATTTTGATCAATTGATCGTCGGTGGTATTTTTACCCCTACTTATTTCATTGTTACTTTCTTTTTAATAGGAATAGGCTTGCTACTCTTTCGTTGGTTAGTCAACCAACCCCATCTCCAACAGCAGCGTTATTTCCAAATCATCGCAGTTGGTTTAATTACTTTAGAAATCATTCGTATGGCATGGAATGTGATCGCTGCGGATGGTTGGTATGCAAAAGATGTTTGGCCCCTTTATACCTGTGGTATCTTCGTGATTATTTTCCCATTGTATGCTTTCAATACTCGCTTGAAAAAGTGGACTGTAGGCTTTCTTTCACTTGGGGCCATGCTAGCAGGTATTGTTTTCTTAGTCTTTCCTTCGACCGGTCTAGGGATGTTTCCGTTGTGGCATCTTAACACGATCATTTCTTCGATTATGCATTTGCTGATGGCGGTGATTGGGGCGATCTTTTTCTTGGATTCTAAATTGAAATTAACCCTCTTTGATTTTTACGCTGCTATCGGCATCGTTTTTGGGTTTGCTTTGGTTTCATTCATCTATAACACGTTGGATCCTGCGACGAATTTCTTTTTTATTAAATCCCCATTTGCAGAAACACCATTACAATGGATTTTTGATGAATTGGGTCAACCTTTTTATGGCATCTCAATTCTAGTCCTTCACGTACTCGAAGGTGGGATCATGTATATCCTGCATCAACGATGGATCGTCAAACAAAAAACGACGCATTAAGCGTCGTTTTTATTCTATTCAATGTCGCGAATTATTCTACGCCAATGATAAAGGCGTAGACAGGTTGCTGACCAGGTTTGAATTCAAAATCCACCCCGCGGTAAGCTTCATACGTATAATCTCTTAGTTTTTCAATGATTGCATCATTACTGCCTTCACCATAGAAAATGGTGACTAGACTTGAAGCTTGATCGACCATATTTTCTAATAAGGTCTTGGTTGTTTCAAAAAGGTCCTTAGAGGTGTTGACAATTTTTTTACCAACGATACCCATGAAATGATCTTTTTTTACTTCTAGCCCATTGATTTTCGTATCTTTAATCGCAAAGGTAACGGCGCCAGATTTGACGTTCTTCATCGCCGCATTCATCGCTTCGACATTTTCTGCCATCGACATATCAGGAATAAAATTAATGATTGCGGTTAAACCTTCAGGAATCGTTTTAGATTCAATGACAGCGGCATTGATCAAACCTTCTTCATTCAGTGCGTCCGCAGCTTGTTTAGCGGCCAAGACAATATTCGGGTTATTAGGAAAGAAGAAAACGTTTTTTGCGTTAACACCGCGGGCTGCATTTAAAAAATCTTCCGTGGAAGGATTCATAGTTTGTCCGCCCGATACAATGTGATGAACTCCAAGATCTTTAAAGGCTTGGGCCATGCCTTCACCGGCAGCAACACTGATGAGTCCATATACTTTTTCTTCGATAGGCACGGATTTCTTTTCTGCTTTCGCATGATCATGCCCTTTGCTGGATTCGGTGATATTTTCATGTTGAATGGCCATATTGTCGGCCTTCATCGTTACACATTCACCATATTTAAATGCATAGGCAAAGACACTGGCAGGATTTAAGGTGTGAATATGAACTTTCACTAAATCTTCATCTTTTACAAGGACAATGGAGTTACCTTGTTGTTCTAAATATTCATAAAAGCGTTTTTCAATGAATGGTTTTTTGTCTGGATTTTTTTCATCCAGTTTTAAAATAAATTCCGTGCAATAACCAAACTCTTCGGCTTCTAATTTTGCGCCAGCCATTTCTTTACCAGCTTTAGAAGTTACTGCGGTTGCTTCGAGCTTTTCTACGACTTTATCAAGCAAACCTAATTCAAAACCTTCTAATATTTTTATCAAACCTAAACCACCAGAATCAACCACACCAACTTCTTTTAAAATCGGTAATAAGTCTGGCGTCCGTTTTAAAGATTCATGAGCTTCTTTGATCATCGCGCGCATGCAATCTTCAATCGACCAATGCGGTTTAACTTGATCCATCAAAACTTGAGCACTTTCACGAATCACGGTTAGCATCGTACCTTCAACAGGGCGCATAACGGCTTTATAGGCCACTTCTTTGCCTTGGATCCACGCTTCGGCGAATTGCACCGCGTTAATTTCTGCTTTACCTTCTAACGCTTGAGCAAAGCCACGAAAGATTTGTGAAGTGATGACCCCGGAGTTACCACGGGCACCCATCAGTAAGCCTTTAGAAAAAGCTTTCGCTAAATCATAAATGTTTTCATCATTTCGGTTGGCGACTTCTTTTGAACCGCTGGTAACGGTTAAATTCATGTTGAGACCCGTATCACCATCTGGGACTGGAAACACATTAAGCGCATCGACTTCTGGATAGTGGTTATAAAGATTATTACTACCGGAAATAATCATGCGTTTGAGGATGACGCCGTTGATCGTTTTCATAAATACTCCTAGTTGGTTTTAATCGCTTGGATGAAAATATTGACCTTTTTAAAAGGGACATTAAATTTCTTTTCCAAATCGTATTTTACTTTTTTTTGAACTTCCGTAATGATCTCGGTGATTTTAACCCCGTAAGCACAGACCAAGTACAAGTCCACAACAAAAGCGTTTTTTTCTTGTTTAATAAAAACACCTTTGTTGTAGTCTTTGGCTTTAAGCGGTTTAATCGAAGGTCCTCTTAATAAAGTTTTTTCGGCAATGCCAATCACGCCATAGGAAGATAGTGCTGCAGATGCAGCAAGTTGGCCAACGGCCTCAAGAGAGATTTTAATTTGTCCTAATGGGGTTTTTTTTGCAATACTCATGGGTAAATTTAGGATACTATATTCACCGTAAAAATCAAGGAAAAATAGGTCTATAAAAGAAAAAAGCCCGGCAACTTGCTATTCTCGGCCTTGCGACCTACCTTCACCGTGACGGTGCTTAACTTCTGTGTTCGAGATGGGAACAGGTGTGACCACCGTGCCATCGTCACCAGACTTTTTTCTTTTCAGGGAGATTCCCTGAAAACTAGATACTTATGTTTTGATGTTCTACTATGACCTTTGTATATACTTTTACTTGACTCATTTTTTATAAAAAAACTTTAAGAAATTAAGTCCTCGATCTATTAGTATTAGTCGACTGAATGTATCGCTACACTTACATCTCTAACCTATCAACCTCTTAACATTAGAGGGATCTTACTTCTTACGAATGAGAAGTCTCATCTTGGGACGAGCTTCACGCTTATATGCTTTCAGCGTTTATCTCTTCCGCAGGTAGCTACCCAGCCATGCCCTTGGCAGGACAACTGGTGCACCAGAGCTGCGTCCATTCCGGTCCTCTCGTACTAGGAACGGGTTCCCTCAAACTTCTTTCGCCCACGACAGATAGGGACCAAACTGTCTCACGACGTTTTGAACCCAGCTCGCGTACC
>JBMSKF010000025.1:0-6423 GCA_049419605.1 Bacilli bacterium
TGGCCGACATGGGCATCCATTCATTTGCGGATGTCCTTTTACATTTTCCTTATCGTTATGAAGATTTGAATTTGACTTCAAATGGTCTTTACCATGATCAACAACGGTTGGTGTTGCAAGGAAAAATCACCTCGACCCCTTCCATCTTTCGTCGTGGATCGATGGTGATGACTCGCTTTACCTTCAAAGATCAACACGGACACTTGATGCATGTGATTGCTTTTAATCGTCCCTTTTTATCAAAAATGATTGTGCCAGGTGACACGATGATGGTGGTTGGTAAATATGATGCAAGTCGTCAAATCCTCAACCTCATCCATGCCTTTAAAGAACAAACCTCAGACAGTGTTAAATTGAAACCCATCTATCGCTTACCTTCAACGATAGAAAATTTTGTCTTTATTCGTTTAGTAAAAAAAGCATTGAGTATGTTGGATACATTAACTTTTCCTCAACACCTTCCGGAAGATATCTTGAAAGCATTCTCTTTACCTGACAAAAAGCAATCGTTGAAAACCATCCATCTACCAGAGCACCTTCATGAAGTAGAAGCCGCCATGCAGATTTTTAAATACGAAGAAGCTTTTCAATTTACCAAAACCATGATGGCGATTCGTTCAGAAAATGAGGCGACCATAAAAGAACGTATGATGCCAATTAAAACTGGTGCGGTCATTGACATGATGGAAAATCTTCCTTATGAACTGACAAAAGATCAAATGCAGGCCGTTAACGATATCCTTCAAGATATGAATGGAAAGCGAAGAATGTATCGCTTACTTCAAGGGGATGTTGGCAGCGGTAAAACCGTAGTTGCAGCGTTAGCACTTTATGCGAATGCCTTAAGAAAAAACCAAGGCGCGTTGATGGCGCCTACCGACTCCTTAGCCAAACAACATTTTAAAACGTTGCAGGAATTACTTGGTCAACGTGGATTGACCATTCGTTTACTCGTTGGTAGTTTACCAACTGCTGATAAAAAAGCGATTAAAGAATCGTTACTCAATGGCACGATTGATATAGTTGTTGGTACCCATGCTTTGTTTTCTAGTGATACTGAATTCTTTTCTTTAGGACTAGCAGTGATCGATGAACAACACCGCTTTGGCGTGAACCAACGAGATTTACTTAAAGATAAAGGCACGCAAGCAGATTTATTAATGATGTCAGCCACCCCAATTCCTCGATCTCTAGCGATGACTGTCTATGCCGATATGGATATTTCTACCTTAACCCAATTCCCATTTGCCGGAAGAAAAGTTAAAACTAAAATCGTAGAAGAAGGCGATGCGTTGATTGACTATGCAATCAAAGCAGCGTTAGAACAACAAAAGCGTGTTTATATTATCGCCCCTAAAATTATGGAATCACAATCGGGTAAACAAAGTGTGATTACTTTATATCAGCAATATGCAAAACGTTTTCCTAAACAAGTCACCTTACTGCATGGCAAATTAGATGCAGAAGATAAAGAAGATGCCCTCCATGCTTTTACCACCGGATACACACCCATCATTGTCAGTACCACGGTGATTGAAGTGGGCATTGATGTGAAGGCCGCAACCTTAATGATCATCCATGATGCAGATACTTTTGGCCTTGCCTCCTTGCATCAACTAAGAGGTCGTATAGGCCGCGATGGAAGTGAAGCGTTGTGTTTACTCGTCGTTCAAGATCAAGCCTTAGAAGGACTTGAACGTTTACAAGTACTCGTGAATTCCAATGATGGTTTCTATATCGCTGAACAAGATTTACAATTACGAGGACCAGGAGAACTGATGGGGGCTAAACAATCTGGTTTACCAGGTTTTCAATATTTGAATATTGTGAAAGACCAAGAAATCCTTAAAAATATCAAAAAAGCAATTCATTTTTGACATAATTTCTTTATTGAAAATTAACAATTTATAGGATAAATTTTTTTATCTATTTGATAAAATTTAATTAATTTAAATTGTTGACTAGTCGTTACAGCAATCTTAGAAAACCATTTCTAGATTGCAAAGGGGATTGTATATGGCTTTTTTCAATAAACGAATGATTTTATTATTCACCAATCTTTTCTTATTAGCAGGGATTGGGACTACGATTGCGAATTATTCTACTAGTTTGATTCAAGGGGAGGCTGCTACTTCATCAGGCGTGGTTAGTACTCGTACTTCAGCATTAATAAATTCAAGTAATTTTTCGCATCAAATATTCGAATTCGCTGTAAACGCTGATTCTGCTAAAAATTATGCTAAGTTACAAACCACTAATTACTTTCAAACAAATAACGGATTCTTCGGAAGTAATTCTCCAAGTTCGATTAAAATTGTTAGTCTACAACTTGGGACTTTTGGCACCTGGACTGGAGCTAAAACTGTTAATTTCACATTAACTCTTACAAACGAAGGTACAAAATTAACTGATGTTGGTGCAATTGATAGTTACACCTCTTCAGCTTTAAGCAATTCAGTTGACGGTTCAAACGGTTTGTTCACCAATATCACCTCTTTATCAATAGAGTCAACTTCAGGTTTTACTTTTGATGGTTTTAGATTGGAGTTATCAACCATTACTTCAACAACATCAGGTTATTTAAGAATGGCGCGATTTGATTATGAATATCAATACACTTCGATTGCTGAATCTGAAGCCGAAAACTATTCCAGTAATTTTCTTTTGACCACTGATAATAAACAAAATTTGTGTGATTCGGTAAATTTAGACTGGTCTACATTAGAATCAAATTATAACTCTCTTTCTTTAGATGCTAAAAATGAATTTAAAACCAATTCGACAATTCAAACCATCATCGATGCAAGAGCAAGATATAATTATTTAATTTCATTTAATAACACTTTAAATGACTTTGTTTTTAGTGTTTAATTCCTAAATTTTGTTAAAATAAAGTTGTGAAAAAAACAGCATCACTTTTAGTATTATTTACACTTACTTTTTTTTTCACTTATAACTTAAATATTAAAGAAGTTTCAGCCGCCCTTCGTGATGAAACCAGAACGATTACCACGACGAATTGGACGGATACACAAGTCCATGGTTACTATGATGATTTTGTTACAGAAGGAATGGCAGGTAATACATTAAAAACAGCTTTAAATGATCGTATTAAAAATCATACTGTTATCACTCCTTATGCAGAAACCAAATATGCAATGGCGATTGTTGACCGTGATTACACCAAATCCCCATTAGCAAACGGTACCAGCTATAACTTTACAAACACTTCAACCGACAATCCTTATTTACGATTAATGTATGGAAAATATAATGGTTCTACGAATGCATATCAATGGAATGCCGATCATACGACCATTTGGAATAAAGAACACACGTGGGCAAAATCACTAGGTAACTTTGGTGAAACGGCTCCCGCTGGAACTGATTTACATCATTTAATTGCCGCTGATCAAAATAATAATAACTACCATTCTAATTTAGATTTTGGTGAAGTCATATCTGGGGCAACCAATGTCTTAGATGAACGCGGTAATATCTCAGGTAAGACTGGATATTCTTCTTTATCAGGAAGTAAAAAAGTGTATGAACCTGCCGATGAATATAAAGGGGATATTGCTAGAATGGTGTTCTACATGGCAACCCGTTATCTCACCTATAGTTCTACAGGTAATCCTCAATTAAGACTGGTTGATAATGTTGTTGGCGGAACCACGGTGACATCCTCTGCAACTGTCTATGGTGAACTTGGCATTTTATCTCATTACCTCCAATGGAATGAAGAAGACCCAGTCGATGCTTATGAAATTAAACGCAATAATTTGATCTATCATAATTTCCAAGGTAACCGAAATCCGTATATTGATCACCCAGAATGGGCAGAGATTGTTTTCGATACTTCCTATACTGGCGCAGGTGCGACCATTGTCAGTGGCACAAGCTCCGTGGGAAATAATCCAGCATGGGCAGCGGCAAGTGGTGTGACTTTATCTAGCATTAGTGTAAATGCTACCAGCATGTTAACAACGTATGCCTTAAATGAGGCGTTTGATTCAACTGGATTAGTCGTGACTGCGACGATGTCTGATAATTCAACGAAGGTGGTCACTGGATGGACAACTGACTATGATGGGGTCACTTCTTTTGGATCAAGTGGCAATAAAACGGTGACGGTCACTTATGTCGAGGGTGGTGTCTCCCAATCCACTACGTTTAATATTACTGTAGACAATAAAACGTTAAACTCTTTAAGTTTAGATACAACCAATGTCACCACAACCTTTGCATTCCAAGGAACATTTAATCAAGATAATTTAATTGTTAATGCTGTTTATTCAGATGCCTCAACAAGAACAATACCCAGTTCGAATTACACATCAAGTTCACCCGATTTAACGGATTTAGGGTCGCAAAACATTACAATTTCTTACGCAGGTTTAAGTCAGACTTATGCAATCCAAGTGACGTTACAAGGTGCAAATTTAGTGGTCGCCAATGATTTATTTTTTTCTGAATATATGGAAGGTAGTAGTAATAATAAATACGTTGAGATTTATAACGGGACTGGGGATTCAATTAATCTAGAAGATTATCAGGTTAAACTATTTGCAAATGGAGCAACAACTCCTACTAACACTCTTGATTTAACTGGAACGCTTCCTCATGATGAAGTCATCATTATTTACAATTCATCTATTAACGCCAGTATTTTAAGCATCATTAATGCTCACGGTTATAAAGTTTCTAGCAGTGTTGCCAACTTTAATGGTGATGATGGCGTTGGTTTATATTTAAACGGAGTTCTCATTGATCAAATCGGTATCGTAGGTGGAACTGATCCTGGAAGTGCTTGGACAGGGACAGGGACAAACGGATCTGCTTATAGCACCTTGGATAGAACTTTAGTTAGATCAAGTTCAGTTTATCAAGGTAATACTAGTTATTTATGGACTGGATCGACTTCAGAATGGACTGCTTATGCCATAGACACCTCCACTTATTTGGGTGACCACACTTTCACCTCTGGGAATGTAGAAACCCCTTCATTAGCCTACGGACAATATTTTCTCGATGTTACAGGCCCATATTGTGCCGTCTTAGATGGAGCCAATATACCTTGGAATAATCTTGCAACTGAATACGACTATTTGACCAATGCGATGAAGGATTATTTTACATCGACAAACCAAGCCACGATTCTCAGTGCAAGATTACGTTATGAATTTTTAGTCAATAAATATCCAACCCTCGATGCGAATAACTTTTTAGTGAATGGCAGTAATACACCCCTCTACGCTTTTAGGTTTGAACAAACGCCTGAAAGTAATGCTAGTAATTTTACATATCTACTCATTTTCTCAAGTGTTTTAGGGTTATTCTTCATTCAATTGGTTGATAAAAAAAGAAAACAACATTAATCTCTTCCTATATTTGCTAAAATAATCTTATGAAACGAACCATCATTTTAGATATGATGGCCGCTGATAAAGGCGCGCCAGAATTAGTCGAAGGTGTCAAATTATTTTTAGCTCGCAACCCAGGTGAGTATCGATTAGTCGCCGTCGGTAAACAAGAAGAACTACAAGGATTAAAAGGGATTGCGGAAATTGTGGATGCTCGTGATGTTGTTCCCATGGAAGCAGGCGCACGTGATGTGCTAAGAATGAAAGAATCATCCATGATGAAGGCGATTGATTTATATGAAACACTCAAAGCAGATGCGATGATATCTTGCGGCGGTACGGGTGCTTATTTATCCGCGGCTACTTTAAAATTAAAATTAATTCCTGGAGTAGAACGGGCAGCGTTAATCGTTCCCATGCCGAATGCGATTGGTAAAATTACCAATGTGTTAGACATCGGTGCAAGTAATGAAAATAGTGCTGAACACCTTGTTCAATTTGCAGAAATGGGACGCTTATTTAATCAAGCAGTCTATGGAAATAAAGTCCCCCGAGTCTATGTGATGGCCAATGGCACCGAAGATAAAAAAGGATCACCTGAAAGTAAAAAAGCTTTAGAAATGTTAAAGGCGATGAACTTTCCTGGTCTTCAAGGCAATATTGAAGGAAGAGAATCCTTAAGTGGCATCGCGGATGTGATTGTCACCGATGGCTTTACAGGCAACGTTTATTTAAAGACCACAGAAGGTGTCTTTAAAATCATGTCCAATGAAATTAAAAAAATCTTTAAGCGTAATCTCTTTTCTATGCTTGGCTATCTCTTTGCAAAGAAGGGTGTTAAACTCATGCAACATCGTTGGGATTATCGAACCACCGGTGGCAGCATGTTACTAGGGCTCAATGGCGTAATCGTCAAAGCCCATGGAAGTAGTGACCGCGTTGCGTTTTCTTATGCGATGGAAGTTGGCAAAAAATTAGCGGAAGCAAATATTGTCGACACGATGAAGAAAGGATTTGCGAATGCGACCAGTGCAACAACTTCAGGATCAACTCCAACTTC
>JBMSKF010000026.1:0-5847 GCA_049419605.1 Bacilli bacterium
ATAAAACGAGGGACACCATTATTATTGTTGGCGAGAAACTTTGCCACCCAAAACCCTTCTAATTGAGTATTACCGAAGGTAAAAGCAGGATGAGTTGTCCAGGTTTGATTCGCAGCAGTCGCTGAATTGGAATTCACTAGATTTTGGAAAAAGGTAAGGTCATTAGTTCCTTCGACAAAACTCACATCGATGGTGCCGGTTGTTCCTGTATGGAAATTGGTCCTAACCACATAAACAAACCTAGGAATCCAGACCCAATATGATCCATCAGCAGTTTTCATATTCGCCCATTGATTATCAAAGACTTGGTCACGAGTGTTGCGATAAAAATACCAATCTTCTTCAACCCAGTTGGGATTGGTAATCGTAAGGTTAGCGTCAGTAAATTTAACAATTTCTGTTGTTCCATCCCAATAAACTGGATTCATTCCGTTCGTTAATTCTGGAGCGTTCGGAGTAAAATCCCATTCACCTTGATTAACGGGAATACCGGTTTCCGTATCACTTAAATCATTAAATAATCCGTAGGCGGTAACCGACGTTAAGCAAACCAAGTTTGCTAATAAAAATAATGAATAAAATATTTTTTGTTTTTTCATCACATACTCTCAGGGACTTTGGTGATTTCTAAATAGATTTCATAACTGACACTGGCACCATGCAGGGCAATCGAATGCGCGTCAGTATATTCATTGATGATGGATAAATGCACTTGGAAGTCGGTGGGGATGTAGGTTCCATTGTCGATGATTTCAATGCTTTGCACCAATTCAGATTGAGCATTAAACGCAGAGACTACCGTGTTCGTGCCAGTGGTCGTTTGACTGTTTTGGATGAAATCGATTCTAAATCGTAAAGCCCCTGCACCATTACTGGTGACATCGACGTTATTATTTTCAATCAAGACATTGCCGATTTTGATTTCCGCAAACCATGTTTCACCGGTACCAGCATCCATGTAGGGTGTAATCACTTCATTGGTAACATCATTGACGAGTTCAATTTCATAAGTCGTATTAATCGAGGTATTGATGTCGTTACTTGTTCTTGTAGCCATGTTTTCGGCGATTAATAAATTCGTGTTCGTAAAATTGGCTGTTGTTTGCGTAAAGCTAACCGACGTTCCTGTGCCAATCGTAATCACATTTCCATCTTGGTTTGCACTTAATTGATCCCAAATGCCAAAGCCAATCGAAACGTTGAAAACGTTGACAAGCGTAAGCAAGCCTAATAAACCAAATTTGATAACAGGAAAGTTACTTTTTTTCATCTTTCTTTTTTTGACTCTTATCATCTACATACATCCAGGCAAAAATAATGCCGACATTGATGAGTAAAACCACTTGACCAAATGTCGAACTAAAGAATTCTAATAGACGGCCAATACCAGTTATTTTATTGGTATAGAGACCCACGACATCATCAGCGGCAATCACCCATCGATCGGGTTCTGTTTGACCATGGGCGATGGTCTTAAAGGATAATACTGAATCCTCATCAAGAATTTCATGAACATAATGAACGACAATCACTTCGCGTTGATCTAACAAGGTGGTATGAAAGGCGATAATGTCACCGACTTCAATACTGGATTGATCGATCCATCGAGAAATAATGACAACATCATTGACTTTGATCACCGGTTGCATACTGGGGGAAACAATCCGATACATGACAAACGGTGACCAATGGAGAACGGAAAAAAATAAAACAATAAATGCTACAAATTGGATTAACTTCTTGTAAAGTTTTGATTTTTTCATAATGCCTCCACCATGACATCAAAGTTTATGTAGGCATCTTGAATAAATTGAGAACATGTTTCATTCAATAGGTCTTCATTAATTTCAACATTGAGTTCAAACCTAGACTCAGGATAGGTAAAGAATTGATAGGGAATTAAATAATAGACATAACTCGCATTTAGCTTTTCTGTACCTGCCAACAGCTGGACGGAATTATTACTTGAACCGAATTGAAAATCTAAACAAGATACTTTTTCATTGGTACTGGAATAAAATAAAGATTCCCGTTCTTTGTTAATAAGAATATTGGAGAACTCAATCCCTAAATTTGTAATTTCCAAATCCGACGTAAAGGTGATTTTAAAAGAGAATTGATATGAGGTTGTATAGCCATTTTGATCTGCATAAAATGAATTGAAAGGCACTAGTTTACCTTGGTTGAAAGTCGTTAGGTTGACAAGTTGAATCCTAGATCCAAAACCAATTTGAATATCGGTAATCATGACATTCTTTTGTTGTTGGTCCCACCATGCATATGCGACCAAAGTACTCAATGGAAGGATTAATCCTAAGAAAACCAATAATAATTTTTTAACCACGGGGAATCACCGTAAAGTTAATTGAAAATTCTATCGTTTTACCTGCGATTGAATCATACGCCATTTGTGATTCTTCTTCGTTTGGAGAAAGCAGAAATAATCTTAAATAGATTAAGGTTGAATATTGGTCAATGTCTTCGTTAAAACTTAATGCTGTTCTTAATGTATATACATTATTCATTTCTTCAGATATTTCACCTACATATAGCTGAGTAACCAAGAGATGGTTGTAAGGATTATTGATGTCTCCAATTGCAATCGACGATACATCAATCGAAACATCCACATCAACTTCAGCTTCATAAGTAGGAATGAGTTCAATGATGATCTCATCTACTTCACCCTCATCTAGAGAAGCTCCTTTGGGAATCAAGCGTTGATCGCTTGGTAACACTTGACTAACAGACAACACCTGCTGGGTTCCAATTTGGATGTAATGAAAAGGCAAATTTGGTTGCACCAAAAATAACAACATTAACAACATAAATACTATATTCAGACTGAGGACCATCCACAAAAGATAATTTGGTTTCTTTTCAGAAGTGAGTCGTTGAAATAATTGTATTAACGCATTTTGTTGTTTTTCATTGAAACTTGAATTAGTTATTTCTTTAATTTGCTTTTCATTCATAATTTAATTGTAAAAACATTTACAAAACATGAAACGGGTTATATTTGTCACTAATTCTAAGATTAGGATAAAACCAATTAAGCGGCTAAAAAGTTTAAATCAAATGTGATGTTTTGAGCGGCAATGCCAGTGTATTCGGAAGAATTTGAAGGTTCTGAAATAGTAACTGTTATTTGAATATAAACATTTGATCTTGTCGCAGGTGTTGCGCTATCATAAAAATCTGGTAAAGCGCTGTCCGCGTGGGTTAAATCATTATCGTCAAATACACCGGTAAAATTGCTGTTGGTATAGCTCCAGTTAAAAACAATTGTAACTAGAGAATTAAACGTATTAACTCCTCCAACCAATAGGTTTGAATAAGTCACATCTAGTTCAAGGCTTGCGATTAGATTGCCGGTAAATGCTACATCATAGACTGCGACCGCGGAGGTAACATCACCATCTTGCAATACTACACCACTAGTAGGAACTAATTGATCTGTTCCAAGCCAATCCCCAACAGTGACTGAAGCTGAAGCTGCTAGATCTAAACCTTCACCAATTTCAATGGTGTTTCCAGATTCTGTATCACTTAAAGTGTCCCATACTGCAAATGCAGTGGTTGTACCTAAGATCATCACCAAACCAGTTAACAATAAAGACAATTTTTTATAATTCATAATAAAATTCTCACAATATTTGTGAGTCTCCTAAACAAAATTTTATTACAAACAAAAATCAACCATGGAAAAGAAGTGTATATCGAATTTTAATAAGATATTGCCATTGAAAATATATGGATTTAACAAATAAATTCTTAATAGTTACATTAATAGCTATTTGTAACATTAAAAAGGTTCTATGTTGGTGAATAACATTTGAAAAAGTACAATTTTACCTTAGGATTTATAATCAATTTAATTACAAATTTATTAGTTTTATTTCATATTTAAAAATTTATATTTGCTACAATCTAAATATGAAAAAAATATTAATTAATAGCGTTTTGTTTTCGAGCTTAATACTTATCAGTTGTAATAATTTTGAGTTTAATTCTTCAATCGTTCCAATTTCTTCATCCATTACCAGTGTTTCTACCACTTCAGAAACATCTTCCATAACTCAAGAAATTCTAAATTGGAACTTAGTATGGTCTGATGAATTTGATTATGAGGGACTACCTAATCCTGATAAATGGAGTTATGACGTCGGTGGAAGTGGTTGGGGAAATAACGAACTTCAATATTACACCAATGCCGATTTGGATAATGCCAGTGTCGCTAATGGTAATCTAACCATTACCGCTCGCAAAGAAAATATTCAAAATCGAGAATATAGTTCTGCAAGACTTGTGACGAAAAACAAAGGTGATTTCTTGTATGGACGGATGGAAGCCAAAGCGAAGTTACCCTCTGGTCGAGGCACCTGGCCGGCGATTTGGATGTTACCCACCGATTGGGTTTATGGCGGATGGCCCACCAGTGGTGAAATCGACATCATGGAACATGTGGGTTACGACCCTAACGTTGTGCATGCAACCATTCATACCGAAACCTATAACCATTCACGCGGTACCCAAGTAGGTGAAAGCTTAACCTTAACCAATGTCTTTGATAACTATCATACCTATGCGATTGAATGGGAACCTGGTGTTATCCGAGCTTATATTAACGAAACACAATACGCTACTTTTGCATTTGATGTCGATGATATTGAAAATGGTCCTAGTTATTTAGCATGGCCTTTTGATCAAGATTTCCACTTTATTTTCAACATTGCAGTAGGTGGTAATTGGGGTGGTGTGCAAGGTGTAGACACCAACATTTTCCCTACCTCGATGGTCGTAGACTATGTGCGTGTTTATCAAAAAGCGTACGCAGAAGGTGATGACATAAAACCAACGCCTGTATCCAATGTTGTCTTAAAGAAAGCAACTCCCAATAGTGTGGCCCTTGCTTGGGATGCCTCTACTGATAACCGGATGGTCAAAGAATATATTGTGAGAATGAACGGTGTGATTCGAGCTAGAACTTCTGTGCCTGCAGTCTATTTAGCTAATTTATTACCCGACATGACCTATGATGTACAAATTACCGCAGTCGATTTTAATAATAATTTATCTTCACCTGTCACATTCTCAGCAACAACCGGTGGTTATGCCTCAATCAATGATCGCATTGAAGCAGAAGCTTATCTCACTCAAGAAGGGGTTCGTTTTGAACCCACAACCGATGTCGGTGGCGGCGATAATGCCGGATGGCTTAATGTTGGAGATTATTTAGAATATGGATTACAAATCCCTAATCAAGGCAATTACCGATTAGAACTCAGAACTGCAGGCAACACATCGAGTGGTCAAATTCAAATGTTCGCCAACCAGACTCTTAAAACCACTGTGGACTTACCGATAACCGGTGGATGGCAAGTTTGGCAAACCGTCACCAGTGATCCTTTTTCACTTAACGCGGGATTAAACACGATCAAACTACAAGTGACAAGAGAAGGATTTAACTTAAACTACTTTAGAATTATTCCATCTTAACCCTCTTGAATTACTTAATATTCATTAAGTATTGTTGAGATTTCTTTAATATTCCTATATGATTTATAAGTTGTAAATAAGGAGGCAAATCAATGGCCAATCAACAAAAAGAATCTATTGTTAACAAATTAATCGCATTTGTAACAGACAAGAAGAAATTACCTCTTCTACTCATGTTATTAGGTGGCGGTGCAACTGTGGTAACCGGCACAGTCTTATTAGCGAACCCCGGTAATGGTGGTTCTACCGGAAATACAACTTCACAACCAGGTGGAAGTAATGTTCCTTTTTCCGGTGATGATGTCCCAGAATGGGATTTTGAAAATGCAACTTTAGATGGAAATGCAA
>JBMSKF010000027.1:0-5086 GCA_049419605.1 Bacilli bacterium
CAAAACCACCTGTACTTCCCCCTGCCAAAAACGCTAACCCCATCCCTAAACCGACTAAACCACCCCCAAAGATACTTGCTAATAATCGATGCGTTTCTTCTTCGGGTGAAAAACCTATCCAAGTTGGATCCACATATCGTACGAAAATAAAAAAGAAAATTGGATAAAGTAAGGTCGATAAGAAAGTTTGCGCAGTAAAATTTTTTCCTAGAAAAATGAATCCGATAAAAAATAAAAACCAAGCCAGCATGGCGGTAGTCAATTCAACCGGGATTGCAAACCAAGAATAAAAGATAAGCGATACGCCATTCATTCCGCCACTGACAATGTTCATTGGGACAAAAAATAATGCGGATGCAAATGCTAATAAAAAATTAGCAATGATAATCATCAAACTGTTACGAATAAGATTATTTTTTTGCATGTTTTTTCGCCTCCATTTCAAGAAAGGATCGAATGAATCCATCAATTGCCCCATCCATCACTTTGGTGACATCCCCTTCTTGATAATCCGTTCGATGATCTTTAATCAACATATACGGTTGAAAGACATAAGAACGAATTTGACTTCCCCACTCAATATCTTTTTGTTCTCCAACAATTGCATCGAGTTGTGCTTCTTGTTGTTGTTTTTTTAATTGGTAAACTTGAGCCTTCAACATTTGCATCGCTTTTTCTTTATTTTGTAACTGGCTTCTTTCAATTTGGCATGAGGCTACTAATCCTGTGGGGATATGTGTGATTCGAACAGCACTTTCAACTTTATTCACGTTTTGACCACCCGCTCCACCTGAACGATAAGTATCAATTCTTAAATCTTTATCCAAAATTTCTATATCGACATCATCCACGATATCAGGAATCACGTTCACGGAGGCAAATGAGGTATGGCGACGATCGTTCGCATCAAATGGAGATATTCTTACCAAACGATGAACGCCTTTTTCAGACTTTAACAACCCATAAGCGCGGGGACCTTTGATCATCATCGTCACACTTTTAATACCGGCTTCTTCTCCTGCCATGTAATCTAGCATCTGCACTTGAAATTGATGGGCTTCTGCATAACGAACATACATACGATAGAGCATATTCGCCCAGTCATGACTTTCAGTGCCGCCTGCACCTGGATGAATTTCAATAATGGCATTCAGTCCGTCAAATTCGCCAGAAAATAAAACCAATTCTTGAACTTGTTTACCTAATTTTTCTAAAGCATGTAACTCGGCTTGAAAACTTGCCATTAAGGATTGATCGGCTTCCAAAAAAGGATATAAATCCATTAAAGCGTGGTAACCTTGTTGCAACTTTTCTAATGATTCAACAAAGAACTTTTTTTCATTCATTCTTTGAATGACCATCTTCGCTTGTCGTTGGTGATTCCAAAAATGGGGACCATCCATTAACGCTTCATCCGCTTGAATTTGTGATTTTAATTGAGCAAGGTCAAAGAGATTCACTGACTTGCTGAATCAAGACAGCCAAATCATTTAACTCCGACTTTAAAACACTTAAATCAATCATGGATTACACTCCGATTTTCTTTGGATCTAATTGAATTGCAGAAGTAGAAGGTTTGGGTTTAATTTCTAATTTAGCCGTCAACATAGACCCAACAAATTCAACCGCAATTTTTTCATTTAATTCTTTAAACATCTTAAAACCTTCATTGACATAATCTTGTAAAGGATTGCTTTGTGCGTAACTTCTTAAGTGAATGCTTTGACGTAAATGATCCATGGCATCAATATGACGAGGCCAATTCATATCAATGACTTTTAAAAGGACTTGGCGCGGTAATCCTTTGACCACTTCAGCTGGCCATTCTTTAATCGCCTCTTTATAGCGATCCATTAATAAAACGGTGATGTCTTCAGCCACTTCTTCAAAAGGTGACTCACTAAATGCTTTTGCATTAATCGTTCCTTCTGCAAGGAAAATAGGTTCTAACATTTTCTTGAGTTTATCACCATCGATTGCTTTTGATCGATCATCAAGATTAATGGAGCGTGTTGCAAACGAAATACCAGCATTGGTAAACGCTTCATTGATAATGTCGGTTACATCGTCCGCCATTAAGATGGCATCGCGCTTACGGTACATGACACTTCTTTGTTTTGCCAGCACGTTATCATAATCTAAAACATTTTTACGAATATCAAAGTTTTGCCCTTCAATTCGTTTTTGTGCGCCTGTAATTGCGTTCATAAGAAGCCGATTTTCAATCGCTTCATCTCCGAGAGACTTAAACATATTTCGTAAGGCATCGGAACCAAATCGCACCATTAAATCGTCATCTAGGGAAACAAAGAACCGTGAATAACCAGGATCCCCTTGCCGACCCGATCGACCTCGTAATTGATTATCGATACGGCGAGCTTCGTGTCGTTCAGTTCCTAAGACGCATAACCCACCAAGGGCTCTTACTTCATCATCGATTTTGATATCCGTTCCACGACCCGCCATGTTGGTGGCAATTGTAATACTTCCTTTTTCACCAGCGCGTCTAACAATTTCTGCTTCAGAAGCGTGGTTTTTCGCATTCAATACAAAGTGTTGAAGGCCTTCATTTTTAAGAAGTTTGGATAATTCTTCAGATGCTTCAACAGAAGGTGTACCAATTAAAAGAGGTTGTTTTTTCTCGTGTCGTGTTTTAATTTCTTTTAAAATAGCTTTCAATTTTGCGGATTTAGATGCAAAAATTAAATCCACATCATCATGACGCCTAATGGGAACATTCGTAGGAATACTGACGACTTTCATGTTATAGATTTTAATAAATTCTTCTTCTTCTGTTTTCGCAGTCCCAGTCATCCCACCGAGCTTTTTATATAGACGGAAGAAGTTTTGATAAGTGATGGTCGCCATCGTAATCGTTTCAGCGCGGAAATTTGCATTTTCTTTTGCTTGAATGGCCTGATGTAGACCATCAGAAAATTCACGACCTTTTAAAATACGACCTGTAAATTGGTCAATAATCTGGATATTTTTTTCGGGATCAACAAGATAATCCACATCGCGAACCATAATGAAATTTGCTTTAAGAGATTGGTGAATGCGATGAACTTTTTCTGAATGTTCTGGTGAATACAAATTGCGGATATTGAATGCCATTTCTGCTAGATTGGCACCTGAGTCCGTTAAACTTGCTGTTTTAGATTTAACATCAATCGTAAAATGTTTTTCTTTTTTTAATGATTTAACAAATCGGTCAAATTTAATGAATTCGGATTGAGCGGTTTTTGCGCCTCCCGAAATGATTAAAGGTGTTCTTGATTCATCAATTAAGATAGAGTCAGCTTCGTCAATCACTGCATAAGGTAAAGATCTCAAGACGCGTTGCTTAATATTTCCCGTCATGTTATCACGAAGATAATCAAAACCAAGTTCAGCGTTAGTAGAGTAAGTAATATCACAGCGATAAGCTTGTTGTTTTTCTTCTGGGGATTTATCTCTTAAGTTAACACCGACGGTTAAACCTAAAAATTGATAGATGACTCCCATCCATTCTGCGTCACGTTTTGCAAGGTATTCGTTGACAGTAATAACATGCACACCTTGAGCAGATAATGCATTCAAGTAGACGGCCATCGTTGCAGTTAAAGTTTTACCTTCACCCGTTCTCATTTCCGCTACGTTGCCACCATGTAAAACAAGTGCCCCAATAATTTGTACTTTAAAGGGGGTCATTTTTAATGTTCGCGTTGCAGCTTCACGCGCAACAGCAAAAGCCTCGTATTTAATATCATCCAAGGTTTTTCCTTGTTTTAATAAGTCGCGAAAATAGATTGTCTTTTGTTTTAACGCTTCGTCACTAAGTTGTTTCATTTCGTTAGCAAAAGCTAACACTTGATCAGCTTCTTTGGAAAGCTTTTTCAGTTGTCTTTCTTCGATTCTAAAGATTTTTTCTAACCATGCCATATATGTTATTTCCAATTTCTTATTTTATCATTTTTAATCGGGCTTGTAATCTCATTAATTTCTTGTTTTTTTCTTGCTAATACGAATATCTTTAACCGAGTGATTGGAAATGGTTTCAACAAATCAATCATTCTATGGAGGGTCTCTCCTGTCGTCATTACGTCATCTACCAAGCAAATTCTCTTTGGTATAAATGAATGTTGTTTCAATTGAACAAAATCTTTAATTTTGTCACGATTGGATCCATGCTGTTCTGATTGGCGATAAGGTTGCGTTTTTTCAAACAAAGTAAACATCGGTAAACCTATTGGATAAAACATCTCAATTAAAGGGTGAAACCCTCTCATTTTTATATCCTGGTCATGGGTTGGGGCGAGTACCAATTTGTATTGCCAATATTTTAACCTTAAGTACCACGCGTGTTGGTTGAGAAAAACAGAGCCTAATTCGATGTCAAAATTGGCTTTAAATTGAAAAATCATTTTTTCAAAGTTGGGTCCGTAATCGATTAGCGACTCAACTTGAATTCCTCGCCACGACTCAATTCGATGATGCCACTCAATTTTTTCATAACATGATTGACAAAGTAAAGGTGAAAAGAGTAAATGCCAACCATGATGAATCTCAAAAAATCGAAAACAATATTTACAAATGGGCATTTGCAAACGCTATTTTTTCTTGAGCCAGAACGATCATCGGTGTTAACTTATCACCATACAAAATGACCTCACCGTAAGGCTCAATTTTTTTCCTTCCAGATCGCCCCGCCATTTGAATGAGGGTAGCGGTGTTAAATAAAGGATGATCTGCCATAAAAATAATGACTTGTAAACCTACCATCGTAATCCCTCTTTCTAGTATTGAAGTGGTAATTAAGATTCCAGTTCCTTTTCTTTTAAAGTTTTCAACAATCATATCTTTTTCCTCGATGGCGGCGTACGCCAATGAAATGTCTTTAAAAAACAACGATAACCATCTATACAACTTTTTCCCAATTGTAATCGTGGGAACAAAGATAAAAATTGGTTTGTTAATCTTTACCATATTTTTAATTTGAATGATGACGGTGAACCATTTGAAAAAAAACGGATGGAGTTTGAATTGAAGTTGCGGTATTGGAAATCCATGAAATCGTTTTAATAATTGAAATACTTGACCACCCTCT
>JBMSKF010000028.1:0-5036 GCA_049419605.1 Bacilli bacterium
TGGTGGAGATGCGGAGAGTCGAACTCCGGTCCAGAGAAGATCCCACATTAGCGTCTACAGCTTAGACGATATTGATTTAACCCCTAGCGTAGATATCGACAAACTAGCCAAAGGCGAGATTCATCATTTTTCGTCAACTACGTGAATCAGTGTAATTGCTTAGCTTCTTGGTATGACACTGGTCCGTTGCGTGAGAAGCGAAACCAACGGTAGCGCGCAGTCCCGCGTATGCGGGTCACAGTATATCGGAGCTTAATAGTTAAGCTGCTGCGAATTGTAAACTGTTGCCAGTTACTATTTTTTGGTGATAACGTCACCACTCGGCTGCATCCAATGCGCGATGACAACCCTGTCGAAACCATGACATCCCCAGGTTGTTGCTCATAAGAGCAAATTAATCTTAAGACAATATTTTCATGAATGCAATGATTCGAACTCTAATTGCTTAATGAATTGATTTACTTATATAATAAAAACGCACAGAGGTATTATGAAAACATTAAAACTTATCTTCCAATCTATCTTTAGTAACGAACCTATCATGAAGGCTAGAAGCCAACCATGGTACGTTGCGATCATACTTTTTGTTATCTCAATTTTACTTGCAACTTATCCAACCTACACGCAAATCTTGAATCGAGAAGGGTCCACTTTTTTATCCGGTAACACTTTTTCAATTGAAAACGCCCTTGTCTCTTTCACAGAGGCTCTCGATGAAGAAGGCGTTGATTTGGTGGTAATTTCTGAAACCATCGATGGTGAAACCAAATATTACCTCGATAACCAAGGGGTTGCTTGGGATGACGCCTTTAGTCAAACACTTCCAAGCGAAGAAGCATATCCTTATTTTGATTACTCAGTCAACGGCACAAGCCGTTTAAGAGTTTTCTTCCAGGCAGATGATCAAAGTGACGAATCGGTTGGCGCTTTCGCCAATCGTTTACTTGCCTTACCAACTGGTGATGATCAAATTGGCAGTTTTATGTTATTAATGAAGGCTGCAGTTTATGTATATGTTTACAATCCCGCTGCTTTAGCGGAAGGTTCGGTTAATGGCGAAGGCTTTGCAACTGCATTTACTGGCACTTACGATGAAGTTCCTCTTGGAACCAATCTCGCAAACTTTACCCAAACCGACCAAGATGGTAATGTAATTGATCCAAGCGATGTCGGTGAATATGTAAACCTTGTGTTTGCGAATTGGCTTAATTTCTTTGATCAAAGTTTTGCATATTCTAAATCCGTTTTATTATTAGCGCAAAGCGGACTAACGCTTGTTGTGAACGCGATTATGGCGTTGATGATGTCGATCGTTATCTTCATTATGACCCGTGGAAAATTAAATCCAAATAATCACTTCAAGTTCGGTGAAACTATGAAAATGGGTGCGTGGTCACTTTTCTCACCAGCATTATTAACCATTGTTGCAGGTGCATTATTCCCAGAATTTGCAGGCACTGCATTTGTTCTATTTGTAGGATTAAGATTGATGTGGTTATCGTCTAAATATTTAAGACCCGTGGATGCAAACGTCGTACCTAATACTGCAAAAAAATAAATTATTTTACGGATGGTCTGCCTACTGAATGGTACTCGACACCCTTCATCTTTTTAGCATCATATAAGTTTCTTCCATCAAAGATAATGGGTGTTTTCATCAATCGGATAAAATCTTGAGTGGTTAATTGTTTTATTTCCTTTGCATCGTTCAAGATGATGGCAACATCAGCATCTTTCAAAGCATCTTCTATTTCAATTGCATACGCTAGGCAAGGTTTTTCCCCGCGTTGGTTAAAGAATTCAAAGGTAGCTTTTTTATCGTATGCGAAGATAATTGCTTGTTGATCAGCTAGAGTATCGATAACTTTGAATGCTGGTGAATTTCGAACATCCGTTGTTGATCCTTTATAACTTAAGCCAAGAACCGCAATTTTCTTTTGCTTAATTTGATGATTGAAGCGCGTCATTACACGGTTCATAAAGCGAATAATTTGCTCCTCATTGATTTTCATTGTAGCGTCTAATAGATGACCTTTGATTTGGTGTTGATTCGCTAAGTGTTTAAGAGCTTTTAGGTCTTTTGGAAAACAACTACCTCCAAAACCAATTCCAGGTTGAATAAACTGGTTTCCAATTCGTGGATCATAACCCATGCCTTCAACAACTTCTTGAATATTTGCCCCAACGGATTCTGCAATTTGTGACATCTCATTCATGAAAGAAACTTTAGAGGCTAAAAAACTATTGGAAGCATATTTGATAAGTGCAGCAGTGTTTGGATCAGTGAACAAAAATGGCACTTTCACAGGATAATGAAAGATGGATTTTATCTTTTTTTGCAGTTCTAATTCGGTTAAACCAACGACAACACGATTGGGTGAAAGGATGTTATTCAACGCCTTCCCCTGAGATAAAAATTCTGGCATCACTGCTAGAAATATGTCAGATCTCTTCTTTGATGTGATCAGGATTTTTAGTTTTTCATAAGTCCCTGGTGTGACGGTAGATCGAACGATGACAAGGGTATTCTTTTTGGTATTTTCAATGACCTGTAGAAGTGTGTCTTCAATCGCAGATAAATCAATTTGGCCATTTTCACCCTCTGGCGTGGGCACCGCGATGAGCACAGCATCAGCATCACGAAGGGCATTGATCGCACTTTCAGAATAAGTGATGTTTTTGTGATTCTTTTTAAGTAAATTAAATAACCCTGGTTCATTCAAATAATCAACATGGTTTTGAAGGTCATTAATTTTAGCAACATCCTTATCAAAACCAAAAAGTTGATGGAATTGAGATAAATAAGCTAAATTTGTTAACCCCACATACCCTAAACCCATAACTGTAATTTTCATATTCTTACCTTTACTTTAGCTTCTTAGTTTTCCTAAATACAAATTGTGCCAAATAACCACTCAAAAAAACACCTGTTGCAAGTTGTAATTCTGCGATATTGGGATTTGTTTTTACGGAATAAACATAAGGGGATTTTTTGTTTAAATAAAAAATGGAAATGAGGGCGAAAGAAACACCTGTTGCCTTAGCGGTTTTCATGGCAACTCGTTTGACCTCATCGGGAATCTCAGTTTTCTTTAAGTAGTCGATGCCGTTATTAGACACAACTTCCACACTGGCCATCACTCGATTGCCAATCACAGCCACTTTAAAAAGTTGGCGGTCTTGTGGCGGAAGGTAGGCTTGTACAATCAAGGGTTGCATGCCAATGGGTTCTAAAACTTTGACGAGTTCTTTTTCATCCCTTACAAAATATATTTTTTCTTGGAGTTGTGGATAACGATTTTTTACTAGAACTGGATAATGAATCTCTTTCATCATTTCTTTAACTTCTTGAATGGCTTGCATGATATTAACGTTAACTGCATAAGGTAAGGCGATGGTTGCAGGACTAGGTATCAATGCATTTCTTAAGGTAATGGAAAGCAAGGCCCTATCCATTGATAAATTAATTGCCGATCCATCGTTAAATACCTTCATTTGATGATCGGTTTCTAGGAATTTGGCGATTTGAGGGTCGTTATCAAGCAAGAGCGCAAACTTAAAGAAACCCTTGTTTGTGGTTTCGATTAAGCGATTAAGATCCCGTGAGGGTACTGCGATAAGCTTAAGTTTAAATTTAGCAAACGCTTGAATGATTGAATCCAATTGCTTGGATGGTTCTGTTGGTCCTAAACCCTGACGGTATATCATGAGTCCGTTCATAAAGAATATTTTACACGAATTAAAAGGTCTTTTGACTATTACAACGGAATAACTTACTATGGTGTTAATCTATGAACAAAGCAAAAGACGCTGTCAAAATTGTTGTGACAGATATTGATGGGACGTTATTTTCCCATCAAACTAAAGTGATGCCAAAATCTGCAATCCAGGCAATTCATGCTTTACAAGCAAATGGAATTAAAGTGTTTTTAGCATCAAGTCGAAATCGTTATCTCATTAACAAATTAGGAATTCTTGACTCCATCAAACCGGATGGTTTGATTACCATGAACGGGGCTAACGCTATTATTGACGGAAGAATTATTCATCGATATCCCCTTCCCGAATCAGAAGTGGATGCTTTAATTAAGTTCTCTAAACGTTTAAAGTTTGGACTTACGTTAGTGGAAGAAAATGGTGGACACATCAATTATGTGGATGAACGTGTCATTCAGGCGCATGAAAAATATGGCACTCGATTTCCTCAACCACGAACCTTTCCTGACCATTATGATCGAAAGATTTATCAAGCAATAGCTTTTTGTGACGAGGTAGATGAAAGCTTATTCTTACCCCATTTAAAATTATGCAAGTCTGCACGTTGGGACACTTATGCTGTCGATATCATGCCTAAAGATTCAGATAAAGCGAAAGGGATTTTAGCAGTCTTAGAGCATTATGGTTGGAAACCAGAAAACGTGATGGCCTTAGGCGATGCTCCTAATGATATGGAAATGCTCGAATTTGCCGGTATTTCTGTCGCCATGGGTAACGGAAAAGATGAAGTAAAGAAAGTGGCTGACTTCGTGACAGGTACCGTGGATGAAGATGGTTGGGCCAAAGCGATGAAACACTTTGGTTTAATCGATTAATTATTTATGATAGGGATGACCTTTTAAAATGGTCATACTTCGATAAATTTGTTCTAAAAATATTAAGCGAAACAATTGGTGAGGAAATGTAAGTGGAGAAAAACTCCACATTTCTTTTGCAAGATTTCGAATCGAATCATCAAGACCATTTGAACCACCAATAATGAAAACAATATGACTATTCTTTTGTTGTATGGAATCGATTTGTTTAGCAAGTTCTTGGCTTTTAAAGGTTTTACCTTGAATATCTAAGGCAATAACATAACTCTGTGAAGGAATCGCTTGTTTGATGAGCTTTGCATCCATTTCCAGTGCCTTTATTACACTATCGGAATGATCTTGTTTACTGATTGATTCAGGAATTTCGATTGTAGTTAATTGAACAAATCGTTCTAGACGCTTTTCAAATTCTTGAATTCCCGCTTTAAGATAGGGTTCTTTGAT
>JBMSKF010000029.1:0-4662 GCA_049419605.1 Bacilli bacterium
GCTAAATATACCGACTTCGTATTTTCACCCACCATTTCTGAAAAAAACATTGCGCTATCTTCGTTCGATAAATGTCCACTATCTCCTAAAATTCTGACCTTTAAGTCCTGACTACGATTGGTTTGTAAAAGCATTTTTACATTGTGATTACTTTCAAGAATATAGTGGTGTTTATTTTTCATGAGGGCAAGGTTGGTTTCAGAAATATAACCAGTATCGGTCATGTACACCAAGGAGGATTGACCATCTTCAATTACAAATCCTAACGGATTTCTCGCGTCATGTGAGATGGCTAAGGGTGTTACTTTGATATGTTGAAAATGAATAGATTCATAGGGTGTGAGTAAATTTCCTTGCAAAACTGCCATGGTTCCTTTGGAAGCAAAGCGAATGTTTTCTGGGAAAAAATCCTTACCCATCGCATGATCGCTATGTTCGTGGGTGAAGATAACGGTCTGAACTTGTTCCATCAAATATGGGGTTTTTGCAAAGGTTTCTTTCAATCTAGTCTTCGTTAATCCTGCGTCAATAAGTAAAAGATAACCACGGCTCTCGACTAAGGTTGCGTTACCTTTTGAACCGGATGCTAAAATATAAAATTTCATTATTCTTCGATATCGGGGGCGCCGTGTTCTTGACGAATGAGTTTTAATCGCGATTCGTAATCTTCACTTGGATTATCGAAACGACCAAAGTTCTTGAAAAAAAGTAGCGGGACAATGCCAGTTTTACCGTTACGGTTTTTTGCAATGATGATTTCCACCAGTTCGGCGTATTCACCCACTTCTTTAGTTAACGCTTCTACTTTTTCTCGTTCTTCCTTAAAACGTTTCTTTTCGTCTTGGGTTACGTTTTTGCTAAATCCAAGATTTTTATAATATCCAGGACGATACATTAAAAAGACCATATCTGCGTCTTGTTCGATGGCGCCTGATTCTCTTAAATCTGAAAGATAAGGCCGTTTATCATCTCGGGAATCAACTTGTCTCGATAATTGTGAAATCACCAAGATGGGAACTTTAAGATCTCGGGCAAGCTCTTTTAAAGCTCGGGATATATTAGAGACTTCAACTTGACGAGATTCAATACGTTTTTCACCCGTTGTAATTAAACCAATATAATCTACGACAATTAAGCCTAAATCATCGTGAGCGGCTTTTAATTGTCTAGACTTTGCAAGAATATCAATCAGCTTAATCCCAGGAGTATCATCGATAAACAGTTTAGAGTTCCCGATATTTTTAATCGATTGTCCAACGGTCGCTTTTTGAGCGGCATTTAAGAATCGCGTTCCTGTTTGGATGTTATCGAGCGAAACGGTCGCATCGGTCGCAATTAAACGTCGAACTAATTGTTCGGAAGGCATTTCTAGAGAAAAGACTGCAACAGAAATTGGGTTTAATTTTGCTGCGTTATAGGCCACATTTAAGGCAAAGGCTGTTTTACCAACCGAGGGTCGAGCAGCAATAATCGTCATTTCCCCTTTTTGTAAACCGTGAGTATAATCGTTAATCTTTTTATAACCAACGTCGACACCCGTTAAACCATCAGCCCGTTGAATCACTTTTAATTCTGCTTCGACACGTTGGGACACTTCTAATGCGGTTTTGAATTTATCAATGCGGCGTCTTTCCGCAACCGTTCTTAAATTGTTTTCTGCCCGGGCTAAAAACTGATTAATCTCATCAATTTCCTCAGTCTCATAGTTTTGTCTAATTTGATCAATCGTCGACAAATAATCTCTTAGAAGTTTGTTATCTTGGAGGATAACTAAGTAGAAATCTAAATTAGATAAGGAAATGACTGAATCTAATAGTTCTTTGAGATATTCAATCCCACCTGCATTCACAGACTCTTTCATCAAACCTAGCTCTTCAAGAACAGTTTGAATATCAACCGGTAAACGTTTATCAAACAAATTTCGAATCGCTTGATAAACAAGTTGGTTGGGCGAAGATTGCCCATAAAAGTGATCAACCGTAACCGAGTTGATACATTGAGCCAAGGCAGATGAATTCGTCATCATTGCCCCAAGAACAATCTTTTCTGCTTCGATGTTATGTGGAAGAGGTTTTGCCATGACCTATTTACTTTCTGTGACGTGGACGTTCACAACACCCACGACACCTTTATGTAATTCTATCTTAAGTCTTGTAAATCCTAACGCATTCACAAGGTAGTGGTCGATAAATTTACGTTTATCGATGGTAATTTGATGTTTTTCTTTAAGTTCTTCAACAATTTGTTTGGTGGAAATCGTACCGATCATTCTACCATCACCAGCAATTTTTGCTTTAAATTCTAAAGTAATGGAAGCAAGTTTGCCAACCATTTCTTGAGCTTCGGCAATTTTTTGGTCTTCGATATCTTTTAATTGCTTCTGTTGTTCGTCCCGAATTTCTTTGCCACGTTCAGTTAAGGCAACCGCTAACTTATTAGGAAATAAGTAATTTGCAGCATAACCATTAGCCACTTCAATCTCTTGATCTTTTTTGCCAAGATTTTTCACATCTTTCAATAAAATAACCTTCATCGTTAATTTCCCTCCGTCATTTGCATTTCTCGAGCTCGCGTTAAATATTCTTTTAAGATTTCTAACACTCTTGCCCTCACAGCCTGAATCGACTCAACTTCTTTGGTTTCATAACCGGCTGCGGTGTAATGACCACCGCCACCAATTTTTTCCATCAGCATGGCGACGTTAATTGTTCCATCACTTCGGCAGGAAACCTTAGTATATCCGTGGGGTGTCACTTTGCCAATGACAATTGCAGCTTTAATTCCGCGCATGTCCATGATTGCGTTCGCTACTTTAGCAATAAGCGCTGATTCGTTTTGGATAATTTCGTCTTCGTTAAATGTGGCCAAGAGTATGTCGCTTTGAATACTTTCAGCAGAAGAAGTCACCCGGTTAATGATTAATAAATCGTTATAATCTTCTTTTAGTAATTCGTGCGCCTTATTCGTATCAGCGCCTTTTTCAATAAGGAACCTTGAGGCATCAAAGGTTCGTGGACCAACTGATTTTAATTTATAGAAATTAGTATCGAGGTAAATACCGGATAACATAATCGTAGAAATGAGTGAGGGTAATTTAAATTCAAAGGATTTGAAATATTTATTATGGAGAATAATATCCACTACTAACTCGGTTGCACTAGAAGCTGATGTGTCGATAACGGGTTCCATTGAAACTTTAGCAATAAACTCATCCGTACGTTTATGATGATCAATCACAATCGTGGAAATATCCTTATCAAGAATTTGATTTCCCATCACCAATGAAGGCCGACTCACGTCAACCACTACAATTAAATCTTGATTGGTGATTTGTGCAATCGCATCTTCTGATTTGATAAAGATTTGTTTATTTTCACTGGGTGAAAATTCACCAGAAACCGCTTGTCTTGCTCGTTTTTCCGAGAAAGCATAATCGAAAATGATTCTACTAGGAATTTTCAAGTGTTCACAAATGGCCCGTACACCGAGCGCAGAACCAAGTGCATCCATATCCGCATCTAAATGCCCTACAATATAAACATTTTTTGCTTCAAGAATATTTCTGATAATCTTATCGTTTCGCTCTTTAATTCTTTGAGCCGTTTTCATTTCGTTTTCTTGACTCAATCGATAACCACCAAAGAATTGTTTCTTACTGTCTTCGTCGATAATACCTTGATTACCACCACGCGCAACTGCAAGTTCAAGAGCCTCAACTGCTTTACCATTCAATTTGGTGTAATCATCGCTAGTTCCTAAAGCCATCCCAATGGAAATCGTAATTTGTCTTTCTTTTTGCCGGTCAATACCAAAGACAGTCTCAACAATTCGATACTTATCTTCTTTCATTTTGTTGAATGCAGTCACCGGCCCAATGATGAAATAGGAATCACTGCGAATACGTTGAATCACAAATCCAAAACCAGAGAAATAAGCAATAATCGAAGAGCGAATTTTAGAAATATAATCACTTTTTTCATCAAATGCAGGCGCATTTTCTTCATAATTATCAAGTACCACATAACCCACGACTGGACTTTGATTACGGTTAATCAATAATAAATCTTCATAAGCGGTGATGTCTTTGAGGATAAACATCCGAGAAGTCGTTAAGAATTTAACCTCAAAAACTTTACCAGATAAGGTAATTTGGACGGCTGTTTTTATCCCTTGTAATAGTGGAGATAATTCTTTCTTCCATTCATGAATATTGGTTTCAACCAAATTAGGTTGAAGATCTTGAATCACTTCATTAACCCAAATGACTTGGTCATCTTGGTCCAATAGAATGATTCCCAAACCAGCATATCGATAAGCTTCTGGAATATCAGAACCTAATAAATCAGCTGTTTTTAAATCTTTTTTGCGGCGATTATTCAGAATGGTAGCCAAAAAAGAGAGCATATAAATGACATTGAAAATAAATAGAATTGCTACTAATGCAAAAATCATGGCGTAACTCAAAATGGATTGGATACCCAATAAATCGTAGTAATAAAAGACGATTAAACCAGCCACAAAGAAAAGTTCAAATAATAAAACTAGTAATGTCGTGGTTCTAAGTTTTGAAAGTATTTTTATCATATTCTCTACAAAATTATATATGAAAAATCGATGCACGAAGCATCGACATTTCAAATAAAAAAGTCCCTTTCGGGACTT
>JBMSKF010000030.1:0-3950 GCA_049419605.1 Bacilli bacterium
ATCTAAGAATAATTTTCCCACCGCCTCTGGATTAGCTTCTTCAGCGTCAGGGTTTGCCGCTCTCACAGTAGGTTTAAATGTATTTTTTAAAGCCCAATATACCCTCCAAGAACTTGCCACTTTAACTCGTGTTGGTTCGGGGAGTTCTTGTCGAAGCTTGGTCGATGATTTTGCTGTTTGGCATCGAAATGGAACCTTAGAAAGTTTAACCAATCCTTTTCAACATCTCATGATGATAGTTGTGTTAATTTCCGAAGAAAAGAAAGCGATTTCCAGTCGTGAGGCCATGAGAATAACAAAGGAGACAGCACCTAGTTATGATCAATGGATTCGGAATAGTGAAGAAGATTATCAAACCATCCGCAAAGCCATTTTGAATCAAGATTTTGAATTATTAGGTCAAACGATGGAGAAGAACAGTGAAAGACTTCACCAAGTTATGAAAGATGCAAATCCCTCCATTGTGTACCAAAAACCAAGTTCTTTAGAAGTTATCAACCTCGTCAAAGAAGCGAGAATCAAAGGATTGATTGGATATACAACGATGGATGCTGGTCCTAATGTCAAAATATTAATTCAACACCACCAATTAGCGCAATGGCAAGAACTTTTAAAAACCAACATTCCTTATCGGTTCTTAGTTTCAAGAATTGGAGGGAAAGCAGATGCCCAATAAAGTCTCGTTTTTTGCACCAGGTAAATTGTTTATTGCAGGAGAATACGCTGTTACTGAAAGTAATGGAGAAGCTATTTTATTTCCGGTTAAAAAAGGAATTACCGTCACCATTGAATCTCAACCTAAATCGATGCTGAGAAATATTCAATATCCAAACGAAAATATCAAATTTAAAGAAATTCATGAAATTCAAAATCCTTATTTAAGACTAGCCCTTGAAGTGATGCGTCAATGGGTTACGGCCCAACATATCAAATGGAAACATATCAAAATCACGATTGACTCTTCCTTAGTTGCCGATCAAGGTAAATATGGATTAGGTAGTAGTGGCGCGGTAACTGTGGCATTAATTGGAGCGTTATTAAAATTTTATAAGTTTGAGTTTACGCCACGCCAGCTTTATCAACTCGCAGTAATTGCAACCATTCAAAATTATCAAGACACTTCCTTTGGTGACATCGCTTGTAGTAGCTACAACCAGCCAATCCACTATCGGAAGTTTGCAAAAACCATGATCCCATTGATTAAAACATTACACGTTCATACGTTGCTGAAAATGGAATGGAAGGATTTAATGATTGAACCGATTCAAGGTACCATGCAGAAACCTTTGGTCATCTTTTCTGGAACTTCTGCAAATTCTTATGACATGGTTAACCGTGTTAAAAGTTCAATCCATGAAGATTGGGTGAAACAGAGTAATCAATTAATCACTCAATATTTAAACCAACAAAATGTTGAAATCGTCGATAAACTTCAAAAACACTTGTTAAAATTATCACAATTATCAGGTGTAGAGTTCATTACGTCTAATATGAGTAAGATTATGAAAGTTGCTGAAGATTTAGGTGGCCATTCAAAAATGTCAGGAGCAGGTGGTGGCGACTGCGTTTTGACTTTTTTACCCAGAGCCAATCATTCAAAATTTAAAACAAAGATGAAAGAACTAAAATTTTTAGTGCTTTCCGATATAATTTGAGTATGAATCGAAAAGACGATCACATTAAGTACGCATACGCACAATTACCAAAAGAAAATGATTTTGATGCGATTCAATTTGTGCATCATGCTTTTCCTGAAATCAATGAAAGTGACATTGATTTATCCGTGCAATTATTGAATCAAACCTTTCCATTACCTTTTTATATCAACGCTATGACAGGTGGCAGTGATCAAGCTAAAGCATTAAATGAACGCTTCGCTTTGCTTGCCAAACACTTTCAAATCCCGCTTGCAACAGGTTCCGTTACTGCAGCATTAAAAGACCCAGCAGTTGCAGAATCTTTTCAGATCATCAGAAAAGTAAATCCAAATGGTTTTGTCATGGCGAACATTGGCGCTGGTCATTCCGTTGATTATGCAAAAAAAGCAGTTGCTTTATTAAAGGCAAATGCGTTACAAATTCACGTAAACGTGGTTCAAGAAGTGGTGATGCCAGAAGGAGATCGAGACTTTAAAGGGTTCTTAGATTCGATTCAAAAAACGAAACAGGCATTAGATGTACCCTTAATTATTAAAGAAGTTGGTTTTGGGATGAGTACCACAACGATAAAGCAATTAGCCTCCATCGGTGTCGACTACATTGATGTGGCGGGTAAAGGTGGCACGAACTTTTCAGTGATTGAAAACCAACGTAGAGAAAATCCTTATCGTAGTTTTGATCAATGGGGTTTATCCACTGTTCAATCCCTTATCAACGCGAGAGCCTTTCCCCAAATTCAATGGATTGCAAGCGGAGGCGTTCGCAATCCTCTCGATGTCGTAAAGAGCCTTGCACTCGGCGCAAAAATAGTTGGTTTGTCAGGATATTTCTTACATCTTGTGAAGGATAATAATCACGAACAAGCGATTGAAAAACTCAATCAATTTATCCAAGAAATCAAAATGATTATGCTTGTTTTAGGAAAGAAAAATATTCTCAGTTTAAAAGAAGCTGAACTTATCATCCCAACCCCTCTTTCACACCCCCTATGAAAACCCTCATTGAAGATTCTTTAGTTCGTTATTTAAATCAATTACCCACTTCAACCTTAAAAGAGGCAGGGTTATATGCTGTGAAAGCTGGCGGCAAGAGATTTAGACCACTCGTTGTTTTATCACTAATTGAAAGTTATGGAATGGATTACAAACCATACATTGATGTGGCGACGAGCATTGAAATGATTCACCTGTATTCGCTTATTCATGACGACCTTCCTGCGATGGATGATGATGTTTTGAGGCACGGGGTTCCAACCATTCATAAAAAATTTGATGACGCCACTGCCATCCTTCTAGGTGATGGTCTGTTAACGAACGCGTTTGAAAGGGTTACCAATTCTAAAGAAATTCAAGATGAACAAAAAGTTAAGATCGTTCAACTATTATCCACCAGAGCGGGTCTTAATGGCATGGTTTATGGTCAACTTTTAGATATTGAAGCTGAAGGAAAACAAGCCAATGTTGAGCATTTAACCTTAATAAGTCGGCATAAAACCGGCAAACTTCTAGAAGCATCTTTCCGAATGGGGGCCATCATCGCCTCACCAAAAGATGAAGATCGATGGGGCCAAATTGGCCTCAATCTTGGCTTGATGTTTCAAATTCAAGATGATGTTCTGGAAATCACTGCGACTGAAGCGGAACTACAAAAATCAAAGTCAGATGTGGCATTAAACAAAGCAACGTTTGTGAGTCAGTTAGGTTTAAGCAAAGCAAAAGATATGATTCAATTCCTTTACCAACAAGTTCAAAAAGACTTAAAAGAATTTAAACTAAAAAACCCAACCATTATTGATTTAATTAATAAGATTTATGACCGCCGTTATTGACGTCGTAAATAAATTCAGTTTTACCTTTAAAAATTCGAGAAAAATTTAACTTTGTTTTTTGGAGAATTGTGTTGTCTTCGGGAATAAGTGGATGTTGTTTTAACCAAACTTCAAGTTGATTTACGATGGTTGCATTAGGGACAACTGCATAATGCAAATAAGTGAAAGGAATGATGAAAGCATTCTTTTTTAAATCATCATTTCCTGGTCGATCTAAAATAGCTTGGATTTGAATTTGGTTTAAACCTTGAAGCCAATCTTTGATTTCATTCTCACGATATTCAAAGATAACGTCAGCAAGAAAGCGATGCATCAACATCATCGCCTCATCAGATTCAAGTGGATGTAATTTAGGATCCATAATTTTCTTTTAACCAATCACTGATTACTCTTATTTTATCTGAGTATTCAGCAAATGGAACATCAAACACTTTAAAATAATAAGTTTTTTCAATGTCTGTGGG
>JBMSKF010000031.1:0-3682 GCA_049419605.1 Bacilli bacterium
TCTATCAAGAGTGTTCGAGGGACAAGCCCGATGACAACACAGCAACCTGCTGAAGGCAGTAAGGTGCTAATGCTTGACGATAGTAGGCGCAATTCAAATTGCAATCAACCCCTATCGTCACGATAGGGGTTTTTATTTTAAAAATCCTTCTTGATAGACACGCATCAAGGAGGTGCAATTATGTCTGGACGTTGGTCGAATTGGTTTTTAGAAGCAGGAATGACGAAAGCAGTTTATGACAAACATAAACAAGAGGTGGAAGAAGAGGTTAGGCGTAATACGTGGCGAGCGATCTATCGATTGTATGTTGATTTCCGGCTTTGGAATGAAGGTAAACAATTTCAAAATCTATTCTCACCTATCCAAAGTGGTTGGTATGGGAAGGCTGAACCGCATTGGGGTCATTTTGGTGATGTTGCCGGTAAAATCATGTTCCTTCATTTCATGCAAGATGGTGAGTATCTTCGCTTTATCACCAGTGATGAAAACCAAGCAATTGATATACCAGTGAAAGCAGTTGTATCGACATCCTCAGCTGGGTTTCCCAAAGTCGCGTATAGCGCTGAACAATATCTAGTTGGTTATCTAGGTTGGTTAGAAGCCTTTCAAGAGGCTAATCAAGGTCATTTTGAAAAACTCAACTCCTTACAGTTGCAATTAACCTCAGTCAATTTTTCTGAATTGATTTATGCTCGTGTTAAAGATTTATCAAGGTATTTGTTAAGTGAGTCTCATCCTAAAGAAGAAATTCAATTATGGATTGATCACCTTGAAAAACTGATGATTGAGGAAATGGTTACAACGATCCCTGGTCGCTGCAAACCGCCTTATCACCATGTCGTAGAATGGCACATTGATGAATCAGTTTTTCTTAAAGATACACCCCTTATCCGCGCTTATTTAAAGATTCGTGCCCAATTCCCAAACATCGTGATGGGCCGTGGTTTTATTGAAGTGCCAGGTCTATCTAAAAAAATCAACTAAGACGATATTTACTCAAATCTAATTTAAGGTATGATAGGAATCGTGAACAAAAAACGATTCCTGATCAATACCGACTTTGCTCTCTTATTTTTTGGAAGATTAGTGAGTGATATTGGTCATCATTTGTATAACTTTGCCATTGGCTGGTATGTCTTAACGATTACGAGTTCTGCTGCTCAAGCAGGGTTTTATATGGCGTTTGGTACGATCATCTTTGTGATCTTAACGCCCGTTGCAGGCGTCTTGGTAGATCGATGGGATCGCATTAAGATTATTTACATTACGGATTATATTCGTGGCATCTCCATTTTTCTTGCCGGTTTAATCATTCTTATTCAACCCGTTGTTTCCATTGGAAATTTTACGATTAACTTCCAAGATGCGTTTCCGCAATTAGTGGTACTCTACATCACTGCGTTTTTCTTTTCTGTGAATGGCGCGTTATTTTCACCCGCGGTTACAGCATCCATTCCTTATTTAGTGAAGGATGAAGATTTAATGCGGGCAAATAGTTTGAACTCTGGCATGGGAGCTTTTGTCTCCATTCTGGGTGGATTATTGGCAGGTGTCCTTTATACAACGTTAGGGATTGGTTTAATTTTTATCATCACCAGTGTCTCTTATGTTTTATCGGCAATTTCTGAAATGTTCATCAAAACGAAAAGTCATGAAAAGAATCAAGCGAAATTAACGTTAGCGTTAGCGATTAAAGAATTTGGTGAAGGATTTACTTTTATCCTCCAAAAACAAGGGATGTTGATGTTTGTCATAGTCGTATTATTAATTAATATGTTAGCCGCACCTTTGTTTGGCGTTGCGCAACCCTATTTCTTTAATCAAGTCGTTCAAAGTGAACCTTGGGTTTATTCTTTAATTGGCTTTGGTTTTTCTGTTGGAAGTATTGTGATGGCGATTATCCTTGCAGGTAAGCCAACTAAAGAACTGGTCAACAAACCATTAAGAAGAGGATTACTTGGATTTACATTAGGTGTCGCGCTTAATGGTGTTATCGTATTTTTATATACAGAATCCATCATTGGTCTTTGGATTATGTTTGCTTTGATGCTCGTTGTCAGTGTTGGAATTGGTTTAAATATCACTTACGTGAATACGCCGATCGGGGTCGCCTTACAACGGTATGTGCCAAAGGATAAATTAGGTAGAGTCAATTCCATCATTAATTTAATGGCAGTAGGCGTCATCCCATTTTCTACTGTCTTAGCAGGTCTTGCGATTGAATCTTTATCCTTACCTTGGTTTTATTTGATTGTGGCAGGTGGCATGGCGATTGCTGCATCGATCGCTTATTTCTCTAAATCCCTTAGACATTTTTAATATTTAACTGAGGATTTAAAGGCTAAATTGAGGACTCGAATTTATTTTTTTAAGCATATAATGAACTTGATTAAAAGGAGTTTTGCAATGAAACTTACTCAACAACAATCCAAGATTGTCATCGGTGCGAGTGTAGTAGGCGTTGGTGTAATTGGCTTAACGATTGCATTATTATCTCAACCTTCTAACTCAAGTTTGACGAAGCCTGTTGATGTCAATTGGGATACTTATCAATTAACCAATGTGACCGAATTAGATTCCAGTAATGAGATGGAATATTATTCAGGCACAGTGCATTTAGATGATCGTTCTTATGTCATCGGCGGCATTGATCAAAACGATAATACCTTACCTTTAATCCGACAACTTGATGACACGGGTGCTGTGGTTGAAGATTATTTCTTTGGTCTTGATGAAATCACCATGGATGCAGGTACTTTTTCAGGGCATGTCGTTCAATTAAGAGAATGGGCTGCTCAGGATACGATGTTGTTGTTAGTGAATGTTTCCCCTCGTTATTTACAAAATGGTGAAGTGAAAAGACTATCAGGTCCCCTTGGAGATCTCTTAGATTCAGAAGCGGCTTATGGGCTATATCTTCGTTTGGTGTTGACTTGGAATCCATTGAACCATGATCTCGCTTTGTTATATGTTGCAGGTGAAAGAACAGATGCAAATCCTTTCTATGACCTTTACGATATCGTTCCAGAAGAAGATACACTATTGCTTGGATTTAATTACGATGCGAATGAGCACACTTTAGATTTTGAATTCGAAAACCCCCGTCCTGAGGGTGAAGGTGATGATTACATCCTTCAACGGTTTCAATACAACAAGAGTGAATCGACGATTACCCCAATTGAAAATCAACATTGGATCCTTGCCTCAGACTTTGACGAAAATACCTACATGAATGTGGGTAAAAATTTATATCGAGAAGCAGTCTTAATTGATGGATTCTTAAGTTTATTCATTCGCGGTAATCTCAATAACGGTGTTGAAGTTGATGCGTACCAAACCTGGCGTAATGAATTTGATATTGAAGGCCTAAGTCCCGATTTGTTGAGAGAGATGAAATTGATGTTTGATGATCAATTTGCAGAAGTACCAGAAGAGGAAAACTTTTTCTATCCTGTTTTTGATATGGCGGTGTTGATTGACACTCGTAACCTTGAAAATGTGGATTATGTATTAGAGGTTGAAAATCCATACGCTGGCAAAATGTATCAAGGTGGATTGTATCAATCCGGGGACGCTATTTATTTCATGTACTCCGTTCGGTTTTATGGTTATAACCCCATTACAGACACTAATATTGATAGTTATAAAACGAATTTGTATTCGTTTAGCGATGGTCAATTAA
>JBMSKF010000032.1:0-3406 GCA_049419605.1 Bacilli bacterium
GCGCAGATATTGTCAAAGTTGGGATTGGCCCAGGCAGTGTTTGCACCACTCGTATTCAAACCGGTGTAGGTTATCCACAACTGTCTGCGATTATTGAATGTGCAGAGGCCGCTCATGGGATGGGAGCGTTAATCATTGGAGATGGGGGATGTACGTGCCCAGGCGATGTTGCCAAAGCTTTTGGTGCAGGCGCAGACTTTGTGATGTTAGGTGGTTTATTAGCAGGTCACGATGAAGGTGGAGGCACCATCCACACCGTGGAAGAAGCCACAGGCACCTTTGATCCTAAAACTAAATTACCCATTACCAAAACAGTTTCTTATATTCAGTTTTATGGGATGAGTTCAGACACCGCGATGACCAAAAACAATCAAGAAATGTTGAACTACCGCAGTTCAGAAGGTCGGACTGTTGAAGTTCCTTACCGTGGAAAAGTTGCAGTCACCATCCAAAATATCTTAGGTGGATTACGATCCACCTGTACGTATGTTGGAGCAAAGACATTAAAAGAATTATCGCGAGGCACAACCTTTATTCGTGTGCAAAAACAATTTAACGACGTCTTTGCCAAGAAATAAAATTTATTTAAAAACGCGTTGATAGATCACATCAATCGCATCATTTGCTTGAATCCAAGTGGATAAAGAAACCTTTTGAAATATGGGATGTTTTTTTAGTAACACGAGCATACTTATTTTTTGACTGATCGCCTCAAATGCGGTCGCTTGTAAAATCCGATACACTTCTTCTCGATCCATCCCTTGTAAGATGGCTTGATGAAGAATCACTTGCGTCCAATGGGTATCGTGACTTTCATCGATATGTTTTTGCATCATCTCCGGTCGCACTTCTAAGGTGTCGATGAGTTTGGTTACTTTGGTTAACATCGTCTCTATGACCGTCGTAGCATCCATGAATACAACGCGCTCAACCGAAGAGTGAGAAATATCACGTTCATGCCATAAGGCTTGGTTTTCATTGACCGCGCTTAAATACCCACGCATTAATCTTGCTAACCCCATGAGATTTTCACTTTGAATGGGATTGCGTTTATGCGGCATTGCTGAACTTCCCTTTTGCTTGGTTCCAAATGCTTCGGACACTTCCATGACTTCTGATCGGGATAATAAGCGAATATCTAAGGCTATCTTTTCGATGAAGCCTGAAAGGTTTACCAAACTAAAGATGTAACTTGCATGCCGGTCTCTTTGAATAATTTGGGTATGAATCGCACTGGTTTTTAAACCAAGGATACTCGCCACTTTTTGTTCATGGTCTGGAGGCAGGATGGGGTAAGTGCCAATCGATCCTGATAACTTGAGCACTTCAACTTGTTCACTCGCAAGGATCCATTGTTGCTTTAATCGTTGTAAGTCATCAAACCACAAGGCATAACGTAAACAATAGACGGTTGGTTCTGCATACATTCCATGGGTTCTTGCCATGATGGGTGTGTGGCGATAGGCATGCGCTTTTGCTTTTAAATTACCTGCGAATTGATCAATCTTTGTTAGGAAGTGTTGGTTAATAGTTTTGAAGATAAGGCTATGGGCCGAATCAATCACATCCGAAGACGTTAATCCAAAATGAAACCACCGTTTTTCTTCACCAAGTGAATCCCGGCAGGATTCAACAAACGCGAGGACATCATGCTGTAACACGGATTCGTGTTTTTCAATACTTTCCAAGGTAAATGTTGCTTTTAATAATTGATCTAAAGTTTTTTGATCAATGATGTTTCGTTCTTTGAGTGCAGTTAAAGAAGCAAGCTCTACTTTTAAATATTGTTGAAATTTAAACGTATCAGACCACCATAGTTTCATTTCTTTTGAAGTGTAACGATCAATCATGGTGACCTCTTTCAATAAGTTGTTCTCGTTTTGGACCATTGGAAATAAAGCGAATGGGAACGCCTAAGTGTTGTTGAATGCGATGAAGATATTCTTGCGCTTCTTTAGGTAAATCGGAAAAGGATTTGCAATCTTGAATTGGCGTTTTCCAACCTGGAAGAGTTTCATAAATCGGTTTCACATTTGCTAAATCTTGAGCGTGGGAAGGGACTAAGGTTGTGCGTTGACCATTCCATTCATAGGCAACACAAATCTTAATCGTATCGACAATACTTAATACATCTAATAAAGTAATCGCAAGTTGATTGACGCCAGTCATTCGAATCGCGTGTTGCAACATCACGACATCTAAGTGCCCAATCCGTCGAGGTCTTCCGGTAGTAGAACCATATTCATTCCCGGTCTTACGAATTTTATCTGCGTCTTCACCAAAAATTTCGGTAGGAAAAGGACCTTCCCCTACACGCGTTGTATAGGCTTTCACAATGCCTAATGCATCTCGAACAAATGCTGGGGGTAAACCTACATCCACAGGAATACTGCTTGGGGTAGGATGACTACTGGTGACATAAGGATACGTACCATGATCTAAATCCAGCATCACACCTTGCGCGCCTTCAAATAAGATTCGTTTACCTTGTTGATAAGCTTGATAAACTTCGTAAGATGTATCGGTGATATAAGGAACAATCGAGGCTATAAATGCTTTCATCTGTTCAAGATAAGCATCCACATCAAATTGAACACCTAAAGTGTTTTTCAGTTGGGTAAGTTCAACTTTGAATCGAGAAAGGTCTTTTAAAGATCCAGCGCGAATACCAATTCGAGATGTTTTGGTCTGATACGCTGGTCCAATCCCCTTTTGGGTCGTGCCAATTTTTTGTGATGTGGTTTGTTCGCTTTGGGCATCTATTTGTTGATGAAAGGGAAATAACAAATGGGCACGATCCGAAATTCTAATTTGGGAAAGGTTAAAGGGTTGGATTTCTTTTTGTAAGGCATCCAGACTAATTACCATCCCAGTGCCTAAGATGTTCATCGTATGAGGATGCACAATGCCGGTAGGTAAAACATGTAAGACATATTTTTGGCCATTCGCATAAACCGTATGCCCCGCATTATGACCACCTTGGTAACGTACGACGTAATCAAATTGATGTGAAAGACTATCGGTAATTTTACCTTTACCTTCATCACCAAATTGAAGACCTACGATTGATAAAGTATTCATGAATATGATTATAAATTGAACAAAGCATTTCTACATCATAAAATTGTAAATCTAAAGGGGAAGAGTATTATCATGATCATAAGTGAAGTTTTAATTATTAAGTTACTTTTGTTATGATTAAAATGGAATTAAAAAGGATTCATATGAAAAAATCAACACTTTATGTCAGTCTTTCTGTTTCTATCGTCACCATTATTACGGCAATGGTGATTGTGATATTAAACCAAGTAGAACCGACCACTGAAACTATCCAATATGAAAATATGCCAAATTTTGTGGACGAAAATCCAAACAATGTGCAAAAGCAAATGCTTCGTTTTGGTCA
>JBMSKF010000033.1:0-2933 GCA_049419605.1 Bacilli bacterium
GTTCTAGACGCTTTTCAAATTCTTGAATTCCCGCTTTAAGATAGGGTTCTTTGATAGTGCCAACGGTGATTAGTTTAATTTTTAACATGTCATTATCATACAAGATATTGACATAGTGTGTGGCACCCATTATAGTGTGTAATATACAACCAAAATAATATGGATAACTTAAAAACAGAATTAATCGAAGGTTTTGAAAGAGAATTAAGAAGAGGTTCTCTTGTCTTAGTCGTACTTTCTATGTTGATAAAACCAACACACGGTTATGAACTATTAACGAGGATAGAAAAGGCAAAAATAGAAATGGATACTGATACCTTATACCCATTACTTAGGAGACTTGAAAATCAAAACTTACTCAAAGGTGATTGGGATGTTTCGAGTAGTAGACCACGTAAAGTTTATTCATTAACACCTTTAGGGGTAACTTTATTGAGGGCAATGAAAAAGATTTGGCAACAATACGGAAAAAACATAGAAAGGATCATTGATCATGACTAAACAAAGTTTTCTGAACCAACTCCGTGAAGCCTTAGAAGAAGAGGGCGTGAGTGAAAAAATCATCGAAGAAACCATCCAAGAATATGGTTCGATGATTGATGATGCTCTTGAGGGCAATGAAACTTTAGAATCCTTTATTAAACGGATGGGTTCTCCAAAAAAAGTGGCAAAAGCCTTGGCAAAAGATCGTCCAAAACGTTCAAATCGTTTAACCGCATTATCTCCATTTATTGCCACCATCCTCTTTTTCCTAGTCGGGGTATTATTTCAAGCTTGGCATCCGGGTTGGTTATTATTTCTACTTATTCCAATCACGGGCATATTGACATCTAAACCGATTGAGTGGCGTGCTCTATTGATTTTCGTTATCTTGATTATATTTATTTTGGTTGGCACTAGCACCAACCTTTGGAATCCACTTTGGTCTTTATTTTTGTTGATTATTCCTCATTCTAAAAATAAGAAAATTACAATGATAGACCGGGTTGCACTCATTTATACGTACATTGCGGTGGCAGTGTACCACGTTGCGGTCATTTACTATAGTTTTAGTTTCATCGGAGGATATGAAGGGATACGAGAATTTTACGTTACGATGTCACTTGTTGTCTTTATACCCTTATTAATTTATGCATTTTGGAATGGAAGCATTCAACTACGATTCGATCTAGATTGGCAGAATCCTTTGACGGTGAAAAAGTTTATTGCTAACCTTTCTTTCCTTTTAGGTACAGGGTTAGGTTATCTTCTATTGGGCTTTATGTGGGATCTTTGGCATCCCGGTTGGTTGATATTCCTTCTTATTCCAATCGTTTACATTTTGGTTGGTAATAAGCGAGTTTCCATCACATCATTAATGCCATTTATTGCAACAATTTTATTTGTTTTGGTTGGTGAGTACGCGATGGTTCCAGGACAAGATACAGCCTATACTTTGTCGTGGTTGTTTTTCTTGTTAATTCCGATCAGCGGTATATTGGAAAAAAGGTAGGTTTTATTTATGACTTGGAACATGTGGAGTAGTTTGATTATAGGATTGATGACCTTCATGTATGCGGTTAATGTGTTTTTAGGATTACTAAATTTAAATTATCAACGTAAACCGCTGGCAGAAAATGTTAAATCTATTTATTCAAAGGATAAATTAACTTTATCAAGAAAGTATTTTACAGAAAACACCTTATTTAGACTTATAAGAAGTACCTTCAATTACATACTAATGATTGCTTTATTTGTCGGTGGTTTTTTTCCTTGGCTTGGTCAGATGAGTGCCCAATTGACAAGCAATGAACTTTTACAAACTTTTATTTTTTTCACCTTTTTAATCATTCTCAACACGATCATTTCATTACCGTTTAGTTATTACAAAACATTTTCAATTGAAACCCGTTATGGGTTTAACAAGAGTACAAAAGCTTTGTTCTTTAAGGATGCAGTGAGAAATATTCTGGTTTCGAGTTTCTTAACATCTGGGATTGCGGTGTTGTTACATGCGTTATATGTTGGTTTGGGTGAGGGATTTGTCCTGGGTGCTTGGATTGCCTTATCAATCATTCTTGTGGTGGTGTTTATGCTCAATACGAAAGTATTCGTTAAGATTTTTAATAAATTAACACCTTTACCAGATGGATCGTTAAAAAACGCTATTCAATCTTTGGCATTGAAAACTGGTTTTAAAGCGAAAGCCATTTACTCGATGGATGGTTCAAAAAGATCGACCAAATTAAATGCATTCTTTTCTGGTTTCGGACCGATTCGTGAAATTGCCTTGTTCGATACATTAATTGCTAAATTAAATGAAGAACAAATTCTTGCGGTACTTGCTCACGAAATTGGACACGCAAAACACTTTGATGAAATTAGACTTCTTTTACAACAAATCTTGGTGTTTGGTGTTTATGCAATCGCATTAAATTTAGTTCTGGGCACTGCTGATATTGTGACTGCTTTTGGTTTTACCGGTAGTTTCTTTGGGTTTTCGTTAATTCTCTTTAGTTTTTTGGTTGAACCTTTTGACTTTTTATTAGGTTTACCCACGAATTGGCTTTCTAGAAAAGCTGAATATGCTGCCGATGCTTTTTCAGTCAAACAAGGTTATAAGAAAGCCATGTTAGAAGCGCTGAAAATTTTAGTGGTAGAAAACTTCAGCAACCTGACGCCCCATCCACTTGAAGTTTATTTAACCTATTCGCATCCACCGATGCATGATCGCTTAGCGGCTATCGAAAAACTTCCTGGTTAATCCCCACCAACTACAACGTCATATTGAAGGGTCAATTCAATTTTATATTTGTTCGTTAATAAACGACGTTTTCTCAATACTTTTTGATAGGTTTCTAATGCAAGTTCCGGCGTATTCGCCTCTTCGCTGATGTGTGCTAAATATACCGACTTCGTATTTTCACCCACCATTTCTGAAAAAAACATTGCGC
>JBMSKF010000034.1:0-2732 GCA_049419605.1 Bacilli bacterium
ATTTTTTATTACCAAGATAGTCAATGGGCGTTGATACCAAAGGGAAAATAATTTTTACAACACGGACTAATCCTCCGTGTGTGGTGTTAGCTTTAACATCGTTAAATCATCGTTTGGACTTATAATCTTAATAATGGACCAATTATTAACACAATCGCTGATGGATGCCTATTTCAAAGGTATGGCCCTCTATGCAAAGATAAGTCCTTTTGAGAACCACCAGCGTTTTCATGATCCAAACCAAATTGATAAATATAGCCATAACTTTTTATTCCTTAATAACCAACCAATTCATCATTCCTTGATAACCAATTACATAGCCTTAACGAAGTCGTTTGGTTTTACCCAATGGGTAACTTTTTCACCACAACATCAACATCAATTACTCTCCTATCTTCACGCCCACCAACCTTCGGTTGAGACATTGGTGATGATGGCAGCGCCAATCACAACCTTATTAAAACGGATTCAACCCACCAATCCTCAAGTTCAAATTGAATCCTTGCATCCAAATCATCAAACTACTTTTTTAAATTTTAACTTTGCACTCGATCTTGAATATGGAGAAACGTACGCAAAAGGGAACGGAAAGAGAATCTATAACGTCATTCAACAAAATCCCTTAAATGCTGGTTTTTTGCTAGCTAAAACTCCAGATAAAATGGTTGGTCAACTGGGATATTATGTTTTTGATTCCGTTGGGGAAATCGATGAGTTTTATGTTGCTGAAGATCACCAAAAGCAAGGTGTTGGAAAAACATTGTTTCATCACGCGATTCAATTACTCCAAACACGAAAGGTAAAAACAATCATGCTCGTCACCAATCCAACCTCTGATGCACATAAAATTTATCAACGATGGGGGTTTGAAGATGTCATGTCCATCTATCAAACGAGAATCAAATTCTAAAGAGTCATTAAGGGGTTAAAACAAAGAATTTTACTCAAGACAGGCTAAATCGATGGCGCAAATCATTGCTTGCTCTTTATTTAACACCCTTACTGTAATTGGTTCGACTTGAGCAATAAAATTTAAATAAGATTTAATCGCGGTTGTTTCAACCCAATCTGAAGATTGTAGTAACACACGCTTCCATTGAGAGGCTGACAACTCTGTAAGAAGCTGGTTTCTTCTATATTGACTTAAGTATGCTAGAAAACCAGTCACAGTAGGAACCGTGTGAGAATTGGAATGATCGATTGAATTTTCTGAGCTATAGATTGTGTGTTGCAAATACTTACCAGTCGCTAAACCACCAATTTGGTCAAAGCGAGTATCTAAGTGGCCTACAAATAATGTTGAGTCTAATCCATGGCCCGTTTCTATGATCGCTGCACTTTCCGCACCACACAAATACGATTCTCCTGTTTGTATAATCCCTTGATTACAATCCAACGCTGGTCCAGTTCCCGTGCTATCTAAGTCTGCATAATTATTTTCTAATGCGGCAAGATAAAGAACATTCTTTTCTTCGCCATAGGTTTCTAACCACCTTGCAAGTTGGTAGGCATGCCAATTTACAGGAATCATGGTTCGGTCTATCGCTTCAACCATTCTCCACGCTGAGGCTGCTACTTCGTCAAAATTCAAACTATTTTCATGAAAAATGGCTGCAGACGTTGATGCGCTAACGAAAAAAGATGGTTCTGAAAACTGTTCTTTTTGTGCGAGAAATAGGGCCATTCCATATAAATTTGAGTTAACGGGTTGGTTCAAAAGGTCTACGTATAATCCAGAGTACAAATCCTGCGGATTATAATACGCATTATTTTTATAGAATGCACTGTACTTAATGCCTTCAACCCCGATTTCAGGATAATAATGTCTTAACGATTCCACCATACTTAAACCATGTTGTCCAGTTCCGTATCCAATAACATCTGTCGTGCCTACGATTGGATAGTTGGTTTGAGGAGCTGCAGCATATATTTCACTTTCAAGTAAAGGAACTTCACCTTGATTATGGATTGCGGTTTGCCAAGACTGCCCTAAATAGCGAAAGGCAGGATCAACTTCAACGTTACTAGAAGAAGAATTTATCAGCGAATCTATTGAAGTATTCGAGGAAATCTCACTTGAAAAAGATAAATTTGAAGAAACCACAAGCGATGAAATTAGCGATGAATTTTGGGGAATACAACCCGCCAAGACAAAACAAACCAATATGTATTGAAAGAAAGATTTATTTTTCATAATTTTGATGAAAGAATCGGTTGATCATATTCATGATTTTTAACACGTTCTATACAACGTTCAACATACCCTTTGAATAAACGTAAGGAAATAGCGATATAAGCATCATAAGTTACCGTTTTAATTTGTGGAGAATCAAGTAAAATGTAATTCAAAATTAAGTTAAATAAACCGTGGGCATAAAACATACTTTGGGTATGCACTTCTGGTGTGGAAACAATTTGATGAATATCAATTCGTTTAAAATTAGCAATTTGGAAATTATATATTTCTTTAATAAGGAAGTCTTTAACTTGAGTCCCAAGGGATGAGGTAATGATGTTTTTCATGATCATTCTTTTTTGATCAATCAATTTATAAACTTTTACAAAAATATAATCGACAATTACTGTAAATTTAGTTTCCGGTTTAAAATCAAAATCTTTAAGTAAATACCAATTCGTGAAATCTCCAATCGAGTGAAATGATCGGTAAAAAGAAACGCGAGAAATTTTCGCCATTTTTGTTAACTTTCCCACAGTTAATTTATCGAGTGGAT
>JBMSKF010000035.1:0-2556 GCA_049419605.1 Bacilli bacterium
CGATAAACAGCTTCAAAAGTTGTGCCAGATGGTTTTCCCGATATATTGGCGCTCGGGGCACACAACGGAACACCAGCAGCTTTGATCACTTCTCTTGCTAAGGAATCTTTTGGCATCCGGACAGCGACCGTTGGTAAGTTGGCTGTGATTAAATCAGGTACGGTTTTCGATTTAGGTAAGACTAAAGTGAGTGGACCGGGCCAAAAGGCATTGATGAGTTTTTTGGCATAGGGGTTAATTTCGGTGACGAGCGAATCTAATTGATTTAGGTCTGCAATATGAATAATTAAAGGGTTGTCTTGAGGTCTACCTTTGGTGGTGAAGATTTTCTTCACGGCAACTTCATCATAAATAGATGCGCCTAATCCATAGACTGTTTCAGTTGGAAACACGATTAAATCGTGATTTTCAATAGCCTTTTTAATTAAATTTTCTTCTAATAAGGGGTGTTTAATAATCGTTGATTTCATAGGCTTATTCTACCATTAAATACCGTTCCATAGTAAGATAGTAAGGTACATGAAAGAACTTAAAAGAATCCTTTTATTAGACCCTTCCATTGCCACGTTTAATGTTGGCGATAAAATTATTTCCCAATCTGTTCGTGAACATCTAAAACCTTTAATTGATTTTAGTTTTGTCATTGAAGCCTCGACCCACTTACCGGTAACAATGTACTTAAAAAATATTTTTTATAGTTATGATTTTGACTATCGCTTTGTTTGTGGATCCAATTTGATTCGTGGAAAAATGAATCGTATTATTAAACTTTGGGATATTAATTTACGCTCCGCGAGTATTGTCTCTCCATTAATTTTAGTTGGTGTTGGTTGGTGGAAAAAAGGTGACTTACCCAATCAATATTCTAAAATTCTTTATAACCGCTTGTTGGATAAAAAGATGCTCCATTCTGTTCGGGATAACTATACGCTTAACCAATTCCAAGAAATGGGTTTTAAAAATATTATTAATACCGCATGCCCAACGATGTGGAAACTCACCAAAGATCATTGCAAAGATATTCCAAAAACCAAAGCAACGGATGTTGTCACAACCCTTACAGATTATGATAAAAACCCTGTTGCAGACCAACAAATGTTAAATATTCTCAGTAAAAAATATCGCAAAGTCTATTTGTGGTTACAAGGTGTCAATGATTTCAATTATGCAAATTTATTGAGTCTACCTAGTAACTTAGAATTAATTAATCCTAATCTTGAAGATTATGATGCAATGTTAAATCAACCCGATATTGAATATGTAGGCACTAGACTTCATGCGGGTATTCGTGCATTACAAAAGAAGAAGAGAACCATTATTCTCGCAGTGGATCATCGTGCGCTTGAAAAAAAGAAAGATTTTCAATTAACTGTTCTTGATCGCAATCAGATTCAATTACTTGAAGGCATGATTGATGATAAGTTTAAAACTGACATTCAACTTCCTTTAGAAAACATTCAAGCTTGGAAAAATCAATTTATCCATGCCAAATAAGTCCGCTACGATTGTTTTATCCCAAGTAAAGAACGAAGACATACCTTTTATTCAAGGCGATATTATCGCAGTTGATCGTGGTTGTAATTTGTTACTCAAACTCAATAAAAAGATCACGCAAGCAATTGGAGATTTTGATTCCATTGATACAAAAACTCTTGATAGGCTTAAACTGAAACGTGTCCCCATTCAAACATTTCCCAAAATTAAAAATCAATCTGACGCGGAGTTAGCATTACAATGGACGATTAAACAGGGATATGAATCGATACGTATCATAGGGTTTGCAGGTGGACGATTAGACCATTATCAAGCGATTTTACAAATGCTTTTTCAATTTCAGCATTCGGGAATTACTTTAATCACACCTTTGCAATCGATTCAATACCTTAAGCAAGGTACGTATCAACTTCAGAAAGAAAATAAAGAAAAGTATTTTTCAATCTTTACCTTATCCAAGGCCAGTGTATCGATTGAAAATGCACGATATCCAATTATAAAAAAACAATTAACTGTGAAAGATACTTTTACCCTATCGAATGAATGGGTTCAAGAAAAAACTGTCAAGTTAACGATTCACTCGGGAGAAGTTTTGTTGTATCGCTCGATGCTTGCTTAAGGTGAATTCCCCGTAGCTACTTAATGTCCATAAGGTGGTTGTAAGTAAAATAAGTCGTTGAAATATGCCACGAATGTTTTGATTGTATAAAATAAAGAATCCTGAGAAAACTAACGCAAACACTAAGAAGAACAAGTGCTGTAATTTTAATTGTTTTTGTTTTGATAGGGCTGCATGGGTTGTAATACTTGCTAATGTTAGGAGGTTACTCGCATATGCGATATAACGGTGGATGATGACCACTGTTTCGTTGATGTTTACGTTAATCAGTTCGTCATAACTTGTTGGAAACACACCTAACAATAAAGTCATTAATCCATTTAAAGCAGTCAACCAAAATAACCATGTAGGTAAGTGATGCTTTTGTAGGTAATAAAATGCAAAACCCATGTACATTGAGCCACCTAAGATAAAACCCGTAGTTAAAATCCAAGCATTGGTAA
>JBMSKF010000036.1:0-2415 GCA_049419605.1 Bacilli bacterium
GGAATGGCGATAGTTTGGATTGAATGCTGTTCAGCTAATTCGTAAATGGATTGATATGTCTTTGAGAGGACTTGTTTGAGATTCTCGATTTTCTCAGATTCGTCCCAAATCGGTCCCACAGCATGGATGACATATGTTGCTTTGAGATGAAATCCAGGGGTAATCACGGCATGACCTGGTTCACAACGATGAAATTTCTTAACTGCAATTGCCAGTTCAGGCCCAGCGGCTTGATGAATAGCGTGATCAACCCCTCCTCCAGGGATTAACCATTTGTTCGCAGCATTGACGATACAATCAACTTTAGCGGTGGTAATGTCGCCACGAATGATTTGGATGTTGTCATAATTCTTTTTCATAAAGAAGCCCCCCTTTATTATGAACTACATTTTGGAGGTAATTATTAATTTTAAACTAAGATTTCAGCAACCGAATCTATTTGAGAAACACGAGAATTTAAAACGAGAAATATGCATTTGCTATAATCATTGATGCATAAGGGGGATATGTAAATGATTGGTGCAATTGTAGGAGATATCGTCGGTTCGATCTACGAATGGGATAACAAAAAGTCAAAAGAATTTAAGTTTTTAACCAAAGAGAATTTTTTCACAGATGATACGGTGATGACATTAGCGATTGCAAAAGCCCTACTTCATTTAGATAAAGATCTCAAATCTTGGCAAAAGCTATTAATTAACGAAATGCGTAATATTGGTTTAAAACATCCTGCTTCAGGGTATGGTCGGGGTTTTATGTTGTGGTTACTATCTAAAAATCCTAAACCTTATCATAGTTATGGTAATGGAGCAGGGATGAGGATATCGCCAGTTGCTTATGTTGGTTATACATTGGATGAAGTTACCTTTTTATCAAGAATTGTCACAGAGGTCACGCATGATCATCCCGAAGGCATCAAGGCTGCAGAAGCGATCGCTGTTGCTACCTTTATGGCAAGAAAGAAATTTACTAAAATCCAAATCAAAAAACATTTACAAAAGTATTACTACCCATTAAATTTTACGCTTCATGAAATAAGACCAACCTATTCATTCGATGAGACTGCACAAGGTAGTACCCCACAGGCAATCGTTGCATTCTTAGAATCCAATGATTTTGAAGACGCAATTCGAAACGCAATCTCCATTGGTGGTGATTCGGATACGATTGCCGCGATGACGGGTGCAATTGCTGGGGCATTTTATGGCATTCCCAAACCAATTGAAGAAAAGACACTATCCTATTTAACAAAAGATCTGCTTGATATTGTGGTTGCTTTTAAACAAAAATATAGAAACTTCTGAACAACTGATGGGCAGTCCGTGTTGTTGTATTGAAAAACTTTTTATTCTGCTATTAATCTTTATTGAATGCCCACAAATATTTTAATTAATTTGTAAGAATGATTTCATAAAATCAGGATTTATAATTTTGCTGATAAGTAAAAATTACCTGCAAAACCAACATAAAACTTAACTAAACAAAATGTTGAGTTGGTTCTACACCTTGTTTATTTATCTTGATCATCTGCATTCCTATAATTTGATTCAGTGGAGGTCATAAAAATGACACTTGGTGAAAAAATACGCCATCATCGAACATTAGCAAATTTTACCCAAAAAGAATTTGCCGATAAAGTAAACGTTACCGCTCAAGCAGTATCTCGTTGGGAGCAAGATATTGTTGAGCCCAGTATTCAAACTCTTAAAAGAATGTCTGAAATCTTCAATGTTTCATTAGATGAGTTTCTATCCAATTCCTTCGTTCCTAAACAAGATGAATCCCCACCGTCTCCAACGCCAGTCATTATTCAACAAATCACACAAGAAAGAGTTAATGAAAAGCGAACGATTGGTGTTTGTGAACATTGTAACCGCCCTATTTTAGAAGGTGAAAAAATCCACCGCCATCGATTTGGATTAAGGAACAATCATCAATTGGTTTTGTGTGAGGCTTGTAATCAAAATCGAATTATTTCGATTCAAAATGACCAATGGAAGAAGACAAAGAAGAATCGCTTTTGGGCATACTTTTGGGGAGTCTTATTTAGTTCACCTTTTATTTATGGATCCTTTCAAGGATTTTTTAGTGGAAATTTAACTTTTGAATCATTCTTAACAGGTTTAGGTTTATCCTATATTTTATTTTCATTTTTCTTTACTTATACGATGAAAAATAATTTTATTCATTCATTCTTTTGGGAAATAACAAGTTGGGGTTTTGTTCGCTTACCTGGCATCATTTTTTCATTTGATATCGATGGGTTGATCTTCTTAATAACAGCCAAGATTATCTTATTTTTTATTGGAATTGGCATTGCTTTAGTTGCTGGTTCATTTGCATTGATTTTATCTCTTTTACTTTCCGGTTTTGTTCTACCCTTTGCATTATTTAATGCTTATACCAATCCAGAAA
>JBMSKF010000037.1:0-2226 GCA_049419605.1 Bacilli bacterium
GTGATAAAGGCAATGCAGATAAGTCAGCAAAAGATGTCGAAGGTTATGACACAGATAATCAAGCCATGATTGCATGGGTCAAAAAGCAACCATGGTTTTCAGGTCATATGGGTGCAATGGGATTTTGTATTGGTGGACACTTAGCTTTTAGAGCGGCCCTCCAACCTGAAATTGAAGCAACTGCTTGTTTTTATGCGACAGATTTACATACTACTGTCATTCCAAATAAACCCAATCAACATTCGATGGAGCGCTTAAAAGAGATCAATGGTGAGCTTCTTATGATTTGGGGTAAGCAGGATAACCATATCCCAGATGCAGGTCGCAAAACGGTGTATGAAAAAATGCTTGATGCAAAACTCGCATTTACGTGGCACGAGTTTAATGGCCAGCATGCCTTTATGCGTGATGAGGGTGAGCGTTACGATCCCGAGTTGGCTTTTTTGGGTTACGAACTCGCGCTAAAACTGTTTCAACGTAAACTTACTTAAACGCAATCTGAGATTGATTCAAGCCAACGTCTGCGACGAATAGTTTCTTTTTCTAATTCGCTAAATTGAGCTGTAGTCTCTTGATATTCCGGAGGGAGAGCCTCAACTATCTCACCGTTGCCTTTTGGCAAAGCCTTCGTAGAATCTGTATTATAATTTTGCATATAAAGTTTCCTTTTGGGATTAAACAAACATTTTGTGAAATTGTGTTTCACGTATTTAAGACGTTTAATTTGAATAAAAATTCAATATTCATTAAAAAATTTACAACTATGCAACTTAGAATCAACGGTAATATAAAATCTTTTGATGACAGTACGATGACAGTCGAAGGTTTAGTTACAAAACTTAATCTCTTAGGTAAACGCATTGCCATAGAAAAAAACGGCATGATTATTTCAAAATCTGAATTTCAAAACATCACACTTCAAGATGGTGACCAATTAGAAATTGTGGGTGCGGTAGGTGGTGGTTAGATGACACAAAACAAAGATCAACTTCTTATTGCAGGAAAACCCTACCAATCAAGGTTGTTAGTAGGTACTGGTAAATATAAAGACTTTGAACAAACAAGACTCGCAATTGATGCGAGTGGTGCTGAAATTATTACGGTGGCGATTCGCCGCACTAACATTGGTCAAAATGAGGGAGAGCCCTCGCTACTAGATTTTGTACCGCCTAGTCGTTTTACTTATTTGCCTAATACAGCAGGATGTTATTCAGCCGATGATGCGGTGCGTACACTCCGTTTAGCGCGTGAATTATTAGATGGCCATAAGCTCGTAAAATTAGAAGTATTGGGAGACCCCAAAACACTTTATCCTAATGTGATTGAAACTTTAAAAGCTGCCGAAGTTTTAATTAAAGAAGGATTTGATGTGATGGTGTACACATCGGATGATCCGATTGTGGCGAAAGAACTAGAAAATATTGGCTGCTGTGCCATTATGCCCCTAGCCTCTCTTATTGGTTCAGGTATGGGTATTTTAAATCCGTGGAATTTACAAATTATTATCGAGCATGCGAAAGTTCCTGTGCTAGTGGATGCAGGCGTAGGAACCGCATCCGATGCCGCGATCGCCATGGAATTAGGTTGCGAAGGTGTGCTTATGAATACAGCGATTGCAAGTGCTCAAGATCCGATCATGATGGCGAGCGCTATGAAAAAAGCCATAGAAGCAGGACGTGAAGCATTTTTAGCTGGACGTATGGCTAAAAAATTATATTCAGCATCACCGAGCTCTCCCACACAAGGTATGATTTCCTAACATTATGGGATCCACAAAATTACATGCGATTCGTATCAGTGTGGAAACTCAATTTATAGATGAAAAATCAAGTGTTGAACATAATCGTTATTTTTTTAGTTACACAGTGACGATCAGTAATGATGGCTTGATACCTGCACAGCTTGTGAGTCGTCATTGGATTATTACCGATGCGAATGAAGAATCTTTCGAAGTAAAGGGTTTAGGTGTGGTCGGTGAACAACCACTTATTCAACCGCATGAATCTTATACGTATACAAGTGGTACTGAAATCAATACCCCTGTAGGTTCGATGCATGGCACCTATCAAATGGTTACTGAGGATGGGACATCATTCGATGCAGAAATTCCTCTATTTATTTTATCCATGCCAAGGACGCTTCACTAAATGAAACGTTTTATTTTATTGTTACTTACTTTATTTCTTGTCTCATGTGCAGAGGTGGCACAAAAGGGAGATAAAACAT
>JBMSKF010000038.1:0-2147 GCA_049419605.1 Bacilli bacterium
GATTCGGGTTATTCTATTTCTTAAAAATATATCATCAAAATAAGAGGAGGAAGTATGAATAAAAAAGTAGTATGCTACGCTCGATTTTCGATTTCAAAGCAATGGGAAGAATCGATAACGATTCAATTCGAGATTAAATTAAAAATGATGGTATTGAAAAACTCTATCAATTGATTAAAAGTAATTATCCAGTTATTACTAAAATGAATCGCATACTAAGTTCAATTAAAAACATTAACGAAATTCTAAGCTCGTTTTTTGATTAGTAAACACACGGATAGCTAGTCCGTGTGGTTTAATTAAAACGGAGTAATCCTTCTTAATTGTTTTATCCTAACGCCATCGACAATCAATTATTTTTAATAACATCCTTCTTTAATTAAGCTTTATGTTCAAACTTGGAAATGTTGTCCTATAATCTTATTAATATGACAATTTGGCTTAATATTTACGCAAAAGATGTTCAAAAACTTGCTGATTTCTATCAAGCAATTGGTTTTCAAATGAACCCTAATTTTAAAGTAACGGATCATGAGGCATCCATTGTTTTTGATCATCAATTAGTCCTCATGATCTTCAAAGATGGTTTTTTTCAAAGTGTTATCCCCACGCCAATTGTCACGCCAAAGCTTCAAAGTCCTTCCGTGTTGTTTTCGATTGAATTGCCTTCAATTGATATAGCAGAAAACATGGTCCAAAAAGCAATCCAATATGGTGGAAAAGATTTAGAAGTTTCTAGTCGTGCTAAACAAAAAGGTTTCTACAATACTGGATTTATAGATCCAGAAGGTCATCTTTGGAATATTTTAGTACGGTAATATTGCTTTAGAAAACACTGATACTTTGAGTAGTTACGATGTTACTTAAACCTGTAGCGTTATAATCTAAATCGCTACTTTGCGTACGAGTGAAGAAGTAAGCTGCACCTGTATACATCACCGATATTTTGGTGGTGATAAGATCATTTCCACTTCCCTGGATGGTTTCAGCATGGATAAGATTCATTCGATGGTTGTAATGGAGTAGGGTGATATCGGTCGAGGTACTGTAAGTTTGTCCAATTGCAAGGTATCCTTGTGATGATTTAATCCAACCTTTGATGATAAAAGGCTCTGGAGAGGATAACAATCGTTGGTTGATGATTTCACCATCCAACGTAAGCGTGGTTTTGATGATGGAACCTTCACCATTCGTTGGGGAATCGGATAGGTTGGTATTGCCTACTGCCACAAGACGATTATTTTCTAGTTGCATAACACTGATATAACGACCATCTAATTGTGATTCCATGTTGGCCTGATGACTACCATACCACCATGCGGGTTCATAACTGGATTGGTTTAAACGTAAAACGAATCCGTTTTGATGGTTATCAGTTGGCAATGGTAAACTAATAAAATTACCATCATTCTTTGTATAAGATCCTACTACAAAGACATCTTGGTTATCGGCAACATTCATCCCTTCAATGACGTAAGAGCCTGTGGAAACAAAGTAATAATCCTTTTCTAACGTGATTTGGTTATTCGATAAATCGAGTTGAATGACAAACCCTTCGTCTTGCAAGTTTGCTTGTTGAAAAACACCTGTTTTAGAGGTGGTTTTACCGGCAAGGATCATCGTGTTTTCATCCAAAAGTTTGACTGCTTCAATCGTGGTATTGGTCACAAATTGTGATGAGATATCTTCCAAATAACCTAAAAATTGAATTTGACTTAAATTGAGATTGAGTTGAACGATGAAAGTCAAAACACTTTCGTTCATAGACATATTCCCATTCGCAAAGGATCCACTTAATGGCACCAAGGTCCCATCCGATTTAGTTAAGGAGGCCACTACTTGGCCAATCATATAAATATGGTCATCATCGCCATAGACGATATGTTGAATGCCGTTGCGTAAACTTGCTTCGGGTTGATAGGTTACATCCGAAGGAAAGGCAACAGGAAAAGAAGAAGTGTAAGCAGCGCCGGCACCTAAATTTAATTTTTCAAAGAATGGGTAATATAAACCATCTTCCGTAAGGTTTTGTCCGCCGATTAAGATATGTTGATCGGGTAATTCAACATAATCTGAAATTCTATAATTCCCTTGACCAAAACGAAGCATTTGCTTTTGCACATTGTTTGGATTTTCGTCCACAAAAT